>PBYU01000060.1 GCA_002730035.1 Gammaproteobacteria bacterium | reverse complement strand
CTGGTTTCTGTTTCATCTCAACTCCTCACGTTAGGATGAACAAAAACTCTCCTTTAAACCAGTGCTATATCTGTTCCATAGGTGCTGACGGGGTACATTGTTTGACGACGGACAACACATACCGAAGAACCGCCGAAGATTCCTATGTATTGTTTTGCATTGGTGTATAACGAATAGAAAATAGAGAAAATAGGGACAGATCTATTTTAGAGCGATTTCTCCATTTTAATAAGCAGATTTTCTTCCCCATTCACGGCAATCAATGATTCCCGCGATACTTCCTTGTAACCACGTATAAGATAGAGTGGAAATCCTGCGACAGTAGAAGCCAATTCGATCCACTTGAATCCAGCCTCTCTCGCAGCCTGCTCTCCTAGTTCGATCAGTAGCGTACCGATCCCCTGGCGAGTCCAGTCGGGATGGGTGTACATGGCGCGAATACGAGCTGCATCGATTTCGGGATCACTCAGTAAATCATTTCTCCCGGCCGTATGGTTACCGCCGTAGAGCGTCTTGCGTTTCCCCCAACCACCGCAGCCTACCATCACAGCTTCGCCTCCGACTTCCAATTCGATAATGAAGTACGTGCCGTCGTCGATGAGAGTCTGGTCCACTCCCATGGACTCCTTAGCTGCTTCGATTTCTCCAGTTGAAAGAAATTCCTTCATGTTCTCCTCAATGGAAAGTTGCATGAGGGAGATGATCGCGGGGATGTCGGCTTGCGTAGCGATACGGTAAGTAAATTTTTGTTGCATCAACTGATTGTAGTGAAAAAAAAGAAAAAAAGGGGACAGATCTATTTTCCCCCACCTCTGGACTGCAGAGCTATCTCCTTATTCTTCGTGGAAAAAATAGATCTGTCCCCTTTTTTTCCTCACTTCTTTCACGGTGCGATATACATGCCATCCCTGCCCACGATAATCGGGCCTGCGTACAATTCGCTCATGCCATGAATGAAGCGAGCCTCGGCTGCATCGGTTGGGGGGATTGAGGGCATCAGATGGGTGATAGCCAGTTTCTTCACCCCGACCTGCTGCGCCATGGTCGCCAGTTCCAGCGTGTCCGAGTGATACTCTATGCCCTCGGCAATCATCTCGGCCTGGCGTGGATTGCTGCGACCGGCCAGTGCCCGAGCCAGCACAAATAATTGCGAATTTACCGCCTCGCTAACCAGCAAATCGGCGCCCCGTGCTCCCTCGGCGTAATCCGGACACACCTGCGTATCGCCTGACACGACCACGGTTTTTCCTGCGTGCTCGAAACGGTATCCCACGGCAGGCACGATCGGCGGATGACAAACGTTAAACATGGTAACCGTTAGCCCGCCTTCATCAAATACGACCCCCGACTCATGTTCAGTCACTGTGGGCTGCATCACCCCGTCGCCGAACTTGTCCCCGTGATGACCAACCCGGTAACCCAGATCCAAGCGATAGGTTGCGGCTAAACCCGCCACGACTTCCCGGGCGCCCTCCGGGCCGCGCACTGAAATTGACTCATCCACACCGGCTATCCCCAGATTGAGCAGGATCTCACCAAGCCCAATGAAATGATCCGAGTGATAGTGTGTATAAAAAATACCATCTATATTACGCAGGCCGGCGGCGGCTAGGGACACCACGCAGTTACGCCCGGTGTCCACCAGGAACAGGCGATCACCGGCGATGATGCCGGTACAGGCAGTGGCTCGCACAGCGTTGGGCAAGGGTATTCCAGTGCCCAGTAATATCACCGACAGACCGGCCTCAGGGTCAAGAGTTCGCGGCGGCACAACACCCAGGAGCCCTTGGGCACGCGCACTGGGAGCACTGATCAGCAGCACGGTAATCAGGACAATTACCAGTGCGCGCAGACAATCATCAACGNCATTGTCTAATTTGAATGTTGCGAAGCTTCCCATCGGTGAATAATTATTGGTGGGCTATTTGTTAGAGGAGCGTCCCTGGAAGTATTTCAAAACCTGGAGAAAAAATAGTTAGCACTGATGCCAGCAATTGAAGTACTTGCCCATTTCCTTCAACGCGGCCGACACCTTCTTGCAATTGTTCTATTAAAGTTGCCTGCCCCATAATTACCGTATCCAGATCTTTACGATCTATTGTAATCGTCGCATCCGCAGTTTCTGAGAGGTAGCCTTCAATGTTACTTAGGGTGCCTGCACTCATTTCGATGACATAAGTCTGCTCAGTATCTGGTGTGATAAAATTCACGGTATAGTCATTACCATCAGCGGCCGAACTGTCTACCCTAGTGGCCACAGCATCCCACCATTGGGAGGTCGTCATTGCTCTGGCTAAACTTGGGCTAGTGCCACGCGNTGCTGCAATTACTTGTACGCCATTTCGTAATTCTTGGGCCGAGGCCAAAAATACATTCCTCAGACTAGCCGATTCATACTGGTATCCAAGTTGCTCGAAAACATCGGCCAGTAAACTTTTACCTTGCTGATTGGTCGGCTCAGCGTAAATGAGTTTATTTAAAATTTCCATNGCTAAACGATATTCTCCCAATATGTAGAGTTCTTCAGCTTTATAAATAATAGCGGCGGCGCCACCCATCATCTCAACAAATAAAGGGGAGCTATCTGCAGGTGATAAAGGCGCCAAAGTTGCGGGGTTGCCATCCCAGTAACCAAGATATCGATTTAATACCGCACGCGAATTGTGAAATTCCGACCCATGGTATTGACGCGCAGTCCATTGTCTTTGCAAACTTTCTGGCACAACATACTCATTGTGAATCTCATTAATTGTTACACCCTGATTTGCCAAAAATAAAACCTGGTTGTTTAAGTTTGCATAGGCGTCTCTTTGGGCTCGCATTACTTCCTGTATTCGAACGTTGCCCCATCGGGGCCAGTTATGTGATGAAATTAATACTTCCGCATTTCTTCCAAAACGGTATAAAGCTTCGTTTATTTGCTTAGACCAGCTCAGAGCGTCTCTGACTAGTGCTCCCCTCAAGGTATAAACATTGTGAATGCCAGCCGTAATATTTTCGGCCGCCCACAATACTTTATGATCGGGGAACCACGTATTCATTTCTGCTGGAGCTTCGGTCCCAGGCGTGTTTTGAAAGATCATAGAAACGCCATCTATGGTNTGTTCTTCAAAATCATCTTGGATGATTAACGTGGGAGCGATTAAACCACTGCTTCCGGCAGCCAATGCCTTCCCAATTGCTGAATCAACTTGGCCAAAAGGGCTAGAAGGAATATTGCGACCATATTGAAGACCGGCTCGACGCGACATGGCATTGCCGGCATAGACATTCTCTGAAATAGCCTCTGTCATAAACCCAGTCGGCGCTATTATTGTCACCTCACCTTCCCTTACTTCCTCTTCACTAATAACTCCCCTGACCCCTCCGAAATGATCAATGTGGGAGTGAGAATAGATGACTGCTTTAATTGGAAGATCACCAAGGTGTTCAGTAGCTAGGCTAAACGCGGCTTTCGCAGTCTGCTCAGTTAGCAATACGTCAAAAACTATCCAACCAGTGTCTCCTTTAACAAGCGTCATGTTAGATAAATCAAACCCACGCACCTGATAAATAAAACCAGGAACGACTTCGTATAAACCATAGTTCATATTTAATGCTGCTTGGCGGAGTAAAGATGGGTGGATACTGTCGTAGTCATTATCAGCCAAAAGAAAATCATAACGGCTCATATCCCAGACAACTCGGCCATTATCACTAATAATCTGCCGATAGTCAGGGGCCGAAATAAATCCCTGTTGGGATTCTTCATAGTCACGATTATCTTCAAATGGAAGTAATGCCCGGAGTTCCTCCTGAAGCTGCGATGTCTGTTCAGAGGGTAAATTGCCCTCCCTATTGAAATGTTCTTGCCCGCGCAACTGGGCAGGCAATAAAAAACTAGCAAAAACAGCGCAAAAGAGAACAAAACTACCATGCCTGTAATTAATTGGACTCATAGGTTCTCCTCCATTTTAATAATAATTTACACATGCCCATTCGTAGCAATTCCCACCCAAAGAAAACCCCGCACCACAGCTGGAATTAAATAGAATGCAATAAACAACCCTACCATGAATCAATCACTTTCGGAATTTCCATTGGAGAGGTCTGTGATGTTACGAGGGGATGGTGCCCGGGGCCGGAATTGAACACCCTTTATAATCAGTTACTTATGTTAATATTCCCTCAATACCCGCCCCCCACTTGCTCTATTTGGTTCCATCTCGGTCTATTACATACTATTCTGGACAGACGGTTAGGTAGTTTTGAGAGTTCCTATGAAGCACCTTACCTTAACAGCTGTCTCCCTTCTGCTTATTGGGTATTTACAGTGGTAAAGCTCACAATCAACGCCATAGCCGCAATTGCTTTATTAATCCTTTCTCAGCAATCTAATGCTATACCTTCTGCACCTATCCTATCGTCTGATACGGATGGCATTCAACTGTAAGTCGTCAGATGATCTGGGACCAATGCCCTCTAAAACTAAAGGAGACATTTGCAGTATAGCTTTCGGTTAATACGTTGAACAAGTCATAAGATTTTCCTCCCTCCTGCACCGCAGGGTTTGCTGCTTAATTAGCTGTCTTCGATCCATGATTTCCTCATAGCGACCATAGAACATGTCAGCGGGTGTCACATTGTCCAGTGATTCGTGATACCGCTGGTGATTGTAATAATCCACGAACTGCCCAATCGCCTTTTCCAGCTCCCAAGGGTAGTAATAGTTTTCCAGCTTCACCACGTTCTTCATCGAACGGTGGTAACGCTCTATTTTGCCCTGTGTCTGTGGATGATAGGGAGCACCTCGGGTGTGCTGCATTTTCCTTTCTTTCAGGTACTCCTTGAGCTCTTTCGATAAATAGCACGGTCCGTTATCACTGAGAAGTCTTGGTCTGTGTTTGACTACCACCTGATCGGCACCAGTTCGTCCAATGGCATCATCCAACGTGAGCTTTACATCATCAGCACCCATGGTGGTTGTCAGCTTCCAGCTGATGATGTACCGAGAGTAGTCATCCAGCACTGTTGATAGAAAGTACCATCCCCAACCAACTATCTTGAAGTAGGTAAAATCTGTCTGCCATAGCTCGTTAATACGCTTCGTGGGCGTGTGGAACTTATCACCGGCCTGCAGCAGGATATAGGCCGGGCTCGTGATCAAGTCATATTGCTTCAAGAGCCTATAAACACTGGACTCCGAGATAAAGTACTCATGCTGATCGGTGATGTGCCAAGCCAGTTCCCTAGGAGATAGTTCCGGGTGTTCCAGAGCAACCTCAAGGCACTGTTCCTTCACGCTCTCAGGAAGCTTATTCCAGAACTGCCTTGGAGACTTGCTTCTGGCAACTAGCCCTTCATATCCATTATCCCGGTAAGCTTTGTACCAGCGATAAAATGAACTCTGGCTCACTCCCAGCTCATTGAGTGTGCGCCTTACTGATAGCTCCGACTCCTCAACAAGCCGAATTACCTCATACTTCTCTGAGGCTGACAAGGTCATTCGTCGTCCCAGATCGATCCCGAGCCAAGCACACTTTTTTTGAGCACATTGTTTTTCAGCATCGTTTCGGCAAGCATCTGTTTGAGATGACCATTCTCTTTTTTGAGATCGGTTACTTCTCGGCTATTGGCTTGACGTTTGGTATCGCCTGCCAGGCGTTGCTTACCGGCCTCTAGAAACTCCTTTGACCAGCTGTAATATTGGCTGGCTGCAATGCCTTCCCGGCGGCACAGTTCAGCGATAGACTCTTCTCCACGTAGCCCTTCCAGGACAATACGGATCTTCTCTTCAGGTTCGTGTTTCTTGCGAGTTTTACGCCGAATGGCTTTAACGAGTGATTCGGGTGTGTCAGTCATAGGTGACTCCTGTATTCATAGTTAAATGTATCAGAAGTCTCCCTTAGGATTTAAGGCGAATTGGTCCCATATGTTCTGACGGGATACAAGGTGCGATATTTACCTGAATGAAAATACAGCGCTAATAAAGGCGAATCATTTTGAATCCCTGTCATCTAGCATCCGAGAGGCGATAGTGGAGTGTTCATCGCACATAATAAGTCAGAGTAAAAAATCGTAACAAAGGCGATGGTATGGATTTAGAAAGAGCAATTGAAATAGCTGTTCAAGCTCATAAGGGCACTAGTGATAAAGGTGGGTCTCCCTACATCCTCCACCCATTAGCAGTTATGCATAACTTGGATACAGATGATGAAAAAATTGTTGGGGTATTACATGACGTTGTGGAGGATACACAGTGGACGTTCGAGAAACTCTTGGACGAAGGCTTCTCAGTAACGGTTGTGGATGCACTTAGATCGGTCATTAAGCAGGAAGGCGGGGAAGATTATTTTGACTTTATTCAGCGTGCAAAGAAGAACCCGTTAGGGAGGAAAGTTAAAATCGCAGATATTCAACACAATCCAGCACAATTCGAATTTTCTCTTCGTTTGAGGAATGTTTTCGGGCAGCTAGCCGTATATCACGAGTTGTCTTTTCTGCACTTCTTTTCTTTCTCATCATCAATCCCTCTCGGATTAACGATGAGACAAAAGTGTTTCTTAAGCAATCAGGTGATTCTGCCCAACTAGGACTGACGGGGTGCATCTTTAGTATGAAAACCCTAAAATATAAGGCCTATCAATTTAGAACTAAAAATCTTTTTTTGTGCTAGATTAAGCACATTACTCTCAGGAAGTGTCATATCACAATCTTAAATATAAGGGTCATTTGGGAGATGGAGTTTTTCTCAAAATGGTGTGGATGAAATAAAAAAGAATGAGAGAAATTACTAAGCACTTTATTGGCGTTATTACCGTTATATACATTTTATCTGTCTTGTCTTTAGGGGTATTGATTCTAGTCATTGTTAGTATACCAAGAATACTTCCGATAAAGGCTGCCAAAGAAAATATTACCGTCATTTCCAATGAGATCGGAAACGCTGTAGTTTGGCTTCTTAAGATAATACTAGGTTTGATTCATAGGCCAAAGTGGCACGTTGAATACCCAGATAATATCTCAACTAAAAGCTGGTATATAGGAATGAGTAATCATATGTCTTGGGCTGACATATTTGTTCTGCTTTTCACTAGCAACTACAAACTACCACTACTAAAGTTTTTCATGAAAAAAGAACTAAAATGGATTCCTATTATTTATTTAGTTCATAAAACTATTGATATGCCATTCTTGAATAGACACAAACCAGGCGAGATTCGAAGCAACCCTAGTTTAAAGACGCTTGATTTCGAGAATGCGAAGGCCGCTGCTAAAAAATTCACAAGACATCCTACAACTGCTTTTAGCTTTGTCGAAGGTACTAGGTTTACTGAAATAAAAAAGAAAATACAGTCTTCCCCGTATGATGACCTGTTAATACCAAAGACTGGGGCTTTAGCTACTGCTCTTTCGGGCATGCCCATGGTAGAGGAGCTGATTGACTTTACTATCATTTACAAAACACCAAAGAGGTCGGCCTGGGATTTTGCATGTGGAGAAATGAGAGACACAAAAATAATTATTAGATCTTATAAAATTCCTGAATCCATTAGAGAAACTGGCAATATAGATTCAGTTAAATTCAGAAATCAATTTAGGCTATTTATAGATAATATCTGGTCAGAAAAGCAAAAACTTATTAGCGAGTCAAAATTTTAGCCCTACCAATCTTGCATTCCCGCTATTTTATCTCGTAATTCAAAGTCTACCCGCTATCAACTCCTTAACCCAATTATCAGCCGTATAAGAAAGGATTGATTAAGGCTATTATCTAACTACGAACTATCTATGCAAAAACCATTTACAGCAATTA
>PBYU01000059.1 GCA_002730035.1 Gammaproteobacteria bacterium | reverse complement strand
CCTCCGTCAAGGGCGAACATGCCACCAAAGTTAGTGCTTGATACGCCACCATCAATGTTCACGTTGACTCCACTTACCGAATGGCCCAGTTCAACCCACTGTGATGAACTTCCGTCGGCGTAGTAGATGTACGCCCCACCGCTATCTGACTCAAACCAGATGTCACCAGCGGTGGGAGAGTCCGGAACCGTATCTCCGACATTGAATGATTGACCGTCGGATGCGTGTCCAATCTCCACCCACGCACTGTCGTAGTAGATGAACGTCTTGCCCGTGTCGGACTCATACCAGATGTCGCCAGCGTTACCCGTTGATGGGGCTGTGTCGCCAACCTGAAAGGTCTGGCCGTCGGATGCGTGACCGATCTCAGCCCAAGTACTGTCGTAGTAGATGAACGCCTTGCCTGTATCAGACTCATACCAGAGATCCCCAAGACTGGGATTTGACGGGACAGCATCAGCAGCGGTGAACTTGGCTGTATTGGCACTACGCGCCCAGTAGGTGCCGTTGTACGTCCATGTGGTGGTCCCGACGGTGTGGGAGTCATTGGCGGATGGGGAGGCGGGGAAATCAATAGCCATTAGATGCCACCGCAATCAAACGCGGGAGTTCCTCCGTAAACGCTGGCGGGTCCGCCACCGTCCGCCTGAATGTAGAACTCGTGTGAGGAGTCAACGGACTGGCCGACCTCAACCCACTGGGAAGTGTTGGCATCTGTGTAGTACACGAGAGTGTTTCCTGTGTCTGACTCAAACCACAGGTTGCCTGCTTCGGGAGAGGAGGGGGCAGTATCGGAAACAGTGAGGCTCGCTCCACCGCCAGACACCTCCTGCCATGAACCGCTAGACCGGAAATAGAAAGTGTCATTCGTAGTATCGACAGCGATAGCGCCGTTGGCTAGGGCCGTGGAGGGAGCGCCGTCGGTAGCCAGCGTGACGACACCACTAGCGGCTTCAAGAGTGTCATCCGTCTTGAGAATGTTTGCTGCGGATCTGTATAGAGTTACATCACCACTAGCGGAACCAGAACCCCAAGTGATCTTGCCACCGGCATCAACAGACATGCGGGCAGCGGAGTCCCCGGCAACTTTGGTGCGGATGGCTTCAGAAGACGCTGACGCTTGGTCGTCAACGGANACAACAGTCTTGAATGATCTTGCCACGGCCTCAACCGTTTCCTATGTAGTTGGCAGTCCCTCAAGACTAGCCTATGATTACGACCTTGTAAGCGTTGGACGCTGGTGCGGAAGCGAAGGTCAGGGTTACGGCGTTAGTACTAGTGCGATCCACGTCACAGACAACCGTTTCCTTACTGGTAGCCCCGTAGACCTCAACCACAACATCGTCTGTGCCTAGACTGTGGGTAACCGCAATTGCTGTGGCACTGCCGTCACCAATCGTTGCTNTTACCTTGGTGGTCGCTCCGAGATTGGTTCTGGCTGCTGCTGCGGTAGAGGCTCCGGTACCACCGTGGCCGACTGCAACGTCTGTTGCCTCCCATGTACCTGTACTGATTGTGCCGAGAGAAGTCAGAGACGAGGTGACTATCGTGCTTCCCAGAGTGGTGCCAGACAACACGGTGTTGGCACCNATGTTGTAGGCGAGAACACTGATAGTGCCCTGTGTGCCGCTGAACACCTCAGAGGTGTTGGTGGCGTCGGGAATGAACGTGAAGAAGCCAGTGGAGTCGTCGTAACCAAAGTAACCGACCTTGGCAGCCGAACCGGTGTGGTACCGGTACTCAACACCACGGTCCTTGTTGTCGTCCGACGCTGGGGCAGCGTCCCCACCCAAAGTGACGATTGGGTCGTCAACCGTCATGGTGGAAGAGTTGACGGTGGTCGTCGTGCCGTTGACCACCAAGTTGCCGGTAACGGTAAGAATGCCCCCGATGGTGACATCATCGGGCAGGCCGACAGTTACCGCTGCCGTCTCAGAGCCGGAGCCAGAGACTGAAATCTCATTAGNGGTNCCNGCAANNGTGGCAACGTAGTTACCAGACGTATGGGTCCCAAGGGTTGCAGCAACCGTCAGGTCTACTGCTCCATCTCCGGCATCGTCGTAAGCAGCGGTCAGACCCGTATGGGAACCATTGGTGACGATCTGAGCCCCGACAAGGTCTTGGACCTCTTCGTCAAAGTTGGTAATCGTTGTCTTGGCGAGACCGGNGATAGCAGTGGAAGCCGCAGCAGTCAACCGTCCCTGAGCGTCAACGGTGAAGGTGGCTACGGAGGTGGCACTGCCATAGGCGGCAGCAGTAACCGCAGTGTTAGCAAGATTTAGTGTGGCTGCCCCACTGGTTGCCCCCCCGGACAGGCCCGTACCGGCCACAACAGAGGTGATGTCACCAGTAGCAGTACTAAGGGAGGTCCAAGCACTACCGTTGTAGTAGTAGATGAGGTCGTCATCAGTATCATAGTAAATCTGGCCGTTTACAGGGGCAGATGGAGCCGTAGCAAGGTTCTGGACACGGGCGTTCTGAAGTTCGTTCTTGTTGAGATCAAGATTAGTTACGTACAACATTGCCATTGGCTACGGTCTCCTAAGAAAGNTATGCCTTACCTCCGAAGGCACTAGTAAATGATACCACGATTTGGTNANCGCTGGANTAGGTGACAGTACCGGTAACTATCGTCCCGGCGCTGTCCACAACTGACACACCGCCGGGTTCATANCCCAAGTTATGGTTGATCGTCCATGTGTCAGAAGCAGTCCCCTGTATGTGCCTATAGCGGCTCCCGACAGGGAGGGTGAGGTTCAGGGTCTGAGAGGGGGCAGTTCCGGTGATCGTCGCCGCTGCTGTTTCCCCAGAAGACACTGTTCCGATTGCTAAGGTGTTAGCANCACCGGGCTTACCGGGCACTGAAACAGTAACTACGTCAGCAGCGCCCTCTGTAACAGTTGTTGCCGTCTTGGTCTTGGTGACCGTGACGGTTTCGGAGTTATGGGGCATGACTAGTAGGGATTACTTGAAGTTGCGGCCTCAACTACTAAACTGCCTGCGGCCAGTACGTCCCAATCTCCTGAGGAATCCTGCACGAACAGGTCGTATGAGTATGTGCCAGCCGCTACATCGTTCTTGTCAGAGATATGCAGGTCAAGCGTAGTGNCTGCTGTCTCCCCTGCAATCAGGTAACCACGAGTGTTGGCTGGACTCAACGCAATAACAGTGGCCTCTGAAGGCNNAGANGCATACCACCTGAGNTCCAAGACGGTGACGCCCGCAGAAGTCTTGGCCTGCATGTAGGCTCCCGCTANCGTCTGAACGTCTCCATCGCTGTCCTTCCAAGTGAANGTACGATAGAAGTCTGTTTTCTGTATGTACCTGAGTTCCAAGGCTTTGGAGTCCTCCTCCGGGGTAATCCGGTCAGTCGTAGAAACATTGACCAGCCCCTTGCTAACCTGCTTTTCTACATCCGCCCCATACAGTCTACACGTTGCCCAGACATCATATGCAAGTTCCCCTGCTGGTAGGTCTGTGGTCTGGGCAGCGGTGAGAGATAACTGAATACCGTTCTCCCCTGTGATGGCCGTTGTGACCTCCAGCAGAGAGTTGGTGCCAGTCTTGATATAAGCCCTAGCAGCAGACGGGGTCACCACACTGTGGGTTCGGCGGTTCTTTACAATAACCAACCGCTCCCAAGGGAGGCCCCTGACAATATCGTAGTTGACGTACCAAACCATGTTATTAGTTTATCACTCCCCTAGCATCGTGTTCATTGGTGGCCTCGGTCATCACTCGACCTCCGTTTCGAGGTAATGCGGCCATTCGGAATCGGCGTGGGACTCGGCAGCACCGGCCAAATCATCGGCGGTCCAACCGGTGAACACGGCGGGCGAGAAACGCACATTGTCCAAGTAGCCCTCGTAGGCGTGGTACTTGGCGTTCTGTTCCGCATCTTCCGGCGGGCCAGTGAACTCGTTTCCGTCTTCCCACACCGTAACCACCATGTACGGGTTCTGGCCCCCGGCCTCACTAGCACGGTCAAACACTTCTTGGTCAGAAAACTGGGGGCCGTCTGGTGCTGGCATTATCTCATGTTCCTACGTCTGTTACTACGCTCGTCAAGCCCACGTAGGGTTTCTTCCATGTCTTCAATGGCCTTCGCTTGGCGAGCCTGTTCTGGGTCTGAGAAGTCGAAGGGGTCTGGTTGGGAGTAGTCGGGGTTGGTACCGGCCTCTACTTCCCACGACCTACCATAAGCGTCCCTGTCGTTGGGGTCCTCGCCAATGGTGTCGTCACGGGTGGGGAGCCACGCAGCGAGGTAATCACTGACAGGAATGGACATACTCCTAATCCGGCCACCATCATAAGAAACCGTGCCGCTCACGCCACGGCCATCCCAGCCTCGGTTAGATCCACCGGTCTCCGCTATGTGCTGGTCGTAGTCGACCTGCTCGGCAAGGGCAGTGTGTGTGAGTGGGTCAGGCAACAGCACGATGCCCGCGACGGCGGGGTTGCCAAACACCTCTTGTACTTCATCAAAGTCGTCGGTGAAGTAGTCAGCACCGGCCTGATAGTCTCCCCTGTGGAACATACGAATACGGAACTCGTCGTGACTCTCTGCCTCAAACTCTTCGGGGCTACTCGGGTGGACGGTGAAAACTATATCGTCAGGGTCTACCTGACCCATAGTGGCAGCGTGGGCATGGCGGTCGATCTCCATTGCCTCCGCAGCGGCTTCTGTTGCTTGATGCCTACTAGCGAACGCCCTATCCTGAGGGGACAACTCTGCCTGAGTGTGCCCTGTCTCCTCAATCTGTGACGCAGAGATCATGTCGCTAACAGAATCTGAGATCATAGACTCAGCCACGGCCTCGTCCAGTTCCTCATCAGAAACAGCATCCAAGTTGGCTTGGGCACCAGCCATGGCAGAGTCCCAAAGACTCTGAAACTGAGGACCGTCTGGTGTTGGCATTAGAAACCTCTGTAGTTTTCTTCATTGGGTAGAACTGTTTCTTTGTGGACTCCTTCGATCTGCCGTCTGACAGAATCAGGTGTGCGACGATCCTCCATAGCACGCCTCTTGTCTTCTTCCTGATTGTCGGGTCCTCGGATATAACTAGCGTCGGTGAAGTCCACGGCTTCCAAAGCGCTGTCGCCGTGGTAGATAGTGGCGTATATGCCGTCAATTGGAAACTCAGCACGGTACCCACCACCTAGGTCATGGTGAAAGATAGGATACTCATCTGGATCGTCTGGGTCCTCTTCCACGCTGCGTCTAGGACGCACGTTCCCAGCCTGATGTTCGGCAGACCAGTGACCTTCTACACTCTCCCAAGCGTCATTGACCACCCGATCCCGCATTCCACCCTCATATCCAAAGAATATCTTTTCAAAGCCTTCAAACAGGTTCGCTGCAATGGCTTCCCCAGCCATCTTGGATTCGTCTTCACTGGACAGCCCAAACTGTGCTCCGAACCTTGGATCGTCTGGTTCTGGCATTTACATACTCCTAAAGAGTTGCATTTTGATTTCCCACTTGTCCGGTCCTAACTTATTGACAGATAGGACTATCACTCGGGCGAACCCCTGAGCCTTAGCCAGCCGAACGGCCTGTTCACGAGCATCGTGAATCATCGGAGTGTCGACTGTGTACGTAACGATCATTCCTACATTGTACTACTATATGCTGATGGAAATGCCGCTGATTCTGATGGGGAAACTGAGACCCCTGTCTGTGCCGTGGGGTTGCGTAACATGCGAGGTGTTCTGGGTCACCTCACGAACTACTAGGGCATCCGACTGTTGGATGTGCGATAACCCGGGTCAGAAGTTTACGAGAAGCCGATATACCACTACCGGATGGGACACGCTCCACTAAGGCAGTCGTCATCCAACAGTTCACTCATGCCACCGTGTGGTCCTTCTTCTGGCTGCATCAAGCGGCCCTTCATCTCTAGATAGTGCTCTTTGGTAATCTGCTCCAGTGGGGCCTGCTCGAACCCATGGTTGGAGTACAAGAGAAAGGAAACGGACTTCATTATCGGCCAGTTAACCTTCAGGTACTCCTTGATGCCATCCAACTCATCGGGCTTGACATAAACAGTCACAGACACAGCGTTGTCAGCCCACTTCTCTTGTAGAGTCTGCTGGAGGTCCATCTGTTGAATGGCGGACAGGTGTTCGGCCAGAACGGTCCCCTCTGGGTACTCGCAAGGGAACTCCACCACTTTAGTCCTGTCCGACACAGTGCCGTCCAAGTTCTTGACCCACTCTACGTGGTACCCCATATCGGAACAGTACTGAATCAGGGGGTCGCCAACAGACATGCGTACCCGACGAATGTGGTACTCGCTGTACCCGGGGTGTCCACCGGGGGACACGCCTGCCAATAGTGACAGGGTGCCACTGGGCTTAACCGTGGTGAGACGTTGGGACTCAGGCCAACCATTCTGGGCAGACCAGACACTGTCGAACTTACGGAGGGCTACGTAGGCGCTGTCCAACCAATCCAGCCTGTTTAGAGCCTGTGCCACCCCAGTAACCCCCAGCCCCAACCGCATGTTCTGACAGGTGATCTCATCAGACTCTCGGTCAAGATAGGGCATCGCTGCGATAGCCTTCTGGACCTTGTACAGGAGTCTTGTGATGTCCACAAACTCCTCTTCCGACGACACGTTGGGAAGGAATACCTCACTAAGGTTGCAAGATTCACGGTTTGCTAACCCAATCTCAGCACACGGATTGGTACCTACGATGGATGGGTCGGGCCTGATCTCATGGGTGCGTCCAAACGTGCGTGAGGTCTTCAGGTTGAACATCCCATAGGGCTCACCATTACCGTTATACCCCTCCCAGAACTCCTTGGGAAGTTCATCAATGCTTTCTACCACAACAGAGTTGTTGGACATAGACCTGTGCATGGGAATGGTTCCCAGATCCCACCGCTTGGCGTTTATGTAGTCGATGTCATCGGGTCTACCCAAAGCGATCTCCGCAGAGCGACGCACGTTCCCGGCGACTACCACAGACCCTATGATATTTCCGATGTCCAAAACCTCCACTGAGGTCAGGTGTCTACCTACGGCACCGTTGAGCACCGCAGTGATCTTCTCAATTCCCTCTACCAAGATCCCGGGGCCTGACGCCTTACCACCGAATGTCCGTATGGGGGCTCCTGCGGGCCGTATGAGGCTCGTGTTGTAAGTCAGGTAGGTGGAGTCATCTCTACCCCCCAGATACGCCCTGAGGGCCTGTAGGACGGCCTGAGACCATCCCTCGCGCTTGTCGGGAACGATGTAGTCGG
>PBYU01000058.1 GCA_002730035.1 Gammaproteobacteria bacterium | reverse complement strand
CAATGCCACAATGAAACGCAACGACACCGGGCTTGGCCGCTGGCTCAAGTAAGCAGACATGAAGATGACAATCATGATAAAGGCGCTGCGTGGGTAGCGTAAAACCTGCCAGAAGGCTGTACAGCAGCGCCGCGCAAGCGGCAAGTTTCTGGCGAGGCAGCCTGCCGCTCACACCCGGACTTAACCAGAGAAGCGCACTCACCAACCAGAAGCAGAGCCCGGCAACCATGCCAATATGCAATCCGGAGATAACGAATAAATGGCTCGTCCCTGTCTGGTTGAAAAGCTCCCATCGAGATGCATCCAGTTCAGTGCGATCTCCCAGGGTCAGGGCGAGGACGATTGCATTGCTGTCTAGTCCGCTGCCGATTTGTAGTAGCTTCTGCTTCGCAGAAAAACGCCACCAGGCAATAGACTGAGTGCTATGTCCTGTCAAGAGAGCGGGCGCATTGAGACGCACATAACCTCGCGCTGCAATACGCTGTTGAAACAGCCAGGCTTCGTAATCGAACGTGCCGGGGTTTGCATAGCCACGGGGCTTATTGAGCCGCACAGTGAAGTGCCAGCGTTGACCCACCTGTAGCGAAGCGTCGCCATAGTAGTTAAGTAGGATACGGCGCCGCTCGAATTCGCAATCACAGGAATGGATGTAAAACTGAAAGCGCTGCGCCCGCCTACCTTGCTGTGGCAGGCTGATGATCTCTCCGCTCACAGGCAAGTTACGGCCTTCCAGATCGCCAGGCAATGCGCCAGACAGGCCGTTAAATGCCCATAGAGTGTGCCAGGTCAATCCAACACACAGTCCCGTCCCAATCCACAAGCAATCAGCCAGTGTTGAGTGGGTATGGGTGGACTTCATGCGGTCCCGTAACAGAAGCGCGCAGATTAGACTGCAGGCGAGCAATCCGGGAATGACAACGGCGCGCAGAGAACCATCCGTGAAACTATCAAGCATTACTCCCAGGCTATAAGCAAGCCGCACCAGTCGCACAATCTATTCCATTTTCTAGATGGTAATAAATCTAGTGAACAACCGCGGAATTCGCGAGTTTTCCAGGAATTAATCGGTGCGGAGTGCTTCCGCAGGTTGTACCGCCGCCGCCTTACGGGCCGGGTAAATAGTCGCTAGAAGTGAAAGCACCAGCACTCCTGCCACTACCAGGGCAATATCGACAAAACTCAATTGTGAGGGCAGAAAGTCGATCGGGTAGACCTCCGCATTCAGAAGCTGGATAGCGAAGCGTCGTTCGACAAACTCCGCCAGGTTGCCGACCTGCAGAGAGCCGATAATACCGAATACCACACCGATGCTAATACCGATCAGGCCAATCAAACCGCCCTGCCACATGAAGATACGGTTAATCATGCGCGGGCTGGCACCGAGGGTCCGCAGAATGGCGATGTCGCCACGTTTGTCCCTCACGATCATGATCAGACTCACGATCAAGTTGAACGCTGCAACGCCCACTAATAACCACAGCATGAAGCCAATAATAGTGCGGGAAAACTGTATGTTGTTGTAGATCGCACCAAAGCGCGCTGTCCAGCTCGAGGTCTGAACCGTCGCAGGAAGTGCGATCTCAAGCTCGGCGCGAGTCTCATCGGCAAGCAGTACATCACTGGTGCGCAGCCGCAGACCATTATAAGGCGTACGCAGTTTAAACAATGCCCGTGCCGCTGCCAGGTTGACCATTACAAAGTCACTATCCAGTTCCTGACTGCCAACCTTGAACACAGCCACCACTTCGAAACTTCGAAACGTCGCCAGCGGCGTAATCGGATTCACCGACACGGCTGTTGAAAATAGATCGACCCGATCGCCTACGCCGACGCCGAGTCGTCGGGCGAGCGTATCACCCATCACCAACCCCCAGCGCACTTGTTGGAGATTCGCCAGGCTACCGGCTATGATAAAGCGGCCGATCGCCGAAACAGAGGGTTCCAGTTGCGCATCGATTCCGTTGACAAGCACGCCTTTGCTGCTCACTGCATTGGCAACGACTCCGGTCGTCTCGATTACCGGCGCAGATGACTCCACCATAGGATGCTGGTTAGTAATCGCAGCAATTTCCTGCCAGTCGCTGTTGCTAAGGTTTTCCTCTGAACTCACGCTGATGTGCGGCACTATGCCGAGAATATTGTCACGCATTTCCTTATCGAACCCATTCATCACTGATAACACTGTTATTAGAATCGCGATTCCGAAGGCGAGTCCAAAAATAGAAATCGCTGACATGAAAGAGACCAGCTGACTGCGTTTTCCTACGCTGACATAGCGCAGCGCGATGAAGCGTGGAAACTGGAAAGGTCTGTCACTCATGCAAGACTCCGTCTTTGAGGAGTAATGCGCGCTGCATGGAACTGGCCAGCCGTTCATCATGAGTAACCACAACGAAGCTGATGGCGAGCGATTGATTCAGCTCGCTCATCAAGTCCTGAATTTCCAGTGCGGTGTGTCGATCCAGATTTCCCGTCGGTTCATCCAACAAGACACAGCGCGGCTGGCTCACCAGGGCTCTGGCGATCGCGACACGTTGCCGCTCACCGCCTGATAATTCGCCCGGTTTGTGTTCCTGTCGGTCTCCCAGAGCAACCCGGGAAAGCACTGCACTGGCCCGTTCGGAGGCGGCGTTGATACCAGAGCCTGCGATAAGCAGCGGCATACACACATTTTCCAGGGCTGTGAATTCCCCGAGCAAGTGATGAAACTGATAGACGAAACCGAGATATTTATTGCGTAGCTGCCCACGTTCGGTCTCATCTACAAGCGCCAGATTCTTTCCCGCCACATGGACTGTGCCGCTACTGGGCAGGTCGAGTCCGCCAAGCAGGTTTAGTAGAGTAGTCTTACCCGAGCCTGAGCTGCCCACGATCGCTATCTGCTCGCCGCTGCCAATCTGCAGATTGACATCGCTGAGAACCTGGACGACCTGCGGACCCTGGGAGTAGATTTTTCCCAGGTGCTCGCAACTAATCACTGCGGGTTCTGTCGTCATTCGCTAAATCCAGTACCACACATTATTCATAACGCAGGACCTCTGCTGGCTGAATTTTGCTCGCCCGGTAAGCCGGGTAGAGTGTCGCCAGAAAGCTGATGAGTAGAGCTGCCAGACACACCATCAGGACTTCGTTTGCATCCACGCGAGTCTGCAGATGTGAAATCAGGTAGATATTGGCATCGGTAAACAGGCTGTCTATGAAGCGCTCCACTTGCAGGCTCAGTTGGGTAATATTATTTGCCAGTAGAACCCCAAATACCGCACCCACCAATGTTCCCAAGATGCCCGCAATGAGTCCCTGCACCACGAAGATTTTCAATATCATCCCGCGGCTTGCACCCATGGTTCGCAATATTGCGATATCGGCAGCTTTGTCTGACACCACCATTACCAGTGTGGAAATAATATTCACCGCTCCTATCACGACGATCATTAGCAGCATGAAGCTGGTGAGGATTTTTTCCATATTTAAGGCGTTAAAAAGATTCGCCTGCGCCGCGTTCCAGGGCTGTATCTCGACACCATCCATTGCACCGAATAAATCTGTCGCGATGGATTCTGCCTGAAAGACGTCTTCGACTTTGAGCCTGAGCTGGGTACTGACTCCGCTATCTTTCTCGAATAATACCTGCGCTCGGTTGAGATTTACCAACGTAACATCGTTATTGCCATACACACCAAAATCGGCGAATCCAAGCACCTGGAAACCCTGCTCATCGGACAAAGATCGGGCCAGCAGACTGCCGAGCGCGTTGATGCTCACCTCGGCATTGCTGTAGATTCCCAGTGCCCCGGCTAACTGCGTACCGAGAATGATGCCGTTGTCGGTCTGTTCGAGCAATGCAAGCAACTCGCTGTACAGACGTCCCCCGTTGTTCACAACCTCCGCTTCCATGGCAGGATCGACACCACGCAATCGGATAAAGCTGTTTCGGCCCTGATAGCGTAATGCCGCCTCGCCTTCCAGAAAAGGAACCGCCGCCAGCACCTTCTCGGAGCGACGCGCAATGTCTAGCAGCTGTTGCCAGTCACCCAGCAGTGGTTCGCCGCCAATCGTGACATGGGGGACCGATTTTAATGCCTCCTCCCGTAACGTCGTGATAGACCCATTAATGACCGACAGCGCAACGATCAAAATCATCACACCGAGGCTTACGCCGAGCATGGAAATCAGGGAGACGAATGAAAGAAAGAAATTTCGCTTGCGAGTCAGCGAGTAACGCATCCCAACGAACAGCGAGAACGGTTTAAACATCGCGGGTAATCCAGATTATTCTTTGCAGGATCAGCGGAGTTTGCAGTTTGTACCCCTAAAAGGCAACGCGAGCTGACCTAAGCCGTAGTCCCTGCAAGTAGCTTTGCCTGGACGGTAGTCTCTATAGTCGATCCGCGTGACGGTGCAGAAGCCGCTGCACGGTCTTGAAACTTATCGGCATCACCGGTGTAGAGACCTCATTGGAAATTGCTCGCAGCGACTTGCCTTGTTTTTTCAAATACATGATGCGCCTGAGCACGCGTTGCTCCACCGGGTTTTCAATAAGACGGCCGTTCTCATGGATCATGTAACCGAATGGTCGGCTCCCGCCAAGGTAACGACCTTGTTTTTTCTGGCGTTGCTTAACACCTTTTATGCGCTCTGCAGACTTACGTTTTTCCAGGGAGGAGAATAATCGGGCAATTTTTTCAAAATTTACAGCGAATTTAGGATTGGTTATATCGCCGCCCAATTCGACGACGTGCAGCTGTACATTTTTGTCCTTGAGCTTACGAATGAGCTGCAAGGCCTCCTGGCTGGAACTGACTACGCGCTCCAGCTTGCTACACAACAAAACATCCCAGGGCCGCAGTATCCCCATCAGTCGCTTGCCGCTCTCGCGTTTGTGAAACTCCAGACCCCAGCTACAATTTGCGTCCCTGAGCGCCTCCGTCATAAACCAGCGCCGGCCCAGGCAATAGGTATGAATTCCTAGAAATTCTGGCTCCAGAATGGCCTCCAGGTTGTCTTTATCCAGGCTGGCTTCCAGTTCGGAAGTCCTGCAGTAGGAATATATAGTCATTTAGTCTAGTCCCCGCCCCAAAACATACCGCACTCACCGTGATGCGGCGGAATCAAGCCCGTACAGCAAGTCAAGCTTGCCGTATCGAGCAGTGATTTCATTGTTGTTATTCGTGGGCCTTGCGTTCGGTCTTGTTGTTAATTGGTCTAGTGTCTGCTGTTTGTGTCTGTGTATCAGCAAAGCCACTTCGCCGGCTATTTTAACCACAGGGCATTTTCAGAATCAAGCGAAGGGCAAGAAGTCGTCTTCAGCCAGGAATTGGCATAATTCGCCCAGCGGCACAGCTCCGATTGTGCCCTCATCAAAAATCTGCAGGCCTTTGTTTTTAGGGGAAATTCTCACTGAGTTACTTGAGTAGCGGCGGCATAGCTGCTATATTACGTCGCCATGCCATGTCCAGTCGATTTACTTGGACAGGCTACGGGTGAGGAGTCCTTGAGTAATGGGACCGGCACCGCGAGTTGAGCGATCGCCAAACTGTGTAGTTGGTGTCAGCTCAAGCGGCCGATATCGGCTATAAGGCAGACTCGCAGCTTTGTAAGACTAGCCAGAAGGAGCTAGCGTAGTGCCTCTGCTGAAGTGTAGAACTGAAAACCATAAATTTTAACGTCATGCTTAAAGAGCATGCAGATCCAACTAGATAGTATTCAGGAATTCTAAATTCGAGAGACCCGACAGCGAACCCGAAACGATTATCGAGAGTTCGCAAATTGCGTAAAAGTCGGCAAAATACAGAACCACAACAAGGCAGAAATATTTAGTTAAAACAATAAGTTAAACGATTTTCGAATAATTCCTCACCGATTGTTCGCCTTTCATGCTCTGCCTCTGTTGGTAGCGCTTTTACGTTGTTGTAATTAAATGCAGTATCGAAATCTTGCTGAAGTCTGTTAACGGCCAGGGATGAGTCCTTCTCATCCAGGCTGGCACTGCTGGACTGCCTCTTTGGAGGTTTTCATGCTGCGGTTCTCGCTTCGAATTGACCCTCCTGAGTTTACTTATCTGGTTCAACAGGAAGTGAACTAATCATGAAAAGAATGTTAATCAATGCAACGCAAGAAGAAGAACTTCGCGTTGCGCTCGTCGATGGGCAGCGACTCTACGATCTGGATATCGAGAATCGCACCCGAATTCAAAAGAAAGCCAACATATACAAGGGCAAGATCACCCGTGTGGAGCCTAGTCTGGAAGCCGCATTTGTGGATTTTGGCGCGGAACGGCACGGGTTTCTCCCCCTTAAGGAGATCTCACGCCAGTACTATCGGGACAAAAAGGGCAGTAGTGACAGGAACTCTATCAAAGAGCTGGTCAGGGAAGGGACCGAGGTAATAGTCCAGGTTGAAAAAGAGGAGCGCGGCAACAAGGGTGCTGCGCTCACTACCTATGTGAGTCTGGCGGGCAGATACCTGGTGCTTATGCCCAATAACCCGAAGGCCGGTGGTATTTCCCGCAGAATTGAAGGGGATGAGCGCACTGATATCCGCGAAGCCCTTCGCGGTCTGGATATTGGCGATGGAATGGGCCTGATAGTCCGCACCGCTGGAGTAGGAAAACAGCAGGAAGAGCTGCAGTGGGACCTGGATTACCTGTTAGCCCTGTGGCAGTCCGTACAGGATGCCGCGACAGAAAAGACCGCCCCCTTCCTCATTTATCAGGAAAGCAACGTCATCATTCGCACCATACGCGACTACCTGCGCAAGGACATTGGCGAGGTACTGTTCGATACACAGGAATCATACCAAGAGGCCATCGATTTCATCAATCAGGTGATGCCACAGTACGAGGACCGGATAAAGCTGTACAAGGATGACTTACCCCTGTTTAACCGGTACCAGATCGAGAGCCAGATCGAGAGTGCCTTCGAGCGGGAAGTAAAACTCCCCTCCGGTGGATCGGTGGTAATCGATCCCACCGAGGCACTCATATCTATTGATATCAACTCGTCCCGCGCCACTCGCGGCGCAGACATCGAAGAAACTGCACTCAATACCAATCTGGAAGCGGCCGATGAGATAGCCCGGCAGCTGCGACTTCGTGATATGGGGGGATTGGTTGTAATCGATTTCATCGATATGAATGCCAATCGTAATCAGCGAGATGTGGAAAACCGCATGCGAGATGCCCTCGAGGCTGACCGCGCCCGGGTACAGGTCGGCCGCATTTCCCGTTTCGGACTGCTGGAGATGTCCCGCCAACGCCTGCGACCTTCGCTGGGAGAAACCAGTGCCATAGTCTGCCCCCGCTGCAACGGTCAGGGCAGCATACGCGATATCGAATCCCTGTCCCTGTCCATTCTGCGCATTCTGCAGGAAGAGGCCAACAAGCAGAAGTGCCAGGAAGTCCGAGCCACTGTTCCTCTGGTGGTTTCATCGTACCTGTTAAACGAGAAGCGACAGGCAGTTTCGGACATCGAAAAACAAAGCGGCACCAGGGTAATGATCGTCCCGAACCCAGAGATGGAAACACCGCACTACGAAATCACCGGAGTCGATCGGCAATCGGAGACTTACGAAGTGGACGCTACCAGCGAGCCTGTTCCGGCACCCAACGTGAAACCAGTAGCTCAGGAAGCCTCGGTTCAGCAACCGTCGGTGAGTAATGTGCCCCCACAGCGTACGCCACCACCCAAGAAAGGCCTGTTCGGTTCATTCTTCGCGGCAATTGGAAACCTGTTTGGCTCTTCGGAAAAGCCAGCAGCCCCGCAGCAGCAGAAGCGTCAACAACCGACTCGTAATCGCAATCGGCAGGCTACACGAGGAGGTCAGCGAGGACAGCAAGCCAGAGGCAATGCATCGCGCGGTGAGCCGCGTCGTGGCAATCGCGAAGACTCAGGCAAGCAGTCAGGGCAGCAGCGCCGCAAACAGGCTCCCGCCAAGGGCGCCAACGGAGCCGGCCAAGGCAAATCCACTGACGAGCGCAAGCCGGCACGCGGTGGAAAAACCCAGGACAGGTCTGGCAGATCCGAACGTGGTGAGAGATCCGATAGACCGGAACGAAAAGAACGTGCGGAACGCAGTGACAAATCAAACAAACCCGATAGATCGGAGAAAACCGACAGATCAGAGAAAACCGATAGACCGGAGCGCACTGAGAAATCCGATAACGCCCAGCGCAGACCAGCCAGCAACCGCCCCAGGAATACCAGAGAGCGTAAACGCGGGCCGCGTCCAGAGCGTCGAGAAGAAGAGGCAAAACCACAGGTAGCCGCCAAAACGAACCAGGCTGCCCCATCGGCGGCTAACGAATCTCAACAGCAACCGCCTGCTGCTGCCTCTGATAGTGCCCGGACCGTAGAAGATGTCGTCGCGCAAGTGCCCCAGGCAGAATCGGCGGCGGCCACTCCCAGAGCAGAATCACAACCAACTGCCGTGCCGGATAGCAGCACCGCGGAAGTGGTTGATAAAGCCGCAAATGACACTGCAACAACAGCCGGGATGACGGACAGTAAATCGCAGCAATCCGTTGCCAGAGCAGCAACCCAAGCACCGAAAGCAGAGACAGAAGCCGCCACGGAAGACCCGGCACCGACGCCCGATGCACAACCAGCGGTGTCTGAAGCTGCGCCGATCGAGTTCACTGCCTCCGACAGTGCGCCTGTCGAAACGAAGGTGGAACCCGACCAGAGCGCTCAAGTTGGGGATAAGGTAATGGCAGACCTGGTTTTTATTCCCACTCCAAAAGCGGATGAGTCGGCGGAAGCCGCCGTAAAAACCGTAGTGCAAGAGGCTGCTGTGCAAAAAACACCAGAACCGGCAAGGGAATTGAGTGCCGAGGTCTCCATTGCCGAACCCGTCAGCAGCGAGCCCGATAGCACGGCCTCTAGCACTGAACCCGAGCTGCCCACAGCGAGCGAGGGCGGCCGAGCATCTAACGACCCGAGAGAGGTGCGCAAGCGACAACTGGAAGCGCAAAAAGAAGCTGACGATTCTTAAATCCCAGCCATAAAAAAGCCCGGTAATCCGGGCTTTTTCCTTCTAGAGTTATATTACAAGGCTTGCTCCAGTTCTGGTAATGCCTTGAACAGATCGGCGACGAGTCCGTAGTCGGCTACTTGAAAGATAGGCGCCTCCTCGTCTTTGTTGATAGCCACGATTACCTTGCTGTCTTTCATGCCGGCCAGGTGCTGGATTGCCCCGGAGATACCAACGGCGATATACAAGTCAGGAGCGACAATCTTGCCGGTCTGTCCAACCTGGTAGTCGTTGGGAACAAAGCCTGCATCGACGGCGGCTCGTGACGCGCCTATCGCCGCACCTAATTTGTCAGCTACCTTTTCAAGCAGCACGAAATTTTCTCCATCCTTCATGCCACGGCCGCCGGAAATGATGATAGAGGCTGCCGTCAACTCGGGTCGCTCAGACTTGGATAGTTGCTCACCGACAAAGCTGGACAGTCCCTGCTCCACCACGAAATCGGACGACTCTATCGCCGCGCTTCCGCCTGTCTCGGCATCACCGAAAGCAGTGGTGCGCACGGTGATCACCTTGATGGGATCGGATGACTGCACGGTGGCCAATGCGCTACCTGCGTAGATGGGGCGCACAAACGTGTCAGCGGACTGTACCGCGACGATGTCGGAGATCTGTGCAACATCCAATAACGCAGCCACCCTGGGTAACAGATTCTTACCGGTCGTTGTTGCAGCCGCCAGAATGTGACTGGCACTCTTGCCAACTTCCACCACTAGGAGAGCAACAGCTTCGGGAAGTTGATGATCGTAGCAGGCATTGTCAGCTACGATGACTTTGGCCACGCCGCTGAGTTGCGCGGCACTCTCGGCCGCTGCCTGACAGTCACACCCTGCTACCAGGATTTCAATATCGTCACCGATTGCCTGCGCAGCCGTGACGGCATTCAGCGTAGCGGGTTTGAGAGAACTGTTAGCGTGTTCGGCGATTACTAGAATAGACATTAGCTGATTAATCCTCTTTAAATGACCTTGGCTTCAGTACGCAGTTTTTCTACCAGCTCTGCCACCGATTCTACTTTGACACCTGCGGAACGCTCCGGCGGTGGCGAGACACCCAGGGTCTTCAGTGCCGAGCTGGCATCCACGCCGAGATCTGCCGGTGTCAGCGTGTCGATAGGCTTCTTCTTCGCCTTCATGATATTTGGCAAAGAAGCATAGCGAGGCTCGTTCAATCGCAAATCAGTGGTCACAACAGCCGGCAGATCCAGCAGCACAGTCTGTTCGCCGCCGTCTATTTCGCGACTCACTTCGATCTTGCCATCCTTCAATTCTACCTTGCAGGCGAAAGTACCCTGCGGAAAATTGCACAGGGCCGCCAGCATTTGACCCACCTGGTTATTGTCAGTGTCGATAGAAAGCTTGCCGAGGATTACCAGGTCGATCTGTTCTTTCTCGACAATCGCCTTGAGAATTTTCGCTATGGCCAGTGGATCCACTTGCTCTTCCGAGAGCACCAGTATGCCTCGATCGGCGCCCAGTGCCAGGGCCGTACGAATCTGTTCCTGGCAGACTTGTGGCCCGATTGAGACGGCAATGATTTCTTCGGCGGATCCGGCTTCCTTGATGCGAATCGCTTCTTCGACCGCAATCTCGCAAAACGGGTTGATGGCCATCTTAGCATTATTCAGATCGACTCCGGTGCCATCGGACTTCACCCGGACTTTTACGTTGGCGTCAACGACGCGCTTAATTCCAACAAGAATCTTCATGGATTCTCCAGTGTATTTACTTGCAGAGTCTATTTATCTCTCTTTTTCGCTCTGGCCGCAGAGAAGCTACCCTGAGCGGTCCAAAAAGGGCGGCTAATAATGCCGTTTTTGCCCATTCAGGTCAACTGAGTAGCGCCTCATGTCGAGCTATGCTGCGAGCCTAATTCGAAGAAGCAGTGGCTGCTCCACACGCCCAGTACCTCACCATTATCGGTGCTTCGCTCCACCCCAAGATCGACGAGTCGGTAGAACACGGCTCGGTTTATCAGTGCATTGAGACCGTGGCGCACAGGCACCATCGGGTGCGGAGTTTCTCCTCCCGGCTCAGTCTCTATCTGGATCGGGTGGGCGGCGTCAACGATGACAGAATCGCCGGTGTTGGTTGTAAATCTGATGATCTGTTCTTCGCCACTTCCATCGACTTCCATGGCGATAGCCACAAAGGGGCAATCCTCAACTCTGATACGCACTTTCTCGACCGGAGTGACCAGGTAGTAATGCTGGTCTTCGTCAAGCCTGAGAATCGAAGCGAACAGCTTCACCATGGCCTGGCGCTTTATGGGTCTGCCCTCGTGAATCCAGCTGCCATCCCGGGCGATCAACATGTCCATCTCACCGCAGTAAGGCGGATCCCACAGGTGTACCGGTGCAGGCCCTCGCTGCTTGAATTGCGAGACTAGCTGGAATGGATCCAAGCCGGAACTCGATTTAGATTTTGTGATGCGATCACCTCCTTTTGTGGCAGCCATCGTTGTTGCCAGTGGGGCGATAGGGAGTTACCACACCCAATGTTACACTTGCGCCACGCAATTGAAATGCAACTATGCCAGCACTCATTAAGCAATCCGGATTTGCCGAACTGTTCATTAAAGACCACCCCTTACTGGACGTGCGCGCCCCGGGTGAGTTTAAGCACGGAGCCTTCCCGAACGCAATAAATCTGCCGTTGTTGAATGATGAGCAACGTGAGGCCGTCGGTATTAAGTACAAGCAGTCGGGTCAGCAAGCCGCGATTGCCACCGGAGAGCAGCTAATCAACGCTGAGGAGAAGCTGGCCCGTTTAACCCAGTGGCAGTCGTTTCTCAGGATTAATCCCCACGCCCTGCTGTACTGTTTTCGCGGTGGGCTACGCTCCGAGATCTCGCAGCAATGGCTGACCGAAAACGGCAATAGGATTGCCCGTATAGAAGGAGGCTACAAGGCTCTGCGACGTTTCCTGCTGGATACGCTGGAGGAAGTGGCGAACAGCAGTGACTTCATCATCGTCGCCGGTAAGACCGGCAGCGGCAAGACCCATCTGATCAATCAATTGCATAACAGTGTCGATCTGGAGGGTTGCGCCCACCATCGTGGCTCCGCGTTTGGCAGACGCAGCCGCGCTCAACCCAGCCAGATAAATTTCGAAAATTCTTTGGCAATCGATTTTTTGAAACTATGCTTTAAGAACTTGAAAAAGCTATTCCTCGAGGACGAGAGTCGCAGCATCGGTTCGCTATCCATACCCAAGAACTTACATGTAGCCATGGGCGATTCACCCCTGGCGGTGATTGAGCAATCTGTGGAAGTCAGAGTCGAGACCATCCTGCATGATTACATCATCTCCAATTACCAGGACTATCGCCAATGCAGTCCGGAACACGCCGAAGAACTTTTCGCCGACTCGTTGCTCGCTAGTCTGGACAGAATCCAACGCAGACTCGGCGGGGAAAACACCGCACAACTACGCAAAATTATGAACGACGCGCTCGCAGCGACAGATGAGGAAAGCGCCAACTCGCTACACCGAAACTGGATTCGCCACCTGCTCGAAAGCTATTACGATCCGATGTACGACTATCAGCTGAGTAAGAAAAACCATCACGTGGTGTTCAGGGGCGACAGCGATGAATTCCTGGCCTGGGCAGCCAGGATCAACGACAGCAGCGACGTTCCATGAGCGTAACGCGTTTTAACATTGAGCCTTTCCTCAACACCCTGCAACAACAGCGGACTGTCCTCACTCCCAACAATCGCAGCGTCAATGTCATCCTGCAGGAGTATGGAAATTACCAACGGGGCAGCAGAGCCTGGTTACGACCACCGGTCTTCGCCATCGATATCTGGTTGCAGCAACTGTGGACTGCTGCGGCGGCCAATGGCATCGAGCCGTTTGACCAGTTACGCCTGTTGGACAGATTCAGTGAACAATGCATCTGGACCAAACAATTAGATGCCAGCTCAGAGCAATACCCACTACTCAATACCGGGCTTACTGCCAACCCGGTGGCACGCAGCTACCATCTGAGCAGCCAATGGTTGCTGTTCGAAGACGCGGCACTGGCCGAGCAACAGCATGCACAGGATTTCAGTGCCTTTCTGACTTGGTGCGCACAATATCGAGCCTACTGTAAAGCGAACCAGCTCATCGGCTTATCCGATGCAATCGCCCTGTTGCTGGACCGGCTCGATGATCTCGAGCCGCTCTTGCCTGAATCCCTGTTGCTGGTGAGTTTCACCGAACCGCCTCCTCTTTATGAACGGCTGTTTGACGCGCTGGCGACGCGAATCGATGTACAACGTTTCTCGAGAGCCGAGTCAAAGACAGAAGCTGGGGACCTACTCTTTTCACAGACTTCGACGAGTCCAGGAAAGTTCGGGCGTTACCAGTTTCCCGACCTGGAGACAGAGGCCCGTGCCTGTGTCGACCATTGCCTGGAGCAGGCCAGGCTCGATGATGGAAAGCACATTGGCATTATCATCGACCAGGGCAAGAATCATGAATTTGTCCTGAGGAAGGCGTTCGACAGACGCTTGAAAATGAGCCACTGCGACTTTTCCCCCGACAGTAACCCACAATTTAACCTACTGCAGGGAAGCCAGCTTCTAGCCGATGCGAAACGGGTTGAGTTGGCCGTCAAGCTCATCGAACTGAATCATCGGCAAGTCGACACGGAAAAGTTTTGTCACCTCATGCAATCCGCGCAGCTCGCTGGCACAGCGGAGGAATTGCAGCAGAGAATAAAGCTGCAATTGGTGCTACGCAGGAAGCTCGCCAGCACGACTCGCTTGAGCAGTCTGCGAACCATCATGAACCGGGACAGCAGTAATTATCACTGTCCCGGGCTAGCTGATCAGCTGTTGCAGTTTACCGAGTTGGCGCGCCGATGCCCCTCTCATCAGATGCTGCAGGCCTGGATCAATCTGTTTAAACAACAATTAACAGTATTCGGTTGGCCCGGCACTACCAGTTCTACGGCCGAGCTCAGAGACGGGGTGCAATGGGAGCAAGCACTCGATCAACTCGCCGCTACCTCGGCGATCCACGGCAAGGTCGGTTTCGGTAGCGCGCTGCGAATCCTGAAATTGTTGCTCAAGCAGATTCCCCGCCGTCAACCCTTCGACAGCAATCTAAACATTTCGCTCATGAGCCTGGAAGAAGCCCAGGATTTTGATTTCGACACGGTATGGCTGCTGGCCACCGACAACAACAGCCTGCCTTCGCCTGTGAACCCGGCGCTGTTCCTGCCGCGCTCCATACAGCAGCGGTTAGCCATGCCGGGCAGCTCGAGCGAAACGCAGCTGCAAATGTGTAAGGCGCAACTCACCAGGCTATCCAGACAAACCGCTCACCTCATCATCAGCCACCATGAATACGAGGATGATTTGCAGCTCAGCTGCAGCCCCCTCATCGACAAGCTGACAACCACCCCATGGCCTGGCCACTCGGATTCCGCAGCAAGCTTGCAAGGCGAGCGCGCCGTGACGCTGGAGCAGCTGCAGGAGCCGCTCTGGCTGCCGCTGGAAGCTGACATCGACGCAGGGGGTACCGGCTTGCTGAGTAATCAGTCGAACTGCCCGTTCCGGGCATTTGCCCGCTACCGGCTTGGCGCCGAGCAATTACCGGCAATCCAACAGGGGCTCAATCCCATGGTGCGCGGCAGCGCTCTGCATCTGGCGCTGGACAGATTAAGCGAGGAGTTGGATACACTCGAGAAAATTCAGCAGTGTCCTGCGGATGAACGCCGGCAGATTATCGCCACAAGCATCGAACCCGCCATCTCTCAATTGCGTGACCAGTTGCCGGACATCATGACGCCAGCCTTCGCCGCGCTGGAGCGACAGAGACTGTCCACACTACTCGAGGGCTTTCTCGATTATGAAACGGATCGACCCGAATTCACCGTTTCGGCCACCGAACAATCCCTGAGCTGGAGTCACTCCAGACTGGCACTGAAGTTCCGTATCGATCGCATCGATCAATTGGGCGACGGTTCTCTAGCCTTGATCGATTACAAGTCGGGTAAGAAATTCAACTACCGCTGGTTCGATGACAGACCCGATGATTTGCAGCTACCGCTGTACCAGCTCGCCTTGAGCGCCGCCTCTGACAACGTCATCGCCACGCTTATCTATCAGGTCAATATCGACGGTGTGAGCCTGTTCGGACCCACCGACAACGAGCTGATTCATCCCGGGCTTAAGCTGCTCGCGAAAACGCGCTCGTTTAACGGAAGCTGGTCAGAACTGCAGGAACGCTGGGAGCACATCGTATTCGCGCTGGCCGAGGAATTCGAACAGGGTCTGCTAGCGGTCGCCCCGACTCGCGGCAGTCAAACCTGTCAGTATTGTGAGTTGCCTGCCCTGTGCCGCATCAATGAGCGCCTGTCAATGCGCGATCGACGTGACGAGGAGTTGACGTGACATCGATTATCGACACAGCCGCCCGTGAACAGGCACAGGATATTACTGGCTCTTTTGCCGTCCAGGCTCCTGCCGGTTCCGGCAAGACTGAACTATTGAGTCTGCGGTTTCTCCGCTTGTTGACAGTGTGCGAGATGCCCGAGGAGGTATTGGCCATAACCTTCACGCGCAAGGCCGCCAGTGAGATGTCCAACAGAATATTGAGCACGCTCACCTGGGCGGCCAACAGAGACAGCAGCGCCACATTTAAATCACAACTGGAGGAAGATCGTTACGGCGCTGCCAAAGCTGTGTTGGAGCGCAACGAAAAGCAGGCCTGGCACCTCATCGAATCACCACATCGCTTACGCATTCAAACCATCGATAGTTTTTGTCACTTTCTCGCCAGTAATTTGCCCGTACTGTCCAACCTCGGTGGAGCACTGACGGTAAGTGACGGGCCTGAAGAATGTTACCAGCAGGCCATCGATGATTTCCTGCAATTACTCGGTAAGGATCTGCCTATTTCCGAGCCGCTGGGGAAGCTGCTACTGCACCTGGATAACAATATCCCGAAGGTCGAAAAACTACTGGTCGAATTACTCAAGCAACGCGACCAGTGGATCGAGGCGATCGTCGATACCGCCAGCTCGCCGGATGCTGCCTTCGAGTACCTGATGCAGAATTTTCAGGAATTGATCGAAGAGCACTTGCAAATTGTGCGCACGCTGATCGAACCCTATGAAGAACCGCTGGTGGAATTGGCTAGCTTCGCCACAGCCAACCTGCTCGACAGCGACTCTGCCTCGAGCATCGATAACTGCTTCGGACTCATGCAGTTGCCTGGCACGACTGCGGCAGACCTGCCCACCTGGCAGGCGCTTGCCAATTTATTGCTCACCGCCAGTCGCACAACTCCTGCCTGGCGTAACAAAGTCACAAAAAATGAGGGCTTCCCCGCTCCGTCCAGTGACAAGGAGCACCGAGAGCTATTGACTACCAAGAAGAATGCCATGCACGAACTACTGGCTGAACTGGCCGCTGTACAACATGCGGAATTGCTTGAGAACCTGCATTACCTGCGATTGCTACCGGTCCTGGACAAAGAAGATTTCAGTTTTAATTTTTTAAGAGACCTTACCGCGCTGCTGCCAACCCTGGTTGCCCAGCTACAAGTGAGTTTCGCCGCGCACAACACAGTCGATCACGCCCAGGTTACCCACGCCGCACTCAAGGCGCTCGGTGAGGAGGACAATCCAACCGAGCTTGCACTGGTGCTTGACTACAGGATTAGCCATCTACTGGTGGACGAATTTCAGGACACGTCATCCACGCAACTGGCGCTGCTGAATAAACTCACAGCCGGTTGGGAAGCGGGAGACGGGCGCACATTTTTCGTAGTGGGAGATGCGATGCAATCCTGTTACAGCTTCCGCAACGCCAACGTCGGACTCTTCATTGCCTTGCGAGAAAACGGCATTCAACATTTGCCCGTCACGCCGATAGACCTGCAGGCGAATTTCAGATCGGATGGCGGCATTGTCGACTGGGTGAACCGGGTCTTCGCCCTCTCCTTTCCACCTGTGAATGATAGTTCCCTAGGCGCTGTACAGTATTCACATTCCACCGCAGTCCACCCGCAGGACATTGAGCCCGCCGTCACGGCGCGCTGCTATACCTATGAGAGCGGCGACAGGTCAACAGCCTACGATGCCGAGGCACGCCATATGGCGAATGAGATAATCCGACTTCGCCAACGGGTTGGTGGGAGTGAATCAAACGGGAGTGATAAAAGCCGCGAGCGCATCGCCATACTGGTGCGCAGTCGTTCACATTTGCTGCATATACTGCCGGCTCTACGGGCGGCGAATATCACCTGGCTCGCAACGGAAATCGATAGGCTGGACAACCTGACTATTATCTCCGACCTGACCAGCCTCACCCGGGCCATCTCCAATCAGGCCGACCGGCTTGCCTGGCTAGCCCTGCTGCGAGCTCCCTGGAGCGGCATTCCGATGGCAGATTTATTGCAGCTGGCCAATTTGCATCGGGAGCAGAGCATCCTGCAGACCCTGTTGGACCCGGCGACTAAAGAATCGCTGACTGCCGACTCGGCCCATAGAATCGAGTTGCTGGCGAGCGTACTCGAGCAAGCCGTTATAAATCGCGATCGTGTGCCGCTTAACCGGCTACTGCGACAGGCTTTTGTACGGCTGGGAGGCGAGCAGCTACTCAAGTCTGCATTCGAGGCCGATAGTGTTGAACGCTTCTTCGACCTGGTGTATCAGCTGGAATTCTCAGGAGAGCTTATCGATATGGATAAGTTCGAAGAGCAAGTGGAGAAAACTTTCATCAGTGATAGCCCGGAACCGGGGGATGACAATCCGGTGCAGATTATGACTATCCACAAATCCAAGGGTCTGGAATTCGATCACGTCTTCTTGCCAGGACTGGACAGGCGCCCCCGTGTGGAAGACCGCAAATTATTACTCTGGCATGAACGACTCAACGTTGAGGGTCAACGCAAACTGTTTCTGGCGGCTCTGGCTGGCGCAGGGGAGTCGAGTAATCCCATGTATGAACTGTTACGGTTTGAAAAATCGGTTAAGGCAAAACTCGAAAACACCAGGCTTATGTACATTGGTGTCACCAGAGCTATCAAGAGTGTGCATCTGTCGGCGGCGCTGGAGATGCGCGACGATGTAATGGCCGAACCCGAGTCTCGTACCCTGCTCGCTACAATCTGGGGCGCGTTGCAGCAGCAGGAACTAATAGAAACTGTTGCTACACAAACGGCAGTGAGCAGCGGGCAATCGCTAATCGATGACTTGCAGCAACCTACCTCACTGTTCCGATTGCCCCATGCCAACTTACCTGCTGCTGTCGAACCGAACCTGGTAGCTCAGGAGACCTCCGAGCCTGCCTCTGACGCAGAGCAGGATTCCCCAGTTGGAGGCGAACCCGCCTTGCAAGCTCAGGTGGGCAATATCATTCACGAGGTGCTACAGCGCTATGTAACAAACAAGGCACTACTTGACAGCAAGATGCTGAGCAAGCAGAAACAGCGATGGCGGCGTGATTTGCTGGCTTGCGGATTCGAAGACGATGCCATAGAGCAGGCGCTGGTCTTCATCGAGGCATCAGTGCTTACGACGACCTCGAATACGGATCTGCAGTGGGTTTTCGATAATGCACACAGCCAAAGCTCAACAGAACTGGCCATGCAGACTCTCTCCGCAGGCCGACTGAATAACCACATCCTGGATCGCAGCTTTATCGATAAGCAGGGTTATCGCTGGATAATCGATTACAAGTCGGCGCTAAAACCAGCCGCGCTATCACAGCAGCAGTTCAAGGACAGGCAGACAGATCTGCACAGTGCACAGCTGTGTAGATATCGTAAGCTGTTCGCCGCCGAATCCAACGCGGGAATCAAAACAGCGCTGTTATTGACCAGCATCGGTGAACTGGTCGAGATAGCCGCTGACTAGCCTGCCAGGCGGGCGTTGCTGTTGTCAACTTTCGTAATCCTGCTCAGCCACCGCGAAAATTCCCGCAGCATTGCGTAAATAACCCTTGTAGTCCATTCCATACCCATAGAAGTAAAAATCCTCGACTTCGAGTCCGACGAAATCGGCTTGCAAGTCTGACAGCTTGCGCGCGTGCTGCTTCTCGACCAGCACCGCGGTTAATACCTCGCTAGCACCCTGTTTGGTGCAATACTCGACGATGCTTGCCAGCGTCGCACCCTCATCCAGAATATCATCGACAATCAGCACCACCCTCCCGGCCAGTGGCGTCACCGGGTAACTCTTCCATTGCAGATCGGCGCCCACGGTCTTATCGCGATAGCGTGTGGCATGGAGGTAGTCCATCTGTAGGGGGAAGTTCAGCCGCGTCGCCAACTTGCCACACACGATCAAGCCACCATTCATAATGCATAACAGCACCGGGTTGCTATCGTGCAACCGCTCGGTTATGGCAGCAGCCATTGCATCCAGGGCTGCCTCGACCTGCTGCTCGGTGTGCAGACAGCGGGCGCGTTTACTGACGGCGGAGATCTGCTCAAGGCTAAGCTCACCCATTTAGTCCTGAGACCCCTGCGAGAACTCCCCACCCGCTACCATGGCATCGATACCGTCGATGGTAGTAGTCGGAAAGGCGAAGTCGGCGCCATGGGAGTAGACAATGCCGATTATCTTCAGCATCACGTCCTGCTTGATCTCATGGAATCGAATCCAGTTGGTGGTCTTGGTAAACGTATAGACGAAAAAGTCCAGCGAGGACGCCGCGAAATAATTTAAGTTGACTATGAGGGTCTGCGTCGCATCAATTTCTTCATGGTCTTTAAGCATCTGCTTCACATCTTCGACAATCAGTCCCACCTTGTCGGCATCCTCGTAACGAAGACCAATAGTTTCATAGATTCTCCTATTGCTCATCCGCGACGGGTTTTCCAGAGCCAGCGTGTTGAACAATGAATTGGGGACATACAGCGGCCGCTTATCGAAGGTGCGAACTACCGTCAATCTCCAACCGATACTCTCTACTGTTCCCTCTATGTCACGATCAGGTGACCTGATCCAGTCGCCTATGGCGAAGGGCCGATCCATGTAGATCATCAATCCACCGAAAAAATTGGCCAACAAATCCTGAGCAGCAAAACCAACCGCAATACCTCCAACGCCACCGAAGGCTAACAGGGCCGTTATCTCGATCCCGACTGTAGGAAGCGCCACCAGCACCGCCGAAATAATTACCGACAGCCGCAGCAATTTTGCCAGTGCATGCAGTGTGGTTGGATCCAGACGAGTCTGTTCCGAGCTGGCATCCGCCTTCAGCTTTTCCACGATCCTGGCCTCACCCAGCGAGATGAACTTCACCAGGAATACCATGATCAGAATGACGATCGTCAGCTGTCTGACCAGATCGAGGTTTTCGATGGAAAACAGCTCAGTCTGCAGATAGCCTCCGCTGATCTCGATCGCCCATAACAAACCAATGATGAGGATGAACCAGCTCAGCGGTGCCCTGGCCGCCTCAAACAAGGCATCGTCCCAGACATTGCTGGTTTTCTCGAACTGGCGACCCACGACCTTCAAAGCATGTATAGCGATGAACCTGACTAACAGTGTGGCGTTGACAACCACGAAAACTTCCACGCCCCAACCCAACTCACTCACTCTATCCAGAAACATATTGATATTCCTCATGTACTTACTGTCAGCGAGCGCGCTGCGGCGCTCGCTATTTTCCAGCGATCCTCGTTATACAGGTCCGCAATTGCCGCGGCTGGACTCGCCCGCATGTTAGCGATCCGCTCGCTTGGGGGTACTTCATTCTGTTCCAGCCAATCCGCGACAGACAGTGCCGATTGCCTGTCATTACAAACCAGCAGCATATCGCAACCTGCTGCCAGTGCCATCTCGGCCCGTTGCGGCGCCGTGCCGGCATCCCGGGCGGCAGCCATCGACAGGTCATCGCTGAATATGACACCATCAAATTGTAAACGATCGCGAAGATAGTGCTGAATCCAGCGTTTCGAAAACCCGGCCGACAGGGAATCGACCGCCGGATACCTGACATGGGCCGGCATGATGGCGGCCACCAGCTTAATGCAGTTGGCAAATACCTGGTAATCCCTGCTTAGAATTTCTTCTGCGCTGCGTTCGTCAACCGGTAACTCTTTATGGGAATCCACAGCCACAAATCCGTGCCCGGGGTAATGCTTGCCGGTGGCAGCCATGCCTGCCTCGTTCATGCCTTTTATATAACTGCTAGCAAGTTCTGTCACTTGACTGACATCATCTGAGAAAGCACGTTCCTTTATGACAGGACTGTCAGCACTATAAAGGTCGAGTACAGGTGCGAAGCTGATGTCTATTCCGCAATGAAGAACCTCGGCCGCCATGGCCCAGGCGCATTGCCTCGCCAGCTCTCTAGCCTGGGCCGGGTCATCTGCGTAGCGGGCTCCTATTTTGTGAAGTGCCGGAAGTTCCAGGAACCCATCTCTGAAGCGTTGCACCCTGCCACCTTCCTGATCGACTGCTATCAAAAGGTCGCTGTTGCATGCCCGTACCGCTGCGATAAGTTCTTGTAACTGTGTCGGCCCGGAGTAGTTCCGGCTGAATAGAATCAGACCGCCTACGGTCGGTCTCTGTAGAAGCTCATATTCGGATGCACTCAGAGTAGTACCTTCTAGGTCCAGCATTAAAACACCGAGGGCTTGAGCAGGTTCTCTCATTGCAATTTCAGATCGTCGCTTCCATGGATTTTCCCACATCGGGAAACTGTAATTTTAAGCCAGCAAGGTGGTTTTATACAGCGTGAGATTGGCTTGGGGTGTTTCGCTGAGTCAAGAGGTAGATTTTTAACAGGTCCAATTGGGCGTTCGTAGTCATCAGCTGGGTATTTGGAACAAGAGCGCAGATATTCAGAAGTGTCAAACAGTTAGCTTTTCTTGTTAATTCAATAGCTAAGCTTGTCACAATTTTTATGTAAAAATAGCTTTCTTTTTGCCTTTAAAAGTATCTATAGTGGCTCTTCAATCGAGCAATAAAATGGGGTGAATCGGGAGAGTTGAAGTAGCGTTATTCTTCTTGTTCAGGAGATAGACTGGAGAGACGGCAATGAATAATCTCATGCCTGAAGTTGCTGCCTGGTACCAGGATATGGCCAATGGCAGCCTGTTTGAAGTCGTAGCAATAGACGAAGCCGGTGGCACAATCGAGTACCAGCTGATCGATGGAGAGGTTGGAGAATACGATGCTTCCAGTTGGAAACAATTGTATCTCACAACCGCCGAAGCTCCTGAAGACTGGCGTAGCCCTTACGAACTCAATACCGAAGATCAGGCCTATTCCGATCAAACCCTGGTACCGGAGAACTTCTCAGGTGCGCTTTCTGATATCGAACCCGAGCTGATGGATCTCGGCGATGACTTCCAAATCCTGTAAGCCCCATTCAGCTAAGGACCCTCTCCTCGCGATGCGTATCCCCTGCGACGCCTTTTGTAGGGATGTGACAGCATGCTACGCGCGTGCCACGACACTCGATTAGTCCTGCAGAGAAGCCAACATCGATGCCTAAAGAAATCTTGTGATCGACAGATAACTGTATATAATTACAGTTGTTGTTTTACTGAGGGCGTCATTATGCACAAGCTGACCAGCCGGCAGGAAGAGATTCTCGGCTACATCAAAGACTATATGCATGACACCGGTTTTCCACCGACCCGCTCGGAGATAGCCCAGCATATGGGCTACAGGTCGCCGAATGCCGCAGAAGAACACCTGCGCGCGCTGGCTCGTAAGGGGGCCATCGAAATGCTTCCCGGAACCTCCCGCGGCATCAAACTACCCATCAACGAGCAATTGGGCTTGCCTATCATCGGACAGGTTGCCGCAGGCAGCCCGATCCTAGCAGAGGAATCCATCGCTGATTATTGCGATATCCCGCCGGACTTGTTTTCTCCAAGAGCGGATTATCTGCTGACCGTGAAAGGCACCAGCATGATAGACATCGGTATCTATGAAGATGATCTACTGGCGGTTCACAAAACCGGGCATGCCAATAACGGTGATATCGTGGTAGCCAGGATTGATGATGAAGTTACGGTGAAACGCCTGCAAACCAGTAGGAGTAAATACCGTGTGAATCTGATCGCCGAAAACTCGGACTATGCACCGATCGAGGTTGATCTGCGTAGCAACGATTTTGCAATCGAAGGAATCAGTGTCGGCATAATTCGCAGGAACGTTTAAGCGATCAGCCCGGGCACCTGATCCTGCTCGAGCACTGGGCTATTTCTTAGCGGACTTCTTCGCCTTCGCCGATTTTTTGACAGTCTTCTTTTCGGGTTTGGTGACGACCCATTTTCCGCCCTTGTAGAATGCTTTCCAGCCGGTAGCCTTCTTGTTTATCTCACTCTGCACATATTGCTCTTTAGTCTTACGGCTATATCGAATCAGGGTCTTGTTGCCCTTGTCATCTTCGCTCGGCGCATCGAACAAATAAGCGTACGTGGGGTCTATTTCTTGCTTATGAGGCAACAACTCTTCCACCAGTGGAGCACGGGTCTCACGATTGCGTGGAAATTTGCTGGCGGCGAGAAACATGCCGGAAGCCCCATCTCTTAACACGTAGTGATCTTCAACCGTTTCGCAAGTTAATTCCGGCATGGAGACGGGGTCCATCTTCGGCGGTGCTGCCTCCCCACTACGCAGCAATTTGCGCGTATTCTTGCAGTCTGCGCTGCTGCAACCGAAGTACTTTCCAAAGCGGCCGGTTTTCAATTGCATGTCGGCGCCACACTTGTCGCATTCGATTACAGGACCGTCGTAACCACGGATCTTGAATTCGCCAGGTTCCACTTCATAACCCGGGCAATCCGGATTGTTGCCACAGACATGCAATTTGCGTTTCTCATCGATCAGGTAGGCATCCATTGCGGTATTGCACCGGCTGCAGCGGTGTTTGTTGCGCAGCTGAATGTTTTCCTGAGTCTCCGCTTCTTCGGCGTTGTCAGTTCGAATAGCCTCTTCGCCAGGGGTTAGATTGAGCGTACTCTTACAGCGCTCCTTCGCTGGCAGTGAATACCCTGAACAACCCAGAAACACACCGGTGGATGCAGTTCTGATTTGCATGAACCGACCACATTGCGGACATTCAACATCCGTGTCGGTTGGATCGTTGGTTCGCATCCCCCCGTCTTCGTCTTCGGCCTCAGCCCTGGCAAGCTGACTCGTAAAACCGGCGTAGAATTCATCGAGCAAATCCTTCCAATTGGTTCCCCCTGTGGCTACCTCGTCCAGCGAGTCTTCCATCTTGGCGGTGAAATCATAGTCCATCAGATCGCTGAAGCTTTCCTGCAGACGCTCCGCCACAATATCGCCCATCTTCAGTGCATAGAATCGTTTGCTTTCGACCCTTACATAGCCCCGGTCCTGAATCGTGGAAATGATAGAGACATAGGTTGACGGTCGCCCGATGTCTTTCTTTTCGAGTTCCTTCACCAGGCTTGCCTCGGTGAATCGCGCCGGCGGTTTGGTGAAGTTTTGAAAGGGTTCCAGTTGCTTCAGCTGCAAAATTTCGCCGACGTTTACATCGGGCAGCACGACATCTTCTTCCTTGGAAGGCATCACTCTCAGGTAGCCATCAAACTGCATGATCCGACCCTTGATTCGTAGCTCAAATCGGTCTGCCCGCACCTGTATGCTACTGCTGAGGTATTTGGCGGGCGGCATCTGGCAAGCCACGAAAAACTGCCAGATCAGCGTATAGAGTCGCACTGCGTCGTGTTCCATACCTTGCAACTGTGAAGCCTCAATACGCACGTCGCTGGGTCGTATCGCTTCGTGAGCCTCCTGGGCGCCTTCTTTAGAGCTATAACGAAGTGCTTGCTCTGGCACATAATCGGCTCCGAAGCTGTTGCCGATAAAGTCTCTACACAGGGCAGTGGAGTTATCACTCAGATGGGTAGAATCAGTACGCATGTAAGTAATGTAACCAGCCTCATAGAGCCGCTGTGCCATCATCATGGTCTTTTTGACGCCAAATCCCAGCCGGGTGCTTGCCGTCTGTTGCAGTGTAGAGGTAATCAGCGGAGGTTTCGGCTTAGAAGATGTCGGGCGGTCATTCCGCTCCTGTACCTCAAACTCTGCCGCTTCGAGGACTGCCAGGGCGGTGTCTGTTTGTGCCTTGCTGTTGGGGCGAAATTTTTTGTCACTCTCCCTGACGACCTGGCAGCGCAGTTGGCTGTTGTGACTATTTTCCAGGCTGGCGAAGACTTCCCAGTACTCCTCCGGAATAAAAGCGCGAATCTCACGCTCTCTCTCTACAACCAGGCGCACTGCGACAGATTGCACGCGACCGGCAGATAAGCCCCTCGCGACCTTTGCCCACAGCAGGGGCGATACCATGAAGCCAACGACCCGGTCGAGAAAGCGGCGCGCCTGTTGTGCCTCTACATACCGCATATCGAGATCACCGGGTTCGGAGAAGGCGTCGGTAATTGCCCGCTTGGTAATCTCATTGAAGACTACTCGTTTATAACGATCTGGGTCGCCGCCGATGGATTCCTTCAGGTGCCAGGCAATGGCCTCACCCTCTCTGTCGAGGTCTGTCGCCAGGTAAATATTCTCGGCGTCCCTGGCCAGCTTCTTGAGTTCGGCTACGACCTTCTCCTTGCCCGGGAGAATCTGGTAGTTGGCCTTCCAATCCTGCTCGGGATCGATTCCCATTCGAGTCACAAGCTGTTGCTTGGCTTTCTTTTTCTTATAGATCGCCTTCTCTTTTGGAGCCATCTTGCGAGTGATCGCAGCGGCAGCAGCACGCGCCTTGGTATCAATAGCTTTGCCACTACCACTGGTGGGCAGGTCACGAATGTGACCCACGCTGGACTTTACAACGAACTCCGGTCCGAGGTATTTGCTGATAGTTCTTTCCTTGGCAGGCGACTCAACTATTACCAGTGATTTAGGCATTTGCGGTACTTTTTAGTCCTGTTATCTGAATTATGGCTACCCAAGCAGCGCACATATATAAGGGCAAGTTGCCAGTTGGTCAAGTTTTCTGTTAAAAAAATATGCTTCAGCTCTCACAATCAAGGCGACTCATGGCCCGCTGCAATGAGCGCACAGGCCTGTTAATGGCCACATCAACCCGGGGGATTTGTATCCGTGAACTATTCGAAGTGGCATCAGCCGGTCCGCTTTTTGGGGCGAACTCTGCAATAAATCATCGCTGCTCGGCTTAACAGTGTTTCATTTTGAGGATTAAAAATGAAAACCACAATCAGTGCCACCTGGCACTAATTACGTTTTGCATGGAAGGTTAGACAGTGACTTCGTGCAGCCAGCCAAACTGATCGCTTAGCTCGCCTTTCTGAATACCCATCAGAGAATCATACAGTTGCTGCATGATTGGCCCAACGGATTGCCCGTCCTGGTAGATAGTATGCCACGCATCGTCGAACCAGATTTTCCCAACAGGAGACAGCACTGCTGCCGTTCCACAGGCACCCATTTCTTCGAAGTCTGCGAACTCCCGGTGAAGCTCAATCGGGCGCTCTTCGGTCTGCATGCCCAGTGTATGCTCTGCGATCTGCATCAGAGAACGACGTGTGATGCTAGGTAGGATCGCGCGTGAGGCCGGGGTAATTAATTTGCCATCTTTCATGGCGATGACGATGTTTGCCGACCCGGCTTCATCGATGTACCGCCCTTCGGCCGAGTCCAGATACAGCGCCTCGCTGGCTCCCAACTGCTGGGCTTCGCGAGTGGCAAGCAGGCCACCCGCATAATTGGCACCAACTTTGAAGCTCCCAGTCCCGTTGGGTGCCGCCCTGTCCATCGCTGAGACAGCCAGGCTGATAACCGCAAGTCCTGCTGCTTTATAGTAGGGTCCTACCGGTGATACGAACACGCGGAACTCGAATTGCTGTGCCGGCTTCAATCCCAGGTTTTCGCCCACACCGATCAGCATGGGCCGTATATATAAAGAAGCACCTGACCCATAGGGAGGAATCCAGGCATAGTTGGCCCGCACAGTCTCCTCCACTGCCCGGAGAAACAGCTTGCCAGGAACGTCTGGCATCAGCAGCCGGCCTGCCGCATGATTCATGCGTTCGCTGTTGAGATCAGGGCGAAATAACAGGATGCGCCCATCCTCCGCTGCCTGAGCCTTCAGACCTTCGAAACACTGTTGCGCATAATGCAGCGAAGGTGCGCCCTCGTGAATTGCAATACTTTCTTCACTTATTAATTCACCATCGCTCCACTGACCATTCTCATAAGACGCAGAGAACCTGAAATCAGTCCTATGATACTGAAATCCAAGTTCCGCCCAATTCAGGTCTTTTTTGATGACTTTTGCGTCCAAGTTCAATTCCCGGCCCATTCTAAACTAGAGCCGTATTATCCGGCATAAACCGCCCAATAGCCAGGCAGACCGGGCGCTCTCGGCAAAACTGGTTCCGCGCTTAAGCTTCATATAGACTCTCAGCGCCACTCATAGCTGGATTTTATAGATGAAACTGGTCGATATTGGCGCCAACTTAACTCATAAAAGCTTCGAGCCTGACTTCGATCGGGTTGTTGGGGATGCCATTGCTGCAGGCCTTGCGCATATCATCCTGACAGGGACCGATCTGCCCACCAGCAAAGCTGCCCTGACCCTATCCGAGAATCGCCCTGACTTGTTCAGCAGCACCGTGGGATTTCACCCCCACATAGCCCAGAGTGTTAGTACAGCCCATATGTCCGCCGCCATAGAACTGGCCGGCCAGGCGCAGGTGGTGGCGATTGGCGAAACCGGCCTGGATTTCAATCGCAATTACTCCCCGCCTGATCGACAGTTCGCCCTATTTGAACGCCATCTGGAGTTAGCGGTGGAACTGCAGAAACCCGTCTTTTTGCATCAACGTGACGCTCATGAGGCATTGCATGACTTATTGAGGCGCTACCGGCCTCGGTTAAGCGGCGGAGTGATACATTGTTTCACGGATTGTGAAGCCGCACTGATGGATTACCTTGAATTGGACATGCACATCGGGATTACCGGTTGGATCTGTGACGAACGGCGCGGAGAGCTTCTACAGTCACTGGTGTCGAAAATCCCTGCCGACCGCTTGTTGATCGAAACTGATGCGCCCTATCTGCTGCCCAGGTCCCTGCAGCCCAAGCCACGCTCCCGGCGCAATGAGCCAAAGCATCTCGTTGAAGTCCTGAACACAGTCGCCAGACACCGGCATGAGGACGCACAGATCCTGGCCAGCCAAACCACGGAAAATGCCATGCGACTTTTTGGCCTCGACGATAAGGTGGTGCATTGCTAATTCACCTACCGGCTCACTATCCCGAAATCAGCGCTAACAGATCCACCAGATGAAACGGCCAGGGTCTTTCCTCGAGGGTTAGTGCATTTTTTACGACCGGGATACGGATTCCGTAACGCTCTACGAGCGAGGCATCCGCGGCAATATCCACCGACTCGAGGATGAAATCGTGGCCCGCTTGCAGTTCCTTAAGCAGAACTTCCGCTTGCTTGCAGAGATGGCAACTGTCCGTAGTATAGAAAATCAGCGTGTGCATAAGGCGAGGCTGGACGTGATGTACTGCACTAAGTGTTGCGGGCAGACGCTTGCGCGAGGGTCAACAGCTCCCGCATCGCCACCGAAAACATTGCATAATCCGGCTGTGATTCAGCCTGCAATTGCGCCAGTATATTGCTTGTTCTGGAGACAGGCACTGCATTGTCAGCAACCCACAGCGCTACGCGTGTGCGCGCCGCCGAACGGCGTGATACTGACTTGACCACATTATCGGTTAACGCCCGCTGTTGCCAGGCAAGGTCGTCCAGGTAGGTTTCTCGGGCCAGGGCTTGCCAGTAGTTGGCAACCGGTAGCTTGTTGATTATTTTGCCCAGCCAATTCAGCTGTAGCTGCTCACCGATGGCATAATAGATGTCCACAACATTTCCCAACGGTTCACCACTGGCATTACTGATCTCGATGAAACTGGTGGCCGGGAACAGGAAATCGCTCTGGCAAATTTCCACCGCCAGTTTGTCCGGCACATCGTTATCCGTCAGATTCGCATATTTTTCCTGATACATCAGCGCGAAATCGGGCGGCAGCTTGGCGGGTAGCATGCGGCGAAACTGACTGACCCTGCTGGTAAAGAATCTGACTTCGTCGGTAAGTGTCAGATTAGAACGACGATTGCGCAACAACCAACGGGTAACCCGCCTGATCAGCCTGATCAAGCGGGATATCATCTCTGCCTGAGTAGCGGTGGCAATCTTGTAATCAAGTTCCTCTATTTCCCGCCAGTACTGCTGCACTTGAAAAACATCACGTGCAATGACAGCCGCCTTTACTACTTCCGCAAGCGAGGATGCCGTGGACTCCACCATTCTGTAAATAAAACTGGGGCCTAGCAGATTCACTATGGAGTTGGCGAGCTGCGTTGCGACAATTTCACGACGCAGAGTATGCGCCTGGATTGCAAGTTTGTAAGGCCGGATCAGCTTGGCTGGAAATGCACTGTAAAGGCAAGGCAGCAGGTAGGCATCATCGAGATATTCCACCTCAGCCAGTTCGGCTTTCAAATGCATCTTCATATAGGAAGTGATGACAGAAATCTCCGGCCGCGTGAGATAAAGCGCTCTGGAGGCGCGTTCTTCCAGTTGTTCCTTGTTTGGCAGAAATTCCAAGCCACGATCGAGACCCGCATATTTTTCCAGATAGGAGATCAGGTCCGCGTACTCCTTATGACGAACATCCATCTGAGTCTGTGCGGTGCCAATGGTTTGAACCTGGCTGTAGTTGTTTGCCAGCACTAAGTCGGCGACATTGTCAGTCATGGATTGCAGCAGGGAATTCCGGCGCCGCTCGGTTAGTCGATTCTTCGACTGAAGTTCGTTCAGCAAGATCTTTATGTTCACTTCGTGATCGGAACAATCCACACCCGCCGAGTTGTCGATAAAGTCGGTCAATGAGACGCCACCCCGCAAGCCATACTCCACTCGCGCTGCCTGGGTCAGGCCAAGATTGCCCCCTTCGCCTATCACTTTGCAGCGCAGTTCACTGCCATTCACCCTAACCGCATCATTGGTCTTGTCTCCCACTTCTGCATGATCCTCTCTGCTGGCCTTGACGTAGGTCCCTATACCGCCATTCCAGATTAAGTCTACCGGGCTACTAAGCAACAGGCTGATAAGCTGGTCGGGAGTGACCTTGTCCTTTTCAATCCCGAACCTGGCCTGCATCTGCTTCGTAATAGCAATGGATTTAGCGCGGCGAGGAAAGACCCCCCCTCCGGTGGATATCAGCTTTGCATTGTAGTCCGCCCAGGAGGACCTGGATGTTCTGAACAAGCGTGCACGTTCTCTGTAACTGCTCGCCGAATCGGGATTGGGATCAATGAATATATGCAGATGGTTAAAGGCAGCAAGCAGGCGAATATGCCTGGAAAGCAACATGCCATTACCAAAAACGTCCCCGGACATGTCTCCGATACCGACCACGGAGAAGTCCTGTTTCTGAATATTGATTCCCAGCTCTCTGAAGTGGCGTTGCACCGACACCCATGCACCCCTGGCGGTAATGCCCATCTGCTTATGGTCGTAACCATTGCTGCCACCTGAGGCGAAGCCATCTCCTAACCAGAAGGCATAATCCAGGGCTATGCGATTGGCAATATCTGAAAATGTTGCCGTACCCTTATCGGCTGCGACCACCAGGTAGGGGTCGTCTCCATCCCGCCGCACCACTTTAGCCGGTGGCTGCAATTTTCCGTCTACGATATTGTCGGTGATATCCAATAACCCGCAGATAAAGGTCTGGTAGCAATCGATGCCAGAGGACATATACTGTTCGCGATCAAGCGGTGGTACCGGTTGCTTGACGACGAATCCTCCTTTTGCCCCCACCGGTACGATCACCGAATTCTTGACTTGCTGCGCCTTCACCAGGCCCAGCACCTCTGTGCGATAATCTTCACGGCGATCCGACCAGCGCAGTCCGCCGCGAGCTACCCGGCCGCCTCTAAGATGAACGCCTTCCATCTGTCGACTAAACACGAAAATCTCAAACTTCGGTTTGGGTAGCGGCATTCCATCGAGTTGCTCCGGATTAATCTTGAATGAGAAGTAATGCTTATGCTCACCGGATTCTGCGCTCTGGAAGTAATTGGTTCGAAGCGTGGCTTCGAAGAGACTTAAAAAAGTCCGTAATACGCCGTCTTCTGACAGATTTTCAACGCCGTCAATCGCGGTAAGGATTTTCCTGCTGAGTTGCTTGGCGTTGCGGCGCTCGGATTGCTTCAACGCTGGATCGAACAGACAGTAAAAATAGCGAATCAACAATTTTGCGATCGGCTCATGCTGTGACAAGGTTGCTGCAATGAACTGCGCGCTATAACCGAACTGAATCTGCTTGAGATAGGCCGAGTAAGCTCTTATCAAGGCGGCATCGCGCCAACCGACTCTGCCGGTAATGACCAGTTCATTGAACGTATCATCATCAATCTTCTCATGCCAAATCGCGTTAAAGGCAGCTTCAAATTTGTTTTTTAATTCTTCGCAAAAGACATCGCCGCTCTTCCGCTTTCGATAGAGAGAAAAATCATGCAGCCATACCGTGTGATCACTGCCGGGCTGAAGCTTGAATGCCTTCTCGCTGATTATATTCAGGCCTAGATTTTCAAGAATGGGCACCACATCCGACAGAAACAGCTGATGTCGATAGCTGAATATCTTAAAGCTCAATTCCGCGCCAATTTCTGAACTGCAGGTATTCAGGTCCAGGGCAAGATCCTGGCTCGCTACGACATTGTCGATTCTGGCAATATCTTTCACAGCTTCCTCGGCGCTATAGACCTCCTTGTAAGCAGCGGAGTAGCACCGGGTGTAAACTTTTTGAAGCCTGCCTGCCTCACTGTCCGGGTACAGCTGCAGTAGCACATCGAGAAAGGAATCGTCCCACGGCTTGATGAGCTGGATTATGCTGTTTTCAAGCTCGGCGAGCTTGTATTTGACTCGATGTATTTCAGGAACCCGCATAACGAAATGCAAACGCGCCAAGACTGACTCTGAAAAATAAGTAGTGAACTCCACCTCTTCGGCGCTGAGATGCTGCTGCAGAAAACGCTGAATCTTGATGCGCACCTCAGTGGTGTAGATATCTCTTGGCACATACACCAGACACGAGAAGAACTTGCCGTAGGCATCCTTGCGTATAAATAGCTTGCTGGTGCGGGTCTCCTGGATTTGTGTTATTTCCAGTGCAGTTGTGAATAGTTGACCCTCGCTGATCTGGAACAGTTCATCCCTGGGAAATACGTTTATGACCTGTAAAAGGTTCTTGATGCTATGGCCATTAGGTGAAAATCCCGAGCGGTCGAGGACTGCATTTACCTTGTTTCTAATCAGCGGTATTTCCAGCGCGGCGCGATAGTAGACCGAGGAGGTGTAGAGTCCCAGAAAACGATGCTCAATCGCCACGTTCCCCTGCTTATCAAATTCCTTGATCAAGACATAGTCATAGTGAGCAGGTCGGTGAATTTTTGAGCGAGTCGATGATTTGGAAAAGCTGCAGACCTGTTTTCTAAGAATCAGATCACCTGTGCCTGCCGGTAAACTCTTCAGAGTGACTCTTTGTTTAAGTCCAGACTTGAGGCGTGAAATACCCAGCAAGGCATCCTTCTGCAACTCGATGACCGGCCCCCGTTTAAGGTTTTTTATCCTATAGGCTTCGTAGCCGAGAAAAGTGAAATGATTATTCAGCAGCCAGCTGATGAATTCACAGGACTCTCTAAGCTCACCGGGGCTGACGGGAACCGATTTGCTTCTGGCGAGTAGCGACTCCCGTACTGCCGTCGCTTTGTTGCACATCGGCTTGAAATCCTTCACCGCGGCAGCGACATGCTTCAAGGTGTCCCTGATTTCCTTCTCGATCAACTTGCATTGCAACTCGGCCATAGGGGTACAATTTATACAGATCAGCGCCTCGGCACGATAACCCTCACTCTTGTTTACCGCCAGATTCTTGAGATGGCCTGCGTTTTTCCTGGTGCTGCTGAAGCGTTCTACCTGCAGTACTACGTTGTTAACGCTCCTGACGATTATCTCCGACCGATTTAGAGCCTGCCTGATGGAATCCACCAGAAATGGCATATCGTTGAGCAGGATGTAGATATTGGTGCCAGCCTTGTGCTGCTTGTCCAGGCTGGATTTCTGGTGCACGAACTGAATCTTGGGTGATCTGGATTTGCGTTGCTGGATGAACTTCCAGCCATTCATTGCCGATTCATAGATTTGCTGATCGCTTAACTTACTCAAATCGGAAACTGCCGAGCTGGCATAGTATTTCCTGGCAAACAGCTTCAAGCCTTTTGCTTTAGTCCCTCTGAAGTTCTTATCTATTCTCCGGTTAAGAGAAGCAAGCGACAGCTTATTTACGACCGGCCGAGGGCTCATACTGAATTTTCTCCAACGTAATTGCAGCTAACTTGAGCCAGCTCAATGAGCAACTCATTTGCCTGCAAAAAGTCCAAAAATCGCTTCTGCGAATGCTGCCCAGAGCCAGTAAAAATGCTACATTCCGCTACAATGTTCATCTAGACATCCATCATAAAACGTTTACAATCCCTGACTTTGTCTTACGCGCTCCATTACTACAGAGAAATCGCAATATGAGCAATCATGCAATAATAACAGAACTCAAAAACTGGTTATCACAACAAATCATAGGGCAGGAACGTTTACTCGATCGATTGCTTATTGCATTGCTGGCGGATGGCCATTTGCTAGTTGAAGGTGCACCGGGACTAGCCAAGACCAAGGCGATCAAAGACCTCTCTCGAGCCATAGAAGGCGATTTTCACCGAATCCAATTTACCCCGGACTTATTACCCAGCGATATCACCGGTACCGAAGTCTTCAGACCCGAAGACGGCTCTTTCCGGTTTCAGCAAGGACCGATTTTCCACAATCTGGTATTGGCAGACGAAATCAACCGTGCTCCTGCCAAGGTACAATCTGCCCTGCTGGAAGCGATGGGCGAACACCAGGTCAGTGTGGGCCGTGAATCATTCACGCTGCCTCCCCTGTTTCTGGTTATGGCTACTCAGAACCCGATTGAACAGGAAGGCACTTACCCATTACCAGAAGCCCAACTCGACCGTTTTCTGATGCATGCCACGATCACTTACCCGACCATCGATGCGGAGCGCGAAATCCTTCACCTGGTGAGAAACGAAGCGCGCCACCAGGTTCCTGAACCACCCAAGCAGATCGCCCAGGAAGACCTGTTTGCTGCCAGGCAGGAAATTCTCGCCATGCACATGGCGCCGGAGGTAGAGGAATACATCATTCAACTGATCATGGCTTCCCGGCAACCGGAAGTTTATGGTGAAGATCTGGCTAGCTGGCTCGAATACGGTGCCAGCCCCCGTGGAACCATCTCTCTGGACCGTTGTGCCAGGGCTTATGCCTGGATTCACGGGCGCGATTTCGTGAGCCCGGACGATGTCCAGGAAATTATGTTCGATGTACTGCGACATCGTATATTGCTGAGCTTCGAGGCTGAAGCCAGCGGTGTGACTCCAGATAAGGTATTGGAAACGATCCGCGAACGCGTCCCTTCCGCCTGATTCGCCGGGGCATTACACCATGTCGGCTAAGATGCAAATCGATCCCCACCATGCTCGCTATCAGAGCAAGGGCGCGATCATCACGCTACAGCAGTTGCTGGTGCAGCGCTACGCCGCCAAGAACCTGGAATACCTTGCTCACACCCGTTCGATAGCCGGAATCTCAGGTCTACACCTATCCAAGATGCGCGGTCGCGGCATCGACTTCGAAGAATTCCGACCCTACCAGGCCGGTGATGACATTCGGCTGATTGATTGGCGTGTCACTGCCCGCACAGGCCGGCCGTTTACCAAGGTGTTTCGTGAAGAACGGGAACGACCCGTCATAATCGCGGTAGACCAGACCCATAATATGTATTTTGGCAGCCAGATTGCCTTCAAGTCAGTGGTTGCCGCACAGGCTGCCGCCGTCTTCTGCTGGCTCGCAATCGACAACGGCGACCGTGTCGGGGGCTTGGTGTTCTCAGACATCGAGTCAAACCTGGTGCGTCCCAAGCGCAGTCGCCGATCGGCACTGCATTTGCTGAACCAGGTCTTCCTTTATAACCAGCGCCTGCAGCACGTCACAGACCCGGAGTCACAAATACCTACCGATCCAGACTTTCGCCCCGGCCTGGCACACGCGCTGGGGAAGATTCGCAGAATCACCAAACCCGGTAGCACGCTGTATGTGATATCCGATTTTGTCACTCTGGATGACAAGGCTCTGCAATACCTGAACCAGCTGTCCAGACACAACAACGTCATCTGCTGCTTCATCTATGATTCGCTGGAGGAAACTCTGCCGGTTCCCGGCATCTACAGCATTACCGACGGTAGCCACAAAGGCGCCTTGAATACCCATTCTAGCAAGGCCAGAATGCGCTACCGTGAACAATTCCATGCGCGTTCGGAGAGGCTGGAGACTGAACTGGACAGGTTACAGATCCGCTTGATCAAGATGCGCACCAATCAACTCGTGGTAGAGCAAATCCGAGAATGGATAGCGAAGAACTCCTAGAGCAGCTGGCAGATATTCACCTGCCGATGGCGGTGAGTTATTGGCCTCCGGCACCCGGCTGGTGGCTGTTGACATTGCTGTTGCTGGTAGCAGGCTTTCTGCTGACCAGGCGCTATCTCAGGCACATCACCCAACAACGTATCTGTCAGCATGCGTTGGCCGAGCTGGATCGCTGTTATCGGGAGTTTGCCGGCAGCCAAGACGCCGATCCAGACGAGTACACATTACAATACGTCAACGCATTCAATTCGGTAATACGCCGGGTCGCGCTGGTGCACTTTCCCCGGTCCAACGTGGCCGGTCTCGGCGGCAGTGACTGGGTTGATTTTATCCGGGAAAAAGGGGACTCTTCCCAGTTGAACGAGGATCTGGCTGCAGCCCTCAGCTATGGGCGATTTCAGGCTAAAGTTGAGGTCGATGTAAACGCGATGAACAGCTTGGGCCAGGCATGGATAAGCAGTCTCTACCTTGGAAAAAACGAGTCAATACCCATTGAAGGATGAGGATTAAATAATCATATGCTCGAATTTACCTGGCCCTGGGTATTCCTGGCGCTGCCCTTACCGCTACTCATCTATCGCCTGGTGGCGAGAGCCCCGCGACAGGATGCGGCGCTGTACGTACCTTTTTTCAGCATCCTCAGCCGACTTCAGTCGGACAGTGAAAACCTCACCAGCAGCCGCCTGTTAAATCTTATCTGCTGTACGCTTATCTGGTTACTGATCGTGGTGGCTGCCAGCCGGCCCCAGTGGCTCGGCGAACCAGTACAGCTGCCCTCCACAGGCCGGGACCTGATGCTGTCTGTGGACATATCCGGCAGCATGGAAGCCCAGGACATGGTGGTGGGAAACCGTCAGGCGTCGCGGATCGATGTGGTCAAGGCAGTTGTTGGTGATTTCGTGGATCGCCGCGAAGGCGACAGACTCGGTCTCATCCTGTTTGCAGCCCATGCCTATATCCAGGCCCCACTGACCTTCGACCGGGAGACTGTAGGCACACTATTAGAAGAAGCGGAGATAGGTATCATCGAAGAGTCAGCCACGGCCATCGGTGATGCCATCGGTCTGTCTGTGATCCATCTGCGCAATCGTCCGGAAAACAGCCGCGTGCTGGTACTACTCACCGATGGGGTAAACAACGCCGGCGCGGTCTCACCGGAGCAGGCCGGCCAGCTGGCCCGACAGGAAAGTATCAAGATCTACACCATCGGCATCGGCGCCGACCAGGTCGTGCAACGTACTTTTTTCGGCGCGAGAGCTATCAATCCTTCTGCTGAGCTGGATGAGGCGGTGCTTACCCGTATCGCAGAATCGACCGGCGGCCGCTACTTTCGAGCCCGCGATGTCAATGACCTGGTTGATATCTACGAGGAACTGGACCTGCTGGAAACCATCGAGCAGGATGAACAGACCTATCGACCGACTCGGGTGCTGTTTTACTGGCCGCTGGGTGCCTCCCTGATTATCAGCTTCATCCTGGCTCTGTTTTCGATTCCCTGGCTCTCGCTGGCCGGCAAGGCGCGCATAGAGAACTACCGGGATGAGGATGACGCACTACAAGCCAGCGGGAGTGAAGCCTGATGGAGCTGTTGATTCCAGCCAACCTGTTGCAGGATTTTCATTTCCTACGGCCCTTGTGGTTGCTGGCGCTGATTCCCACCCTGCTATTTTTTGTGGCGATGTGGCGGATTAACACGGTAGTCACTGCCTGGGATAAAGCCATCGACAAGTCTCTGCTGCCTTATCTGTTGGACCGCAGCAAGAATGCCGCACAACGCACCCCCTTGATGCTGCTGTTCGGCGCCTGGGTATTGTCCATTATCGCGATGTCCGGCCCGGTCTGGGAGCAGCTCCCCCAACCGGTTCAGAAGCGTGAGGACGCCATGGTCATCGTAATGGATCTGTCACTTTCCATGTTTGCTCCTGACCACACCCCCAACCGACTCGATCTGGCGAAACGAAAACTCAGGGACATCCTGGTACTGCGCAAAGAAGGCCAGACTGCATTGGTGGTCTACGCCGGTGATGCACACACCGTCACACCACTAACCGATGACGTCGTCACTATCGATGCGCTGGTACCCTCCCTCANTCCCAATATCATGCCCCTGTTCGGCAGCAATCCGATAGCCGCCATCGACATGGCTATCGGGCTGCTGGAAGACGCCGAAGCGACCCGTGGCAAGATTCTGTTCATGACCGACGGCATCAGTGGTTTCGACCAGGAATTGCTGATCACCGAGCAGTTGCAGGGCACCGGCTACGAACTACTTATCATGGGTATCGGCACGGAAGCGGGNGCGCCCATACAGACCAGCGACGGTAGCTTCCTCACCGATGAGAATGGTGCCATGGTGATCCCCACGCTGAACAAGAATGTACTGCAGTCCCTGGCCAACCGCAGCGGCGGCCGTTATCACGATATCCAATTATCCGATGCCGACCTGGCCTTTCTACTGACGGAGAACGAACTCCTGGATGACACGCAATTGAGTGATGTGGAGGAAGAATTCGATATCTGGTATGAATTTGGCCCTTTCCTGCTGTTATTGGTGTTGCCGCTATGCGCCCTGAGCTTTCGGCGCGGCTGGCTGTTCAGCATCGTGTTGCTGGGTGGCAGTGGCCTGCTGTTTCCCAGTCAGCATGCCCAGGCACAGGGTTTCGCATGGCGCGATCTGTGGCAGACCAGAGACCAGCAGGCGGCCGAGGCCTTCGCGAATCAAGACCATGGACTGGCGGCAGCCCTGTTCAAGGCACCCGATTGGCGGGGTACCTCCAGCTATCGAGCCCAGGATTACGAGTCGGCTATCGCCGCGTTCAGCNCCAGCGATACTCCGGACGGACACTATAACCGGGGTAATTCGCTGGCCCTGGCAGGTAACTACGAAGAAGCGATTGCTGCTTATGATATTGCCATCGGGCGCGAACCGGACCACGCCGATGCGATCTTCAATAAGGAGATAGTCGAGGACCTGCTGGAGCAACAACAACAGGAAGAAGGCGACAATCAGGATGGCGACAGCCAGGAGAACGAATCCGAGCAGAACTCCCAGAATCAGTCTGAGGAGGAGAACGAGAACAGCGAACAGCAGGACCAGGAGAGCGAGGAAGGCAACGAAGACCAGCAGGATCAGGAACAGCAGAATCAGCCCCCTGAAGACCAGGAAGGCTCGGAATCCAATAGCGAGCAGAATACCCCCAGCGAGGCCACTAACGAAGAATTTGAAGAGCAGCAATCATTGGAACAATGGCTACGCCGCATCGACGATGATCCCGGTGAGTTGCTGCGACGCAAATTTCGCTACCAGTACCGCCAACGCCAGTTGAATGGTACGGCTAACAGCATTCAGAACGGAGGTCAGATCTGGTGATCAGACTTGCCCGTTTCCTGTTACTCCCCATATTTCTGATTGCCTCGCTGGCCACCGGCCAGGAGCAGCAGATTGAAGTCTCGGTCGACCGTANTGAACTCGCGCGAGGCGAGACTCTAACATTTACCATCAGGGTGTTCGACCAACGTCAGGGTATGCAGTTAGACCTGACCCCTCTTACAGATAACTTCGATGTGCTGGGCACACGCACGTCGAGCCAGATCAGAAGCGTTAATGGTGCGGTAGAATCCTGGACCGACTACATAGTCACGCTGTTTCCGCTTACCGAAGGAGAACTCGATATACCTTCGTTGGAGATCAACGGCACTCCAACCGGCCCAATTGCAATCAATGTGATAAACGAAGGGCCACGTTCGAACCAGTCCAGTGAAGAACTGTTCCTGGAAACCGAGGTCAACAAAGACACAGTCTACGTACAGGAACAACTGCTATATACCGTCAGACTCTACTACACCATCGCCGGCATTCGTAATCCACAGTTCACCGACCTGGAAATGGCTGATACGGTTATTCAGTTGATCGGCTCGCCCAACCAATATGAGAAACTNATCGATGGCGAGCGCTATGGNGTTTACGAGAAGCGCTTTGTCATCTTCCCGCAACGCAGTGGCCCATTGGATATCCCCGATATGCTGTTTCGCGGTGAGGTAACCGATGGCTCCAGCAACTTCGTGTTTCGCAATCTGAACACACGTCGTGTTACTGCATTTATCGACGGCATAACTATCGATGTGGCGGAGCGGCCGGCTGCCGTCCAGCGCAGCGATTTCTGGCTGCCGGTAGCTGGCCTTACGCTGGAAGAGTCCTGGAGTACGGACATTCAAAATCTTCGGGTTGGTGACTCCGCGGTTCGCACTATCACCATGGTTGCCGACGGAGTCGATGGTGCGGTGTTGCCTCCCTTCAGCCCGAGCGAGATCGAAAATTTCAACCTGTATCCCGACCCCCCCGACATACAACGCACGTTTGTCGAAGGCAGCATCGTGGGAACCCGGGTAGAGACCATGACGCTGGTACCAACCCAGGCGGGAGACATCGAAATTCCGCAAATTTCCATCCCCTGGTGGAATATCAACACCGACCAGCAGGAAGCCACCACCATACCTGCCACTCGCATTACTGTAGCCACCATTGAGGGTGCAGTACCCTCCGAACAGACGGTCACCAGCAGTGTCGACATCGAAGANTTACTGGAAGCGGCGCCGGTGGTCGATCAGGAGATGATCGACGCACAGGCAGAAGCTGAATTTATCGAGGTCGACGCTACCTGGCTGAACTACCTCATCACATNGGCCTTCGTCATTGTTGCATTCAGTGTCTACCGACTGGTGCTGGCACCCAATCGAGAGCAGATCGTAGCGTTCATCGCCGCTCGTCGTGCCACCATCGCCGCCAGATACAGCCCCGAGAACAACGAAGCGGTCGCCTATCGGCAACTCGCTAAAGCCTGCCGTGGCAATGACCTGAACCAGATACGCCTGACCCTTATCCAATGGTGTGATCATTTTCTTGATTGCCGTGACGTTTTAACCATGGAAGATATTCTGCAGCAGCATGAAACGCCGGAATTGCATNAACATGTGCATGCAATACAGTCTGACTTATTTAATATGGACTCTCGACAATCGGCGACTGTGTCGCTTAACCCCTCACAGCTCTTGAAACTGGTAGCCGGTCTGCGCCGCACCAGGCTGAAGAGTTACAGGCAATACCGGCGCCACCAACGCTACGCCCTTCCCCCGCTGTATAAAACCTGAGGNGACGTCTTGAGCCAGTCTCGCCTGGTCTATTCCACCGAAGGAAGTAACANCTGTCNACGCTGTGGTAAACCACTACGCAAATGCTCCTGCCCCNAAGAGCAGGTCCTCCCGACCAATCCGGACGAAGTGATACGCATCGCGCGAGAAACCAAGGGCCGTAAGGGAGCGGGAGTTACGCTGATTACCGGCCTGCAACTGCAGGCAGACGAGTTGAAGGCGCTTGCCAAACAGTTAAAGGCGCACTGCGGAAGCGGAGGAACCACCCGGCCCGGTGTGATCGAAATCCAGGGAGACAAGCGTCAACAGATCGAGTCCTTCTTCGAAAAACGCGGCGCCAGGGTTAAAATTTCCGGGGGTTAATCTCTGCTCTACCGCATTCGTGCAATGGGTAGCAGCTTGAACCTCAATTGACTGAGGAAACTCTTGAATTGCTTCAAACCCCGGTTAATCTGCGCTTCGCAGGGTGACTTAGACTGTTAGCTTAGGCTGATGTACAACTCAGTTAGCTGCGTCATGAGTTCTTTCAGTTCCGGCCGCGCGTCGATTACCCGATCGCGATAGTCCAATGGGCCCTCCCCCTGCCTGCGACCCAGATCGATTTTCTCTAGCTCTCTGCCCACGCCCTGGTAAGCCTTCACGACCGGGCTGTATTTCGAGCGGGGTTCGATACGAATTACCGTAAATCCCACTACGACGATAACGAGGCCAGCCAGGCCAATCAGTAGTAGCAAGACTTTCTGCTCGGTTACTTCTCCAAACAAGCGCTCGAACAATTCAAATTGTATGTCTTCTTCATAGTTGACGACACGACGATTCCATTCGTATTCGATGGCGTCGAGTCGTAACCTGAGGCTGTTTATCCACCCCACACCACCGAGCCGTACGGCTGAGAACAGTGACTCTTCCAGGAAGGCGGGGTCATTCCTGAGAGCCTCCTCCACACCAAGCTCGATACGTTCCGGAGATACCGCGCCGGTGGGATCGAAACGTACCCAGCCCTCGCCTTCCAGCCAGATCTCGTTCCAGGCATGGGCGTTGTATTGGTAGACCATCATGTAGTCTTCGAAGCGATTGTACTCGGCGCCCTGGTAGCCGACGACCACCCGGGAGGGAACTCCAACGGCCCGCATCAGGAATGCAAAGGTACTGGCATAATGTTCGCAGAATCCTTCCAGAGTATTGAACAGAAAGTCGTCAATCCTGTCATCCCCCAACAGCTCAGGATTCAGCGTGTAGAAATATTCATTCTGCTGAAAATGCGCCAGCACCGCGTAAGCATAGTCCCGATCCGTTGCCACGCTGGCTCGTAACTGTCTGGCGAATTCACGACTCTGCGGATTACCCTCCTCAGGCAGCCTCAGATTACGGCGTTGCTGGCTGCCCAATAAAATCATATCGGTCCGATTATCCCGATAGGAGGTCAGGTCGTAACTGAGTCGCTGGGTTGTCAAACCGTTATTGAAGATCTCGAAATTACGACTCTGCAGCAGATTCTGCGATACGGGCTGCGCCAGATGCAGTCCATAGATCCAGGGCTGCTGCGTAGCTTCCAATATCACGTTGTAGTGCAACGCATCACCGGCAATACGAATCCTGTCTTCCCAGTCCAAACGGAAGTTTGCTAACCGGGTAGCATTTGAGTAGGAGGAATTGGAACGCGTCCTGCGCCAGGTCTCACCATCGAAGTTATCCAGTACCAGGCCGCGCCAATACAGGTCTTCATGCAGTGGTGGAAGGGCATTCTCAAACTGCACCCGGAATGCCAGATCGGCAGAACGACCCAACTGGCTGATATCTCCAGGAGACATTTCATCGGTGACCCCGGTTGAATTGACACTACTTTGAATCGGCACGGCCCACAGTGGTGCGATTCGCGGGAACAGCATGAACAACACTACCGTGAGTGGCAGTGCCTGCAGGGTAATCTTCAGGGCCAGGCGGGCCGTCCCGGGTGTATCGACTAACTGTGAAGAGCGATTAAGCGCAATCATCGCACCGGTAATCACCATGACGACGAAAGCAATATAGACAGTAGAGACCACGCTCTGAGAATAAAGAAAAGCCACCATGAGCATGA
>PBYU01000057.1 GCA_002730035.1 Gammaproteobacteria bacterium | reverse complement strand
ATAAGAGTATCCTGATATTGGTTTAATTCAACTTCTATAAATTGATTACCAGTAGATAAAAAGTTTTTCCATCTTATTTTTTCAAATACTATCATACTTCAACATCTCCTGCTTCTGTATATAAAGACTTCATTAATGTTTTTAATCTATTCTTATCTAGTTTTGTTTCTGTTTGGTTAATATAATTCTCTAGTAATGTCGGTGTGTCTTCACTTTTTTCAGCAATATCATCTGCTACTGTTGAAGCATCCAAATCTGAATAATCTTCAATAATCTTTAAGTCATAAACATTTGTTTTCTTATACATATCATCTATAAACTTATCAAAAAGATAATAATCCTTTTTCTTGTCAACAATAAGTTTAACAAATTTATCTTTACATTGTGAATAATCATAATTACTATAATCATTTAATTCATCATTATAGTTTATTTTATGGTGTATTGTAAGTGGATTTTTAATTCTTTCCACTTCTCTTGTTTCTGTATCAAGGATATGAAAACCTTTAGGACAATTATAGTCACTCCACATAAATTCATATGGTGAACCCAAATAATATATTTGACCATCATCTACTTTTTTATGAAAATGTCCAGTTAAAACTTTTTCAAATCGTCTAAACATATGTCTTTCTAAACCTACATCTGACATATAACCGTTATTCATCTCAAAACCTTTTATTGCTAAATGACCTAATACAATATCCGCTGTTTCTTGTTCCAACATCATTACCGTTTTTTCTTCATTGGTAGAATTAACCCACGGCAATATTAACATATCCATACCACCAATATTAATTTTTATAGGATTATCGTAAATATTAAAATGATTGATTAATTCCCTTGGAGCATTTATCTCATTTGTATTCTTATAATAAGTATCGTGGTTGCCCACAATAATATGGACATCCATATCCTTTATACGGTCAACAAATTTTTTACGGAAATCTTGTAATGTTTTGAAATTAATAAACTTTCGCCTATCAACTATATCACCTAAATGAATAATTGTATTGATATTATGTTTCTTTATATAAGGAAAGAATATAGTATCGAAAAATTTATAAAAGTAATCAGCGTAATAAGGGTTATCATTTCGAGCACCAAGGTGGGTGTCTGTAATTAACGCTATTTTCATTGCATAAAATATTCAAGTTTCCTTGGTTCTTTCTTTTTTTTCTTTCTTACTTTTGGTTTTTCTTCTACATCAACTACCATATTCCTTTGCATAAAATCAGTATATTGATTTGTAAATGCACCATCATCACCTGGTTGTAAAACCAAATCATCTAAACCTGCTTTCATTATAAGTTTTTGTTTAATAAGGGTTTGTTTCTTTTCTTTTTGTATTCTACGAATAAATGCATAATATATGATTTGTGTAAAATAAGCAAAAGGATTACTAGACTTAGCTGGATCAAAATTACTTACATATTGCAAACAATTCTCTATACCATCAGAAATCATATCCTCTTTATATGTGTAATTAATGAAATTTGGTCGATAAGATAAGTGATTAGCAATTTTTAGGAAACATTCACCTATATAATCACTTATTGGTGGTTCTTGTTTTTTTCTTTTACGAGCTGAAAGAACACTATCTCTATATGTTTTCATTGCCTCTAGGAACTCTTTGTTATTAACATAGTGTTCCTTTGGCTTAGGTTTCTTTAATTTAATATTATTCATAATATCTCCATTATATCATAAAAACAGGAAAAAGTCAATCTTTCATTTTGTTTTTATTTAATCTTTCGTTTTTTTTGACGAATTGATTCCTCTAACCCCATTTTTAAGAGCTCTTGCTCTTTTTTCATTTGGTCATAAAAATCTAATTTTTTTTCATTTTTTTTGGTCTTTTTGCTTGACATTTTATACAAAATGGTGTATAATAGGCATGTGCCTCCTTCAAATATAGATTAAGCTTAATGAATGGTCCTTTTACCTCTTAAATAATTAAATAATTCATTATATTCTTCATCACTTTCCATAGCATCCAACAAACGATTAAATTCTTCTCCTGGTGCTGGCAATTTTTGGTGATNTTTGGGAACTTGTTCTGTTTTATTATCTTTTTTTATTATTGGGACTGGTTGTGTTCCTGTTCGTATAGGTGGAAATTTACCTGTTTTTATATTGGTATAATACTCCACTATTGATTTAGTAGGATGTGCTAATGCAAGAATATTTTGTTTTTTAACAATAATTACTGAATCAGTAGTTTGAAAACACCAAGGTTTTAATGCCATTCTTTCTTCTGACCATAAANTTNNNGGTTCAGGTTCCATANNNTAAATATCTATTTTATANGGANNATATAACTTAACAAAATCTTCTGTAGGNAAAGCTGATATACTAGCAATTANNTGTTCACCNCTTACNAAACGAACAATGCGNGTTTCAGGNNTTACNGGTTTTTTTACTNTTTCTTTTNTATCTGTCATATTAANTCTATGTTATGAATTTCATAATCAAATTCTTGTTCACTATAAGTATTTATTCTTTCCATAAAGTGCCCCATAGTATAATTACGATAACTTTTATAACCAAAATCATCTGATATGTCATATAAGGTCGCACTTTTCTTATTATCTCCTANTCTTAANCCCCTACCAATTGATTGTAAATTTCTAATCCTAGATTTACTTGGNGAAGCAAAAATAATATTATGAAGATTACGAATATTAATACCGGTACTAAAAGTACCAAATGATGCCACGATAATTGCTTTTTTTTCATTTTCNGTTATACTCCTTACTGTTTCTCTATCTTTTGTTTCTGTACCACCATANACAAAAAANACNTTTCTTTTAAATTTTTTCATTACATCAAATAAATTTTTTCCATGTTTCTCAACAAATTGAAACAAAACNAANGTNTTACCATNTAATCCTTTAGCAAGATTCGTTATAAACTTATTACGCTTTTCGTGTGTAACAATATACTCCATTTCTTCTTGGTATTTCATTTTTTTTACTTGGANACATTCTTCTTTAGGATACTTTAAGACAATACATTGAATTTTTAAATCAGCTAANTGTTTNTCATCAATCAATTCNCTTGTTGTTGTTATACTCTTTACTGTTCCAAATAAACCTTCTAATACTAACTTATGTGTTTTTGAATCATCTAAAGTGCCAGTAGTACCTATTCTATATTTNGCATTTATTAATGAGCTCATAATTCTTTGTAATTCTTTTGATTTGAATAAATGAGCTTCATCACCTATNACACATTGAAAATTTGTAAAAAANGATTTATCAAATGTTGCTAATGATTGCCAAGTGGATATCANAACAGGTTTNTCTGTTTCATTTTCATAACCATAATATTTTCTATGGCAATATTTTTCAGCATTCCATCCATAGTCCTTAAAATCACTATACATTTGTTCCACCANATTTGTTGTTGGTACAATCAANAGACACCTNTTACCTAATACTTTCATCATTCTAATGATACAATATATGATTAAAGACTTACCACTTGCAGTAGGGGAAAGTAATATTGTCTTCTTATTATTAAGAGCATGATGAATAGCGTCTAATTGATAGTTTCGTATAGTTAAGCTCTCTTTTTTCGTTTTTAATGATAAATCATCACAAAACTTGGAAATATCCTTCATAGCAAGAGCACCAAGGGTGTTTAACGAGCTGGGTAGTATGATTGTATGTCTGTTTCTACGACAAAATTCAGTAATATAAGGTAACAGACCGCCGTAAATTTTACCTGTTGCTTTAGAGAATAATCGTATTTTACCATCCCACCTTTTAGCACGGACAGATGGCATAAAACTAGCACCTGGTACTTGAAAGGTAAAAAAGTCTGATAAGTCCTGAATCAAACCTAAATCTTCACTTTTACATTTAATAAATGCTTCGTTAAAGTATTCTACTGTTAAGTCGCTCATCTAATTGTTGGTATGTAATCCATTCTATATTTGTTCTATCTTTCAATTCATCAAAAGGTTTACCTTCTCCCACATGAATATATTTGTGATTAGGAAACTTATTTAATAATAGTTTCGTGTGTGTTATCCAATTATGTGGATTAATAGAAGCTGCCTTCTCACCCACATAACCCTTTGTTCCTTTATATAAGTTATTTACTGTTTTTGTTTTAGAATAATAATCATAACCTATTAAGTAAATAATATCATCTTTATCTGACGCCATATATGCTATTAACATACCAGCATTTGTTTTATCATTCTTATACTTACCAAATCCCATTACCTTATCTTTCTTCTTTGTCCAAGTAATAGTATAACCTTCTTGGTCCTTACTTAAATGTAATTTATAATCATCTTCATGCCAATCTTTTCGTTCTTCTCTCAATTTTTCCATTATATCTTTATTGTTCGCCCAACAAACAAAAAATCTTTTCTTTTGATTTGGCCAAGACCATTCATTTGTATATACACTTACATTATCAACTCCACCAATAAACTTATCTATAGTTTCTTTATAGAATAATTTTGAATACATACTAGCCGGACACTTTGTCCATTGTTTCAAATATACAGGATGCTTGAAAGCATAACCTGAACGGTATATCTCATGGCAAATATTAAAATCCATTGCCACTAAAACATCTGGGGTAAAATCTCTATACAATCCATTGCAACCATATATTTTACCATAGTTGCGTAATGTTTCTAAATCAAAATCTTTTCTACTCTCACCATTACCAATACAAAAAATCACATACCACCTTCCGTAAATCTTTTCCAATCTATTGCATTTTTAATTTGAAAACCTCGATTGTTTATTTGCCTCAATGTATTTTCCAAATAACTACAAACAACTTTAAGATAAGATACCTTTTGTGATAGTTTAATTATATCTTCATCAGCATCTATAAAAGTTGACACATCTTGCCGTAAAACTTTTAATTGAAAATCACTATTCTTATATTCTTCGGGGTCTGCTTTACCAGTATAGAATAACCATTTACTTTTATATAATTGAGAATATTCACCTTCCACTTTTTTAAGCATAAGAGAATATGTTGAAAAATGTTTGAGATATTTTGCGTGTAATATAGGCGTGTTTAAAGATTCTACATCCAATTCTGTATCATCAATCTTTAAATCCTTATCCACTTCATTTTGTAATTCTTCTAAATTCATAACTATATTATATCATATANTNNCCNAAANGTCTAGCACTAGAGAGNAATTTTTTACTTAAANCATTTAAAATGGTGTNGTATATTCGTGGTACTTATAACCAAAAGTTAATTGTGTTGAAAGATATTCTGTATCTGTTNCATTTTGANTATATTCNAACGNACCNAAAGNTTTAGGATAACAATCTATAAAAGTTATTTCAACTTTAGGTATATTTCTACTTGTTAATACAATCAATTTAGCGTCTGAATAAATNGCACCATCTGGTGTTGCAGGATAANNTTTACCTGNTTCTGTTTGAACACCCCTACTTTGAGACCTAGGCATCCTATCTGCACNTGCAGCTAACAATTCTTGGTATTTTTCATCACTATCCATTTGTGCTAATCCACCCATCCAATNATGNATTGCNCGATAATTTGCTAATTCCTCATCNACAAGNAATGTAACTGTTAAATCCTCAAATGTTAAATCANTACCTGGTATTCTNAANTGTTGTAATCTTGTAGGTTGTNNGATTTCNGNTAAAGNAATACCNGGAAGAGTTACNGCTGTAGTATTGAACTCCACCGTAGGTAATTTGGATATCTGAAACTTAAATTTCGTTGGATCAGCATAATCNAAATTNNCTGGTTGTTTACTTGTTAATGTTGTATCTGTCATACTANTATTTATAAGGNAAAAAAAAGGGNGCCGAAGCNCCCCCTATCATATGACTACTTTGTATCAACAAATGAATATAACTCANTTGCAGTTTTTAATATTTCATCAGTAGTTGGAAATGCAGGCACATCTTTTGTTNNTANAATGTTNCCTGANTCNGGATGNCTTNNTACNGANNNTTCCCATACTTGNAANTCNTTNTCGTATNTNGTCATTACAAGACCTTGTGCTTGATTTAGAATATCAGCACGNATCTCATATGCGTTTTTATTTATAGACATAATAATCTCCTTTGTGTGTTTATGTGTGTAAATTATTCTACTTAACTATATATACGCCAAAAAAAAGGGCGCNNTANNGCGCCCTTCTAATTTCATGGAGGAAATGAATCCTACATAAGGTTTGTAACCTTAACCATTCTGTAATATATATTTGCTTGGTCTGTTCCAGTACCAGTTGTTTGNGCTGGATGCTTCCGCAAANGGATTTCTAATTAGACCGTATCTAGTTTTGAAACCAATTTTTGGTTGGAAAGAGTTTTCGCCAACGGCACGAACCATTTGTAGTGGTACNTATGGGCAATAGAAAATTCCAGCGTCATAAGGTGAAGTACCTTTATAACCAACAACATAATATTGAGCNGCAGTATTATTACTTGCATATGGATCAATATATACTTTAAATCTTCCNTTNACAGTACCAGCAAAAGTATTACCAGTATCGTCAACATTAAGACTGTTGTTTAATGCAGGAGTGTAATCTAACACACCAGCCATTTGTAAAGCAGAAGCAACATCAGAAGAGCAGATAATTATATTACCTTTTCCTCTACGAGTTTCTTGTGCAATTACGTTAGCATCTCTTTCTAATTGGAACATTAGTCCTTTGAATTTNTCAACTGACCAACGACCATTNGAATCTGTGTCTAAATCAAATGTTCCACTTGTAGTAGTATTGATGTTAGCACCTTTTTTAGCTTTTTCATAAATTGTTCTAATAACTTCTCTATTGATTTCCGCAAGGATTTCAGCAGATAGNATNTTAGCCAATTCAGTTTCAGCGTCTAAACCGTGGATTGCTTTTAAATCTTGAGCAAGTTCCATAGTATATTCAGCTTTAAGCTGTCTTGTAATAGCAGTTACAGTTGATTTCTCAATACTGAATGCCATTTCTGCGAAAGATGAAGAAGCTTCAGCAGTTGCTGTCGCTATACCAGTACCACTAGTTACACTAGTAGTAGTGTCATTCATCAGACCAGGATTTAATGTAGCACTATGAGTTCCACCACCACTAAATGAAGTATCAGGTTCGTTAAATAACGCCTCTGTACCTGAATTAGAAGTATATCTGGATTTCATTGCAAAGATAAGTCCAGTTGGACCTGTCATTGGCTGAACACCNCANACATCATAAGCAATTAANTTAGGCATAGCTCGTCTTACGAGAGATATTAGGATTGGATCCCAATTTGCTACTGCGCTGTCACCAGTCACATTCGCAATTTCTCCCAAGAACGCTTGGTCTTCTTTAGCTGCTTTTTCTTGGTTTTCCAGGATAATGGAAGTTACNGCTCTTTTATATGGGTTATCTATTTTTGGTAGATCCGCATGATTAAGAACTGGCGACCACTTTTCCTGTAAGTTTTCTGAATTATACATTTGTATATTTCCCCTTTTNCAGTTTATTTATTGTAGATATCTCTACTTTTTGCCCTACTAATCGCATCCGTNTAGCGTTTCATTNNANCTGAAACATCTACTGTGNTACCATTATCGGTGTTAACTGAATCAACATTTTCTGTTGATTCTGGTGCTGATTTACCTGTACCAAAATAACTTTCTTTAATTGTAGATAGTTTCTTTTTGTACTCGTCAGCGCCCTCAAAACTAATGTCTTCTACTAAAGATTTCATTTTTTCTTTTTCTGTGTCTGCAAGACCAGAAGTTACATGTTCCAAAATGTCNTCTTTNCTGTANTCATCAATCTGTTTCTTATCNTCAACTGCTTTTTCAGTCANNTCATTAACTTTANNTTTNANNTCNTCNATNTCTTTTTCTTTAGCGTCCAAGATATCGTANTTTTCATCNGGTACATCAATGTAATGATCCTCAAAGAGTTGTTTAAGTCCGCCGATGAAGTCTTCCGCTATTTCGCCCTTGATACCTTTTTCAATTGCTAATTCGTTNTCTTTCATCCATTCTTCTACAACATAGTTTAGGTAATTGTCAACTTTCGTTACCAATAGATCCNTAACTTCTTTTTTAGATTCTGTTAATTCAGTTGCNTATTCACCTTCTAATCTTTCGATTTCAGCTTTTACTTTTGATTTAACAGCAGCTTCAAAGATTGTTGCGGCTTTTNNTTTAAATTCNTCTGATAAAGAACTGTCNCCTTTTACAAGAGCTTCAACATCATCTTTTACATCAATNTCTTTAACTCTTTTTTCAACTGCTTCTTTCTTTTCGACAGCTGCAGCTNNTTCNGCNTCTTTTTCATCATCATCTTTTTCAGGATCTTCACCTTCNTCATCATCTCCAAACTGTGCTACAATTTTATCAAATTTAGCAGAAATATCCGCTTTTTTCATTAGATTTAATTTGTCATACATAGCTTGAATCATNCCTGATTTNGTTTTTGGTCTGGATTCTGTTANTTTTGCTTCTTCAACATCATCCTCNTCCTCACCATTTTTCTTTTCATCATCATCATTTTGTTCTTTNTTCTCNTCTTCATCATCATCTTTACCATTGCCATTTTTCTTGTCTTTGTCTAACCAAGGTGGCATACCTTCTTTTTTAGATTTTGATTCCTTAACCTTTTCTTGCGATTCNGGAGAAGGAGCACCTTTCGTAGGAGCNNNTTTATCCTTTTTNTGNTTTTTAGCAGCGTCTGGATTTTTNTCTGTTGGTTTTACAACCGCTGGACCTAAATCTTCNNAGTCNCCTGCTTTTNNCAAAGCGTCTGCTTTACCAGCACCCGCTTTNGGAGCAGCTGCACCCTTAGGAGCTTCATCAATTCTTNTNTTTTCTTCTGTCATTTATCTCTCCTTATTTCATGAAATAAGANATTTGCGTATAACTATTTATTATTTTNTGAGTTTTCGCATAAATTTTTCAAAAGCGTGAGCTTCTATNTTAGAATTTTCTTCACGCCTAGCACGATTAATNTCNTTNTGTATTTCAGAAANATCNTTTTCGTGTAATATTCCATTNTCCCAAACCCATTCTTTACCTTCCATAACACCTTGTACAAAGGCNGATGGAGCAGANGGATCTGCAACAATATCAGCNGCAGTNGCTAAATAAAAATCACTTTTAACATAATTNGTNCCACCTNTNTTCTCCAGAGANCCCATNCCTCTTGAAGAAACTCCTAACTGAGCACCNTCATTNATAAGACTTTTAACAATNTTACCATATGGNGTATCAGTAATNTTNGCTTCNCCGTAATAATTNCCNTTACCATCATTTTCTAANTTTGTNACCATATGTGAAACTCTTTCAAGATTCACAGTTGGTCCTTCAGGATGTCCTAANTCACCAAAAGCTCTNTTACGNTCAATAAANTCTTTATTATATCTTTTTACTTCTTTTTCTAATACTTCCATAGGGTAAACACGACCATTTCTNTTCTTAATGTTCGCCTGCATAAAAGTACCNTTAATNGAATATNTTTTATCNCCATTTNNATCAGCTTCAGCNATNAACTGNACATCTGTTAATTCTTCTCTTATAAGTTTCATGTTTGTTCTTTTCCCCTATTGTNTATATTTATACTATCTAACCTCTAAAACAACTGAATAACTNTCTCCNNNNACNAAATTNTGNGTNGANAACAANANATCACCAGTTGGTGTTGTAGNATTATTNGTTATTTGTATAGCAGGTGTTTGAAAATCCATAGTACCTTGTCCGGCTAAAAACAAAGCTGTTGCATTTGTAGCACCATCCCACAGCATTTCTACGGACCCTTTAGGATCCGTAGTGTTTATACTGTATATTACTCTAGCAATTTTAGTAGTAGTCGAAGCGTGGTTTAATGCACTTGCATCCAATTTTACTACTAAACTCTCTCCTGTTCCATCACTCTTATTGGTAAATTTCATTACCGTTTTGGAACCAGTAACATCCGTTATCGTTTGACTAGTTACAGCGTCAGCCATTATCTAGTTTGTCCTGAATAGGTGTAACCTTTAGATTTAGTTACTTCTATTATAACTGTGCCTGTAGCCGCAGCTGCATTAGTTATTAAAATATCTCCTGTAACACCTGAAGCTTCACCATTTTTAATCAATGGTTGCTTACCGTGAAAACCGTACTCTCCAGAACCATGCACAGTAATTGCGTGTTCGTTTGATGTAGCGTCAAACAAAAACTTTAAGTTTGATGTTGCCGCTGTAGTGTTCCATTTAATACTTCTTATGTGTAGTGTTGGGTTAGAGGAATGTCCTCGTAAACTTGAAGCGTCAACACACACAACAGCAGCGTTTGTATCATTTGAGATTTCAAACTGCAAGACTGAGCGTGTTTCACTATCAACAAGTGTTCTTGGGTTAACTATAGCCATTTTTACTCTCCTTTATATGGTTAGACCTGTTTCTTTTTTGAAATAGGCTTCTATATCCTTTGGCACTATGCCAAATTTCTTTGATACATCCTTAATTATTTTAGGGAATGTACTCAAAACTTTTGACGGTTGTTTTGTTAACATTGTCATAACATCATCAACCGCTTTTTTTGCCTTTGGCGACAATTTCTTATAGACTGGTGAGCGCTTATGCTCGTCTTTTTCAATTGTCAATTTCCGTAGACTGTGTAATGTTATCATTTTTTGTTTCTGCAGGTTTGTTCATTATTGTACCTGCTAAATCTTTTCTTTTGTTATCTAACTCTACACCTATTTTAGTTGCTAATGTAGACTTAAATTGTTTCTCTGCTTCAATGTTATCATTGCTCGCTATAGCGTCAATCATATTTTTAGTTGAAGTTGTCATTATCTTCTCCTTCTTCATAACCATTTTCTGGTTCACCATTTTCTGGTTCACCATTTTCTGGTGGTTGTTGTTCAGCTTCTGCTGCTTCTTTTTCTTTTGCTTCTTTTTCTATTTTCTTTCTTTCTAACTTAATTTCTTCTTCACTCATTTTAAGTATGCGTTTCATTACATAATCCTCTGAATAATACGTACCAACCATTTCATTACTTTTCATGTCAGCAAATACTGCCATACGGTCCTTAAACATTTCACTTTCTTTAACCTCTGCAAAATAACCATCATTTACATATTCATACTTAATAGACTGTGCTAAACTATTTTCCCAATCTTCAATGGTAATAATACCTTTAAGAATGAGTTGTGTTTTTAATATATCATGGAATAAAGAATTAAATCTGTTTCGTAGTCGGTGAACAAATTTAGAGAATTTCATTTCATCTCTATTAATTTCTGTTGCCCGACCCATATTAAAACTGCCTTCAGCTTCTAAGCGTGAAACTGGTACATTCAATGATTGATATAATTTCTTTTGGAAATATTTTATATCATCAATTTCACCTAGGTTTGAACCACCTGGTAAAGTTGTTATTTCCGTACCTCTTCCCCCTTCACGCCTAGGTAGCCAAAAGTCCTCCAACATAGACATATATTGTCTATCATCTCTAATCTCTCCTGTTGAGGCGTCATA
>PBYU01000056.1 GCA_002730035.1 Gammaproteobacteria bacterium | reverse complement strand
AACTTACAGAGACCCTTGCCCAAACTATCTGAGAACGATGGATTAAGTAAATGACCGCTATGACCCGAATGATTTTACCCGGATAATTGAGCTTCCCCGCAAATATCAGCAGGCGCCAGGTAACACAGATTAATGCGATTACGGTAACCCAGACCGGCATGCGAATGCTCTGGGGCAGAATAACCAGACTCACTGATATCAGAATCCAGCTAAGCGCCGCTCGCGGTATTTGGTATCCTATATCCACTGCCGATTAATCCTTGCTGCCAGGCTCGATAGCGCCATACAGCGCTAACGCCTTTAACAGTTTATTCTTGTGCTCGACACCGCTGCCCGGCGCAATCTCTACGCCTGGCATTTTCAATCCAAACGGACTGCCACTCTTGGAAAGCTTCAACACGCAGTAGCACAGCCGCGATAAGCGCTCCTCAACCGAAAATCCGTAGAACATGGCCCAATCCAGCCACAGCTTGTTATCCACGTAATCGACGAACTGCTTTACCTGCATCCCCTGGCCTCTAGCGACATTTTTCCAGGCGACTTGTCGCATCGGATCCCCCGGCACGTACTCGCGCAAGCCGTAGAAATCTTCACTGCCATTCTTGCTGATTGCCGAATCATCAGTCCCCGAAGAACCGCTGTGGAATTGATCCATCACATGGGCTACGGGCCTGGGGTATATGAGACAATGTAAATCCAGGTCGACAAGCGACCAGGCGCGGCACAGCCCAAGTGGGTAATAGGTTGTCACGCGTAACATCGGCGCCTAGAAGTCACCTCTATGCGCCGCGTGGGAGAACACATTAACCTTCTCCTGATCTTGAACGGCCAGGTCCACATGGGTGATATTGGAATCGGGAAAATTCAGCTCCAGCGCTTCATGCTTCCTTTTTGCGGATCGAGACAGCAACACCTTAAAGCAGGCCTCTTCTCCACAAAATACTGAGGGCGAAAACTGACCAGTCAAGTTCAGACGATTCAGATTATTAAAGCCGTAGAGTATCGCCAGGATAAATATACTGACCATAAGAAATGCCAGGCCAAAGGCCAGACTGACGGCATAGTTGATGGCTGCGATAAAAACCAATCCGCAGGCGGTTATAAACATAAAACCGTTGCTGATTGGCAAGATATAGATGATGCGCCGATCGAGAGTTACTTTTCTGCACGGCGGGATGCGTTCGGCCATCCAACGATCGAATCTTTTCTTCCAGTGTGCGCGTAAACTGAATGCCATTGGCTGCTTGCAACATTTCGTTACCTGTCAGCGGTTACCCCAGGGACCCTCTGACTAGCAGCTATTCAATAACGTCTACTTCGTTCAGGAGCTGCTGCACCAGAGAAGCGCCGGTATGTCCGTCTTCGTCGGTGGAAGCGCGCAACCTATGCTCAACAACAGCGGGCAAGATAGTCTGCACATCCTCCGGTACTACATGATTTCTGCCACACATCAGCGCCCAGGTCTTCGCTGCACGCATGATGGCCAGGCTGCCACGCGGTGACAGACCGAGATGAAATTCCTCCTTGCCGCGAGTAAAGGCGATCAAGCGCTGCACATAATCCAGCAGGGTATCGCTGGCATTAACATCGGCAGACTTGCGTCGAAACTCTGCAATCACTTCGGTGGACAGGCATTGTCTGACTTCTTCCACCTTGTCCCGCTCTTTGTTCATCTCCAGCAATTCGCGCTCGGCCTGCTGATCGGGATAACCGAGGCGCAAGCGCATCAGAAATCGATCGAGCTGAGACTCAGGCAGGGGGTAATGTACCTGCCGCGGTTACTGGATTCTGCGTCGTGATAACGAAGAAGGGATCTGGTAAATTCCGAGTCTCCCCCTCAACGGTGACCTGGCGTTCTTCCATCGCTTCCAGGAGGGCGCTCTGGGTCTTCGGTGTGGTGCGATTAATTTCATCGGCCAGCACCAACTGACTGAAAATGGGTCCTGGGTGGAAGCTGAACTGGCTGCTATTCTGATCAAAGATCGAGATACCCAGANTATCCGCTGGCAACAGGTCACTGGTAAACTGGATGCGGTTGTATTTCAGATGCAAGGCTTTGGCCAGCGCGTAGGACAGCGTTGTCTTCCCCATGCCTGGAAGGTCTTCGATTAGCAGATGTCCACCGGGAAATAGACAGCACAAGGCCAGCCGGATCTGATGATCCTTACCGAGCAGTGCCTTGCTCACTTCTTTAACCGTTACCTGAACTTGTTGTGAAAACTTATTCTCTACAACATGGGCCCTNGTATCGGTTGCATTGTCTAGATTGAGTGAAAACATAATCAGCTATTNCTTTTTGGGCTAATCTTTCTCATGCATCAGTGCTCATGTCAGAGACTATATTGTGTTCCCGTGTACGTTTATGCTTCTTTTTGGCTTTCTTAGCGGCGTCATTGCGGACATTTTCAAGGCGTCGTAAATACACTTCATCCACATCGCCGGTTATGTATTCACCGTCAAATACCGAACATTCATAGCGCCCAATGGCCGGATTACCTTCCCTGGCTGCGGCGATGAGATCATCGAGATCCTGGTAGATCAACCAATCCGCGCCAATCAGTTCTTCAACCTCATCTTCTGTCTTGCCGGCGGCAATCAACTCCGCCGCGGAGGGCATGTCGATTCCATAAACATTGGGATACCGAATCGCAGGCGCGGCAGATGCAAAATAGACTTTCTTGGCACCGGCATCCCTGGCCATCTGGATGATTTGCTTGCAGGTTGTCCCGCGCACGATAGAGTCATCCACCAGTAGTACGTTTTTACCTTTAAATTCGAGTTCGATGGCGTTGAGCTTCTGCCGCACGGATTTCCTGCGCTCGCTCTGCCCCGGCATAATAAACGTACGGCCGATATATCTGTTTTTAACGAATCCTTCACGGTATTTCAGACCCAGGCGATTGGCCAGTTCCACGGCGGACGTTCGGCTCGTGTCGGGGATAGGGATAACCACATCGATGTCATTGTCCGGGCGCAGCCGCTTCAACTTATCTGCCAGCTTTTCACCCATGCGAAGACGAGCCTTATACACCGAAATATCGTCCATTAAAGAATCGGGTCGCGCGAAGTACACATGCTCAAAAATACAGGGCGTATGTTCACCCTGTTCTGTGCAGACTTTTGTATGCAGGCTGCCATCTACATCGATGAATACAGCCTCACCAGGTGCCACGTCTCTTTCTATAGAAAATCCCTGAGAGTCCAATGCGACACTTTCCGAAGCAATCATGTATTCATGGCCGTGGTTGGTTTTGCGACTTCCAAACACCAGCGGGCGGATGCCATTTCTGTCTCGAAATCCGAGAATGCCATAGCCGGTAATCATCACCACCGCTGCAAAGCCGCCCCGGCATCGGTCATGTACTCCCGCTACAGCTGCGAATAAATCTTCCGGTGTGGGTTCTATTTTTCCGCGACGCTGCAACTCGTGAGCAAATATGTTCAGTAGAACTTCCGAGTCGGAGTCGGTATTGATGTGACGCAGATCTTCCTTGAACAGGTCGCGACTGAGTTCCCCTGCATTGGTTAAATTGCCATTGTGAGCGAGGGCCAGACCGTAGGGTGAATTTACATAGAATGGCTGGGCGAGTGCCGGGCTGGAGCTACCCGCCGTGGGGTAGCGCACGTGGCCAATTCCCATCTGCCCGGTCAGCCGCCTCATATGCCGGTTTCGGAACACGTCCCTGACCAGTCCATTGTCCTTGCGCAGATTCAGCTTGCCATTATCACTGGTCATGATCCCTGCAGCATCCTGCCCCCGGTGCTGCAGCACCGTCAGAGTGTCGTAGAGACAGACTCCTACTTCATCACTGGTTACTACTCCAACCAATCCGCACATAACATGCTCCGCGACGCATCAATTTTTCTAAAGCCGACCCCAGGCCGTCTATTGTCCCAAATTGACGCTATTCATGTCTTCAATAAAAATGCGTGACCACTCAATCATTGCCATGCCATGAGGTATCAACGTGGACTGTTGCCACTGCTCGGTCTCCGAAACAAACACGCTGCTGATGAACACAATCACCAGCACGATGATGACACCTCTGGCTGCCCCGAAAACCCCACCCAGCAACCGATCCACCAACTTCAGACCGGTAATCGTCAACAATTTCGACAGCAGATGATTGAACAGTGTGCCCAACATCATAATTACCACGAAAATCAGGGCAAGTGCCGTTACATAGCGCACACTGCCACTGTCTATGACATTGACCATAAACTCAGACAATGTCTCACTGTACACACGCGCCACCAGCAAAGCTGCGACCCAAGTCACCAATGACAAGACTTCTTTAACCAGCCCCCGCCATAATCCAAACAGGCAAGACAAGGTGGTTACTACCAGGATTGCCGTATCTACTCCATTCATGGCTCAGCCCACGTCAAATCCCTGCTTACAGTTGTTCCACTTCATAGAGAACCACCATGCCGGCCAGCTGGAACTCTTGCTGTAGCCTCTCCTGGTAATCCAGGACCCTCGAGCGCTCCAGCCAGGGTCCTACAAAGACACCGGTCAAGGCACCCTGTTCGCTGGCGATTGCTCGTGTATAGGCTTTGTATCCTGCAGCCTGGAGGCGCTTAAGCAGCGTGTTTGCATTGCTTTCATCCGAAAACGATCCCAACCGTACACTCCAGCCCTGTGGCAGGTCGCTGCTATCGAGGCTGGGAATGTCACGTGTAAAAGCGGGTTCGGAGGTGCTGACTTCAACGCGGCTTGTGGCAGGTTCTGGCGTTGTTTCGCTGTTTGCAGTAGGAGCTGGCTCGGCCTCGGTCAGCTCGCCATCGGTTGGCTCGGCATCGGTCGGCTCAGCCTCGGCCGCCTCGACATCGGCGATAATGACCGGACGAACTTGTTGTGGCTCAGCTAGGATGGGCACCACCGGAGTCGCGGGGATGCGACTGGAAATTTGGTTTTGATAGCTGCCCTGTCCGTCAAAAATTATTGGCAGAAAGATGAGCGCAAGAGCCAGCAGCACAACTGTGCCGACGATTCTCTGTTTAGTACCCGGCTTCAATCTGGAAGTACTCCGAACTCCACAAGCCCACGTTTCGGGGCCATTCTTGAAAACATTGAAGAGGCATTCATGCCGCCCTGCTCGGCTTACTCAGCTGGCGGGTGGCAGCTACTGTGTAGAATGAGCCGGTGATAACCACCAGATCCTCCGCAGCCGCGTTGCGACAGGCAGCCCGGTAAGCATCGACTGCATTCTCGAGCTGTTGCAGCGCCAGCTTGCCATCGCAACTTTCGAGTCGACTGAAGGCCACGTCAGCTGGCATGCAGCGAGGTTCTTCGACTTGCGCAATATAACAGATGTCCAGGCAGGATTCTAAGCTCTGAGCCATTCCTTCTATATCTTTATCTGCCATCACAGCGATGACTGCAGCTATTTGGCCAATGCCTGGAATAGTGGTTCGATACTGGTGCAGTTTCCGGGCCAGCAGGCCTGTAGCTGCTGGGTTATGGGCGACATCGAACACCACATTTCGACCAGTTTCCCGGTCAGTTCTAAGCTCGAAGCGCCCCGCCAGTGTCAGACCTTGCAGAGCGGCGCGAATGGCAGCTACATCCCATGCCGGTAACAGCAGTGCCAGCGCCTGCAGGGCAAGTACTGCGTTAGGCAGTGGAATGCCCGGCAGGGGCAAATCTGACGCCAACACCGGCTGCCCATTAGCATCCCGACCGCTGAACGTCCAACAGGTCGCATCGGCTTGCAGAGTACTCTGGCAATCTACTCCGATTCGGTACAGTGGTGCGCCGAGTCGGGTCGCTTTCTGCAAGATATTTCTCAATGGAGAATCATCTCCGTAGAGTATGGGCGTGCCGGCACGTATGACACCCGCCTTCTCCGCGCCGATGCTCTCCAGATCACTGCCGAGCCAATCCTGATGATCGAGGCTGATATTGGTAATAATCGACACATCGGCATCGATGATATTTACTGCATCTAATCTGCCACCCAAGCCTACCTCGAGAATGGCGACATCGAGAGCTGCTCGATTGAACAACCACAGTGCTGCGAGTGTGGCAAACTCGAAATAACTCAATGAGTGTTCACCACGGCTTCCCTCGACTGCCGCGAAGGCATCGCAGAGTTGCCGATCATCCACTTCGTTCTTCTCGATCCTGATGCGCTCGTTAAAGCGATGCAGGTGTGGTGAGGTATAGCTCGCCGTTCGATAGCCACAACTTTGCAGTACCGCCTCGAGGCAACAGACACAGGAACCCTTACCATTGCTTCCCGCTACGACAATAACCTGTCTGGCAGGCTTGCTTAGCCCCATGCGCTTCGCCACAGCACGGATACGCTCCAGACCCAGTTCGATTTCCCGTGGATGTACGGACGCAATGTAGCGCAACCAGAAATCAAGGTCGGCGGCTTCATCTCTGCTCTGGGGCATCAAGATCCTGTGGCTTTAAAGTACAGCAGCTTTTCCAGCAATGAGGCAATTTTGTGGCGCAGCTCACGACGATGCACGATCATATCGACCGCCCCGTGCTCCAGTAGAAATTCGCTGCGTTGAAATCCTTCCGGCAGTTTCACGCGTACGGTTTGACGAATAACATCCGGTCCAGTGAAACCGACCAGTGCATTCGGTTCGGCGATGTTAATGTCCCCCAGCATGGCCAGGCTTGCGGAGACGCCTCCATAGACCGGATCAACCAGCACCGAAATATAGGGCAGCGAATGGGTTTTGAGTCTCTCCAGGGCAGCCGAGGTCTTGGCCATCTGCATCAGGGATACCAGGGCTTCCTGCATGCGAGCTCCTCCGCTGGCCGAAAAGCACACCAGGGGTAATTTTTCAGCGATGCAGGTATTGACTGCCTGAGTAAACTTTTCGCCAACCACCGCTCCCATAGACCCGCCGATAAAACCGAATTCAAATGCGGCAACGACTACCGCAGTGCCCTTCACCCGACCCTTAACGACCACCAGGGCGTCCTTCTCGCCGGTGCGCTTCTGAGCGGTACTCAACCGATCTTTATAGCGTTTTAGATCCTTGAACTTGAGCAGGTCCATCGGCGCCAATTCTGTGTTCAGCTCTTGCTGTTCATCGGCGTCCAGAAACAATTCAATGCGTCGCCGGGCGCTGATGCGCAGATGATGGTCACACTTTGGACAGACGTCGAAGTTCTCGGTCAGGGACTTCTTATAGAGCATGGCATCACAGCGGGGGCATTTCTTCCAGACCCCTTCCGGCACCGTGGCTTTCTTCTTGCTATCGGCCCTGCCAGTTGAAATCGACGGTAAAATTTTGTCTATCCAGTTCACTAATATCCCTTTATTTCAAATAGTTATATATATTATTTAATCTGGTTTAGCGCATCTCTGACAACAGCAATTTCGGCCGTACAATGTTGTAAATCGGCGCTGCTTTGCAGCTCATGTGCGGGCAACTTGGCGATCCGCTCTACCAGGGCACTGCCTATCACGACCCCGTCTGCCAGTTTCCCCATAGCCTGTGCACTCTCGGCGTCTTTTATACCAAAACCAATCACTATCGGTAAGTCAGTTAGACCCCGTAAAGCAGCAATTTTCTCCCCTACCGACTGATGATCTGTCAGGGCGGCGCCGGTAACCCCCTTGAGCGACACGTAATACAGATACCCTGTGCTGAGTGAGGTAATCGCACTGGCCCGTGCAGCGCTCGTGGTAGGTGCTACCAGGTAGATTGTGTCGACTCCCTCGGCCTGCAATTTGCCGTGCAACTCAGCGGACTCTGCCGGAGGCATATCGACGATTAACACCCCGTCTACCCCTGCCTCACAGGCGCTGGCGACGAATTGGACGTAGCCCATGATTTCTATCGGGTTCAGATAGCCCATGAGTACAATGGGAGTGACAGCGTCTTTGACCCGGAATTCCTGTACCAGATCCAGCACATCTTGCAGGCAAGTGCCTCGCGCCAGTGCTCTTTCGACGCCACGCTGAATGACCGGTCCGTCTGAGGAGGGATCACTGAAGGGTATGCCCAACTCGATTATGTCAGCACCGCGCCCCACCAGGCCGTGCATTAACTGCAGCGTGCTGGCCAGGTCAGGATCACCGGCGACCAGGTAGGGAATAAGTAACTTATTCCCTGCTTCCCTGGCACCTTCGACTGTCTGCGCGATACGACTCATGGTACGTAATTACAACTCTATCCCTTCAATTCTGGCTACAGTCTCAATGTCTTTGTCGCCGCGTCCTGACAGGTTGATTACGAGCGACTGCTCAAACTCCATGTCGGCGGCCAGCCGTGCCGCATAGGCCACCGCATGACTACTCTCCAGCGCTGGGATAATTCCTTCCAGTTCGGTCAGTTGATGAAAAGCGGCCATCGCCTGCTTGTCCGTAGCAGCCACATAGTTAACTCTCTTGAGGTCTTTTAACCAGGCATGCTCGGGGCCGACTCCTGGATAATCCAACCCTGCCGATACCGAATGTGTCTCCATGATCTGGCCAGCAGCATCCGTCATCAGGTAAGTCCTATTGCCATGCAGAACACCCGGTTTACCGGCGCACAGTGGTGCAGCATGGTCCTTCGTATCGAGCCCCTTGCCGGCAGCTTCCACGCCGTACATGGCGACGTTGGCATCTTCCAGAAACGGGTGAAACAGTCCAATTGCATTGGAGCCACCGCCGACGCAGGCAACCAATGCACCGGGTAAGTGACCAATTTGTTCTAATGATTGTGCCCGCACTTCTCGACCAATGACACATTGGAAATCTCTCACCAGCTGGGGATAAGGATGGGGGCCCGCCACGGTGCCAATGATGTAATAGGTATTATCTACATTGCTGGCCCAATCCCGTAACGCTTCGTTCATAGCGTCTTTCAGGGTGCGCGAGCCGGACGCCACCGAAACTACATTTGCTCCGAGCAGCTTCATGCGATAGACATTAGGAGCCTGCCTGACGATATCATCGGCGCCCATATAGACATGGCATTCCAGACCCAGCCTCGCCGCCACCGTGGCACTCGCGACACCGTGTTGTCCCGCTCCGGTTTCGGCGATGATGCGGGTTTTTCCCATGTGTCTGGCCAGCAGTGCCTGACCGATGGTGTTATTTATCTTGTGTGCGCCGGTATGATTAAGATCTTCCCGCTTCAAGTAGATTCTGGCACCACCGCAGGCCGCCGTTAAGCGTTCGGCAAAATACAGAGGCGAGGGTCTTCCGACATAGTGTTTCAGCTCGTAATCGAACTCTTCCCAAAATTTCTCATCCGCCGCCAGACGTTCGTAGACGCGCGCCAGTTCTTCGACGGCACCGATCAGCGTTTCGCCTACGAAGACACCCCCATAGGGTCCGAAGTGGCCGCTGCTATCGGGCCCGTCAAATCCTGGTAGGCTGCCGCCCGAGGCGACATCAACGTCAGACACTTCTCGCTCCTTCTATAAACAACTTTATCTTGTCGGGGTCTTTGATTCCCGGTTGCGNCTCAACACCGCTACTGACATCCACACCAAACGGCCTCAGGCGTAGCACAGCTTGCTGCACGTTGTCCGGATGCAGACCACCAGCCACTACTAACTTCTGCCCGTGGGTTCTGGCAATCTGTTCCGCTTCTGTCCAATTAAAACTCAACCCGGTGCCACCTGGCACTTTTTCATCGTGGCGGTCCAGCAAGATCATTGCTGCCGACTCATACTTGTCAATCGCAACCGCCAGGTCCAGTCCCGCGCCTACCCGAATGGCCTTCATATAGGGCAAGCCAAACGACCCGCAGAATGCGGCGGATTCATCTCCATGAAACTGCAAACAANCCACCAACCCAGTACTCACTACNCCACTTACTTCATCGGCCGCAGGATCGACAAACAGCGCGACTACCTGAATCCCGTCAGGTAATCCTTCNAGGATTAGGGNCATGTTCTCGGTTACTACAGAGCGTGGGCTCGGTTGATAAAACACTAGGCCTACGGCATTGGCACCTGCCTCGGCAGCCGCCATTGCATCTTGCTGTCGCGTGATGCCGCAGATTTTTATCCAGAGTTTNGACAAGACAGGTTACGGGTCGCGAAAGCACGCTATTCTATCACAATAAGTTCGAATCACTGCCCTGTAAAAAGGCCGGCGTCTGCGTACTTGATGGCAACCCGAATGCCGATGGGTAGGCTACGCCAACCAAATATAGCCCGTCCGGCGGCGCTGTCATACTGGACTGGGTTCTGTCACGACAGGCGATCAATTCTTTGACCCAATCGGCACCGCGCTTTCCCCTGCCTATGTCCAGCAGCACCCCGGCAATGTTACGTACCATGTGCTGCAGGAAGGCATTTGCCCGTACTTTAAACACAATAAATCCGTGCTGTCTGGTGACCGATGCATGACTGATATTGCGAAACGGCGAATTGGATTGGCAAGCTGCTGCCCTGAACACGGAAAAGTCCTGCTCCCCGAGTAGAGCCTGTGCTGCTTCATGCATAACGGGTATATCGAGGCTTTCCCTGACATGGGTTGTGCGTCCGGCCATGATCGCAGACGGAGTCTCTTGCTGATACAAAACATAGTGATAGTATCGTTCNGTGGCTGAAAACCTGGCGTGNAATTCCGGCTTCACCTTCCTCGCCCAAAGCACACGGATGGCTGCGGGAAGCAGGCTGTTAGCGCCACGGGTCCATGCCTTGTCACCCCTATCAACCGGAGTGTCAAAATGTATCACCTGGCACGTTGCATGCACGCCGGCGTCGGTTCTTCCAGCGCAAACTGAGCTAATTTCAGAATCGGCTATCTGGCTAAGCGCAGTCTCAACCGTAGATTGAATGGTTTTCACTTCAGGGGAAGATTGCTTTTGCCAGCCATTAAATGCCGAACCATCATATTCGATAGCGAGCGCAATCCTGGCATTACTATTAGGTGAACTNTCTGAGTTTGACAAGCAGCGTCAATCAGATAAATTGCTGAGGGAAGCAAGCAGATTCTTTGCTTCTTCGACCTGATCTTTAGAACCTTCCTTTATGACTTCTTGCAATATTTCTTCGGCGCCCTCGGTGTCTCCCATTTTCTGGTATGCATAGGCTAACTCGAGCTTGGTTGCCGTCTCATCATCTGAGAGCATTTCTACTTCTTCTATCTCTCCAGCGGACTCTATTTCCACCTCGTCTTCATCAGAGAGGAATCCGAGATCTTCCAGGTCCTCTTCCTCATCGAACTCCAAAGACATGGGGGTATCTTCAGCTTCAGCGGTAGATTCCTGTGCGGATGTTTCTTCCTTCTTGACCGGCTCTTCTTCGGGTTTGTCTTCCTCATAACTAAATTCGAAACTATCGTCATCGAAGGAATCCAGATTGATTCCCAGATCATCCAGGAATGAGGCTGCTTCTCCACTTTTCCCTGCTTGCTCGGCGTCGTCTTTGGCTGGCTCCACTTCTGCCTCTGGCTCTGGCTCTGGCTCTGGCTCTGGCTCGACATCGACATCTGTTTCCATTTCTACTACGTCCAGCTCCGATTCGTCTTGTGTTGGCGCTTCTTGCTCAGGTGCTGCGTCGGTTACAGCCTCTGCAGGTCCCACATCACCGAATTGCTCTCTGAGGTTTTTCACCTGCCTGTCGATCACGGGGCTCAACTGAGTAGCAAGGATTTCGGCATGGCTATCGAACAGCGCCAGGTCTCCCTGCAGAGTAACCACTTCGAGTAACCTCAGTCGCAAATCATGATTGTCAGGACCATCGTCGACGGCCGACTCCAGTAAGCGGACGGCGTCCTCCAACTGATCATCTTCTATGAGTGCGTCGACNCTGGCGTTCAGCTCACCCATGTCTGCCGGGGCGGNGTCGGCATCCTCATCGAGGCCGCCGATTAATTCATCCAGCTCACTATCCAATTCGCTATCCGGGTCAGTATCCTTCAGCNCCACTGCCCCTTCATCTGCCGTTACCTCGGTCTCTTCACTTTCGGCCGCGAACTCCTGTTCCGCCAACTCATCGAGGGATTCGTCTTCCGATTTTGTTGACTTATTGCGGCGTAGCAACAGGACTACCAGTAGCAGGATCACCAGTGCGATCCCGAATCCCATCATCAGTGTATTACCGGTNAGAATGCGCATGACATCGTCGAAGAGGGTGCTTGAGCTAGAAACCGGAATGGCGGTTTCCACCTCCGCTGCAGCCAACAGTGCCGCCTGCTCAGCCTCTGCTTCTGCTTCTGCTTCTGCTTGCGCCTCTGCCTCGCCAGCCGCTGTGGCCAGGGATTCCTGCAACTGCGCAAGTTGCAGATCCTGCAGACGAATGATTTCCTGCGCCTCGGCTATCTGCTCCTCCAGTTCTGCCATCCGCGAATCAAGATCCTCGCGTTCTATACGTGCCCGGTCTGCTTCTTCCTGGCGCAATGCCAACTGGTTTTCCAGTTCGGCCACACGCCGATCGAGCTCTGCATTCTCTTCATCATCTAATTCACTGATACCGGCGGAAGCATCGATGGCATCGGCATCACCNTCACCACTTACGACACTTAATTGCCCCTGTGGCTGGTCGTCTTGATCTGGTGTCGCANCCGTGGGCGCGGCCAGCGGCTCNACGTCGACTTCAGCTACCTGCTGATTCTGTCGCGTCACTTCATTGATAGCTTCCTGTGGATCTATCGCTTCTACCTCAGCCAGAGTAGGCACACGCATTACCTGCCCACTGCGCAGCTGATTGATATTGCCATCGACGAAGGCGTCGGGATTCAACTCTTGCAGAGCCAACATAGTTTGTTGAATCGTGACTGAATTGCTCGGACGGACACGTAGAGCGATATCCGACAGCGTGTCGGTCGCGGAGGTTTCAATCTCTTCGGCAAGGTCCGGCGTCTCAGGCACTTCGTCAGCCGCTATTTCCTCAGCAACTTCCACCGGAGCTGGCTCTGGTTCTACTTCTTCTTCCTCAGCAACTTCCACCTGAACCGGTTCTGGTTCAGCTTCAGGTTCAGG
>PBYU01000055.1 GCA_002730035.1 Gammaproteobacteria bacterium | reverse complement strand
TGAATGCTGGGATTTGGTAAAAAGTGCAGCTGATATTAGCTTGAGATAAAAGCTAGGCCGAGTGAGCTTCTCCGATCTCATCAGCTTTCTGATTACTCACTCTGCACCTCCTGTTAGATCCGCTCCTGCAATACGGGGCGCTTGTCAAGATAGGCCGTGGCGGACTCATAGGCCATCGCAAATTCCAGCACTTCGCGGTCATGCCCCACCGGTCCCATAAACTGGATGCCCATGGGGCGCCCCTGTGGGTCGAAGCCCGCCGGCATACTGACAACCGGCAGTCCGGCCAGGGTGCCGCCGATAACCGCTTCCATCCAGCGGTGATAGGTGTCCATGGTTTTGCCATTAATGGATGTTGGCCAGTGGATGTCGGCGGAAAATGGAAAGACCTGGGCCGAGGGCAGGGCGAGCACGTCGTAGTGTTCAAACAGTTGGTGCAGGGCCCGGTACCAGTTGGACCGGTTCATGCCGGCCTCGGAGATGCGTGTTGCTGGCATGTCCAGGCTGCCTTCGATCTCCCAGACTAACTCAGGCTTTAGCAGTTCTCTCATCAATGGATCATCGTAAAGCGGTTTGAGATCACTCATCGACCAGTGTCGTAAGCTCAGCCAGGTTTCCCACAGTTGGGCCATGTCATACTGCGGCATGCAGGCTTCCACAACAGCACCGTGCTCGGAGAGTGGCTTTAGTGCCGTCTCGCACAGCTCCAGCACACCGGGTTCGGTGGTCAGGTAGCCCTGATAGTCGCCCATCCAACCGATTCTTAAGCCCTTGAGGTCGCGCTGGTGATATTCGCTGAAGGGCGGGATGCTGTCACGCAGTGACAGTGGAGCGTTGGAATCGTAGCCCGCCATGGTGTCGAGTAGGCGAATGGTATCTTCTACGGTGCGGCCCATAGGGCCATTGGTGGCCAGTTGGTCATAGTAGAGGTTTGCCTGCGGTGAGGGGCTGGGAACGCGCCCCTGGCTGGGCCGAAAACCGACAACGTTATTAAAGGCGGCGGGGTTGCGCAGTGAGCCCATCATGTCGCTGCCATCGGCGCTGGGCAATAATTGCGCTGCTAGGCCCGTTGCGGCGCCCCCGCTGCTGCCACCGGCAACCAGGCTGGGGTTGTAGGCATTTCTGGTGGTGCCGTGCACCTCGTTGTAGCTTTGTGAGCCCAGGCCGAATTCCGGGGTGTTGGTTTTACCAATAAAAATGGCACCCTGGGCGCGAATGCGTGCGATGTGCAGATTGTCCTGGGTGGCAACCGTGCCAGCAAAAATTCTTGAGCCATAACTTGATTCCAGTCCCCGGGCGTCGGCCAGGTCTTTTACCGCGTGGGGCATGCCGTGCATCCAGCCCCAGTATTCACCCTTGTCCAGGGCACGGTCGGCTTGTTCGGCCTGCTGCATCAACGCCGCGTCGTCCACCATGCTGACGATGGCGTTGTACAGCGGGTTGTAGCGATGGATTCTCTGCAAGTAAGCCTGCATGACCTCAACGCAGCGGATATCCTTGCGCCGAATTGCCAGAGACAGTTCAGATGCGCTTATACTGGTGATTTCTGCGGGCATATCTTGTGCCTCCAGTTTGTTAGCCAATGCCAGGGCCAGTGAAAGGCTAACAGTAGAACTGAGTTTTAGAAACTGTCTGCGATCCAGGGCTTTTTCAGCTAAGTCCATATTCTAAGTCTTCCCAGGTGATCAGAGCATTACATTGCAGCAAGTACCGTCAGACCAGCTCCAGCAATTACTGCAGCAATCAAGGCATAGGGAATCTGTGTAAGGGCGTGTTCCATTACACCGCAGCCGCTGCCCTGGGCGGCGAGCACGGTAGCGTCGGAATAAAAGCAGGCGTGGCTGCCAAAGGCGCTGGCGGAAATGAGTGCCCCAATGGCCAGGGGCATGCTGACACCGGCACTCTCTGCCAGGGGCAGAACGATGGGGATGGCAATGGCGAACACGCCCCAACTGGAGCCGGTAGCGAAGGCGATCAATGCCATGGTGATGAACACGACCAGCGGCAGCATGGTTGCACTCATATAGGGGGTTACACTCTCGATAACGTAGAGGGGGAGGCCCAGGCGGTCGTTAACTTCCTTGAATATGAATGCCACTACTACAATGGTTAACGCTGGTACCATGATCTTGATGCCCTCCAACACGGCGTCAAACATCTCGGTCCAGGCCATCAGTCGCTGCAGTCCGTAGAGTGATATGGTCACTGCCACTGCCATGATCACGCCGATTTGTACATCCAGGTCATACCAGATACTGAAACCCAGCAGGGCGAGAATCGGTAGCAGAAAATGGTAGGTCTGGACCCGGCCACTATCGGCGATTTCTTCTACTGCAAATTCGCCCTGCCCCGCGGCAGTGCCATTGGTCGCGGCGTTGGCCTGAGCGGTTTTCATCATACCCAGGGCGGGAATCCGGCCAGTGGCAACCAGCGGAACCATCAATATGGCTACCCAGGGGTAGAGCATGTAGGGGATGGAACTGACGAACAGGGTTATTCCTTGCCCCGGTTCCGCGACCTCGGAGGCCTCCAGGATACCGGCGAAAAACACCGCCCAGGTGGACACCGGTACCAGCACGCATACCGGCGCAGCGGTGGAGTCGACCACGTAGGCGAGCATCTCACGGGACACCCGGAACCTGTCGGTGACCTTGCGCATAGCCGAGCCAACCGCCAGTGCGTTAAGGTAGTCATCAATAAAAATTAGCAGGCCCAGGAACCAGGTGTACAACAGGGCGCTGCCGGCACTGTTTGCCTTTGAGGCCAGTGTGCGGCTGAAAGCATTGGCTGCCCCCACCCGCATCAGCAGCGAAATCAGGCTGCCCATCAGCCCGCAGACAATAATCACCCAGACAATGGTTTCATCCATCATGACCTCGAGCAGGATGGTAGAGAAATTGGCCAGAGCTGCTGCGGGTTCGAGCAACAGCAGACCAGCGAGCACGCCGGCCAGAAGTGATTCGACAGGCCGCCGGCTGAGTATGGCGGTAATGACAGCGACGGCTGCGGGCAGCAGCGAAATCCAGCTGGGTTCGGTGTCCAAAGTGACTCCCTCTTAGCAGCAGACTATCTCGTTATGCTTTTTCTGTATCTTAGCAGCGTTTTCAGACCGTCTGTTCTTCCACTGCCCGCCAGGCGGCATCAAAGGCCAGGTTCATAAGCGCAGTAGCCTCGGAATCGGTATTGGCGATGGAGATGCGTCCGAACTGGGCACGGCCGACCTCATGGGGCGCCTGGCCTTCTTCCCATTCCGGGTCATACAGGCCCAGGTAGGCATAGGCGTAACCGTGGGGTATGCGATTGACGGTAATGGCCCGAATATCGGTCTCGTGGTTGAAACCGTGTTTACCCAACATTGACTGCAACTGCTCGCGTATCTGCTGTTCGTAGTCGGCAAAGCTGGTGTTGTAGATCTTATGGCGGCCCATGCGCAGTTGGTCGCGACAGGACATGGGCTGTTCCGGTTCGGTCATGGGTGAGTGCATCATGAACATCACCATAGGGTCATCCGGGCCGCGGGGAGGCTCGTAGCCGCCGACATGAATGGCGGGTGATGTACTCACCCACTGGAAGGGGTCATAGGGGCACTGGAACAGGGTGGGGCCCAGCTTGGAAAATGCCTGACCATTGTCCAATTGCACGTTGGCGTAGACGAAGGGAGTTTTTACCCCATAGCTCAGTCCCTCTTTCTGGGCCTCGGGCATTTCCGGGCACAGGTGCGGGATAAGGGCGTTGTAGCAGGCCAACACGCAGTGGTCCGCGGTTACCCGCAGGGCATCGCCCTGTTGTACATAGTCCACTTCCACCTGGTCGTTGCCATTGTCGCGTACCCCGACAACGGTACTGTTGAGGCGCAGCCGTGTGGCGTTGTTTTCCCGATCCAGGGCGCTGTAATCAAAGCGGGATATGACGACGTCCTGCGGCCCCTGCATGTCCGGGGCGACTGCGGGAATCAGCTTCTGTACCAGCAGGCGCGCGATAGAGGCGTTGCCGTCGGGAAACATCTGTACATCCAGCAGGCTGTCGAGCAGTGTTTCGGCCACATTTGCGGTGGCTTTGCCCACCCAGCCCATCGACTTGATGCCGGTACCGCCCATAGTCATGCCTTCCAATACGGTCAGGTTCCACCCCGAAACCCCGGTCAGGTGGATAATCAAGACGTTAAGGATCGGCAGGGTGTCTTCGGCCAGTCCGACCTTGTCGACCAGGTAGCGGTTGTAGCTGGTGGAATTCACATAGTCCCACTTTTCGCTGAGGGACAGGTCATCCAAAAAGTCGCGGTTACCGGCGAAAAAGTCGATCAGCTTGTCCTGCTGGTCTGCGGGCAGAGGTAGCGCGCGCACGGATTTTTCGTGGTCCTTGCCGCCGAACATGGCGGCCAGCCAGTTTCCGCCAACAGTGATATGCCCATCCGGCCCTGGAACCGCCACACCGTTGTCGGCGTCGAGCTTGCCAGCAAGGAACTGGTCCTTCGGTGTTCGCCGGCCCATGAGTTTCATGAAGTCATCATCAACCCCGATGTCAGTCATCAGCCCCCGGGCGGCCTCGCTGTAGCCACTCAGGGCTTCAATGTTCTGTGCACCGCCCAGGCTGAGCATCATCCTGCCGTCCTGGTGAAATTCGTTACGTTTGGCATGGCCACCAAAATCGTCGTGATTGTCGAGCAACAGAATGCGCGCGTCTGGGCCCATCTTCTTGCGGTAAAACAAGGCGGCCGCCAAACCGCTCATGCCGGCGCCAACGACGACCAGGTCATAGTGTTCATTCAGCGTCTGGTATTGATCCGGTTTGTGGCCGCGCCAGGCCAGGTCGTGGGCCACTTCGAAGGAGCCCTCATGGCTGCCCCGCATACCGGTAAGGGTAGGGGGGTAGTAGGCGGAGGAATCCGGCGGGTTGAATACCGTGGGAGCGCCGATTGATATTTTAGCGGCAGGCTCACTGTCGCTGCCACAGCCCTGCAGCACTACGCCACCCGCGCCTATCGCTATCCCGTTGATGAAATCCCGACGTGTTATCTGTCTAGTCATTGCTGTCTCCGGCTGCTTTACATGAGGGCTCTACAGGCGCCATGTCACTCTTGTTCTGTAATTGCGCTGTAATGCAGGCTGATAATTCCCCATTTACCATCGATGTTTTCATTGCTGATAAACGACCTTGCCGTTCATCATAGTCATATTGACTTGGGTCTTATGAATCTCATAGGTATCCAAGTCGAATAAGTTTCTATCAAGCACAATTAGATCTGCAAGCTTACCCGGCTCGATAGAGCCAATTTCATTTTCCATATTCATTTGATAAGCCGCATCCAGCGTATAGCCTCGAATCATTTCTTCCAGAGTTAGCAAGGCATCACCCGGAGGAGTAACTGGCACTGTTTTTTCACCAGGGAGTCTGCGTGTCATGCCCATTTCTATATTCAACAAGGGTGCAAAAAAATAATTATAGTCACCGCTGATCGGTCCATAGAAATCACTGCCAAAACTGACTCGCGCACCAGAATCAATAATCTCCCTGAAGCGATAAAGCTGGCTGGCCTGCAGCTCACCTCCGAGCACAGGCCAGAACGGGTGCGTTTGGGCGACTACATTAAGAGCAGCAAAGCGGTTCAGGTCTTGATCGCGTACTGACACGGCATGGCCAATAGAATAACGGCTTCTACTGTTCGGGTTGAGTTTACGAGCGACTTCAAAGGCATCAAGTGCCTCATCAACAGCTCTGTCACCAATGGCATGAATATGGATATCAAAACCGGCGGCATCAATGTCGGCTACGAAATTTTGTAACTTCTCCCCACCCAGTAAAACGCTACCTTTATTACCAGGTTGATTCTCATAGTCCTCAAATTGCGCTGCCGTATAAATTTCTGTAGTTCCATCGTTATGAATTTTCATCACACGAGGCCGGATAAGCTCAGAAGAGTATTTTCTGTTATAGGACTTTAACGTATCTATCGCATTTTCAACATGCGCCGTACTTTGAATCATATTTGAAGCGATTAGCCGAAAAGGTAAGCGACCACTTTTTTCCAACTGGCTCACAGCGGGATAAGAAAAATGTTCAAACTGGAAAAAGCCCGCATCATAAACCGTTGTTACGCCAAATTGTTTAAACATTGAAAAGACTTCATCAGCGCCCGCTATGATAGTTTCCTTACTCAATACCCCTAACTTCTCCATCATGGGCATAAAAGTCATTGCCTCTTTACACCAGCCAGTTAACTCCCCTTGGGCATTGCGTTCATAAAAATGAGTGCCGGGAACTGGGTCGGGCGTGCTGTTAGTAATACCGGCAAGCTCTAAGGCTTTTGAATTTACCCAAGCACTATGTGCACCTTCGTCCATTAACACCACTGGCCTATCTGGAACTATTTCATCCAGCAGTGCCTTATTGGGCCCCCCAGTACCAAAAGTAGCCGCTAGAAAGCCCTGGCCATAAATAGCTTTCAGTTGGGGATTTGCATCGGCATAGTGCTGAATGATTTCAAGCCATTCATCAACGGAACCCCCGTATGGTAAGGAAAAACCATGCGCCACAGCCGCCGCAAACACCGGGTGCGCATGAGTATCGATAAACCCGGGCAAAACCATTTTTTCTTCCAGGTCGATGACTTTAGTGTCATTTGACACAAATTTATCAAGGCCTGAATTCGCACCCACATAAACTATTTTATTGCCGCGAACCGCGACCGCTTCAGCCCAGGGGCTAGCGTGATTTAGTGTATACACGGTGGCATTTTTAAAAACATAGTCAGCTGCTTCTGCCCATACCGATGGCGGCAAAGTACAGAGTGTCACGAACCCAGCTACTAGTTGAGCCGCTCTGGATCTGAACCACTTATCAAGCACACCTGTCTCCGATTACTTTACATGTCAAATGACATGTTCTAACATGTCGCCTGACATGTCAAATTCTGGGGCAGCGTTGTAATGAGTGACCGTAAGCGAGAAATCCTGCAAGAGGCAATCGAGATGATTGCGGATGAGGGCTATGGAAACCTGAGCATGCGGGCCCTGGCGCGCGCCAACGGGATGAAACTAGGTGCCCTGCAGTACCACTTCCGGACCCGGGAGGAGATGTTGCGGGCCCTGGTTGAACAGATAGCCGAGGAGTATCAGCAGGCCTTTGATTCGATGGGTCGTGAGGGGGAATCTCCAAGTATCCGCGAGATGGCAGAGTTCGTGCTGGATGATTCTGCGGGCGATATCTTGTTGAGTGACAGGCTATGGCCACAACTGTGGGCAATGCAGCAGGTCGAGCCGCTGGTTTCTGATTTGCTGGAGGATGTTTACGCAGGGTATATGACCGTGCTCGAAGAAGCGCTCGAAAAGAAAGGAGCCGATTCGCCCCGCGCCGAAGCGCTGTGCCTGATGTCAATGATGGAAGGGGAGTCTCTTTTTACCGGTAGAGGTCGGCGCTGGGAAAGTGACAGAGGCGCCGTGTACGAAACCATTTTGAAATATATTGATGAACGATACGGAGAGTAGAACGTGAACGCGACACAAACATTGGACAATCAAGTAAATCGTTTTGGCTTCTGGTCGGTCATCGTTGCGCTTGCGACCGTCGTTGTCACCCTGTTTTTCCCCCTGGATGCCCCCGGTGGCTACGCTGCAGAGCACGCAGATCGGGTGGCCTGGCTGAGTGCCAACCGCGGTGCGTTCATCGCCGGTTGGCTTAATCAAATTGTTTCAATGTTCAGCTTGTCAGCCGCCCTTGCCTGCGCTGCCTGGGTGGTAGCCGCCAAAAGCCCGCTGCGCGCCATACTCGCGGCACTGTTTGTTGCGATGGCAACGATGTCTTTTATTATCCCCAAATTCATAGCCATATGGACTATACCGCTGCTGGCCGACACGATCACCGCCGGGGCGGTGGGTGCAGAACTGGCTGACCCGTTGCTGCGCCTGTTGAATGTTTCCATACCCTTTTCCCTGTACACATCTTTCGATTATCTGGGTTTCTGGCTTTATTCGGTTTTTGCCCTGTTAGCGGCGGGGCCGCTGTACGGTGAAACCACCAGCACAAGGATAGCCGCGGTTACTTTGGGTGTGTTCGGTGTTGTTTACCAGGTTTTGATGGTTGCTCTGTTCCTCGGTGCCATAGCACCGGTGGATATTGAAGCCTACTTCATAAGCATTTCCATGCTGTTGCTGATCCACCTGTTGGCCATGGCATTCATTTTTAAAAAAGCGACAACCAATTAAATATTCCAGTAGAGGACAGATTCCGATGAATAATAAAGTGAAAGTCTTACGAAAGTCTTTGTTAGCTGTTGCGGTATCCAGTGTGATAGCACCTATTTCGGCGTATGCGCAGTTAGAGGAAGTGATAGTTACCGCACAAAAGCGCGAGCAGAACCTGCAGAAAGTGCCCATTGCGATCAGCGCTGTCAGTCAAGAAATGATTGTTAAAACCGGGGTGCATACCATTACCGATGTGATACCCATGGTCCCCGGCCTGACCGGCTCTGACTACGGGCTTGCCACCAACACCTGGGCGATTCGCGGCATTAGCAGCAACGACTGGAGCATCGGCTCGGAGCCCGCGGTAGGGGTGTTCTTTGACGATGCCTACGTGGGGCGAAATATCTTTGCGACCGGTGTGTTCTTCGATGTTAACCGCATTGAAGTGGTTAAGGGCCCGCAGGGTACCTTGTTTGGCCGCAATTCATCCGCCGGCGCTATTAGCCTTGTCTCTAACAAGCCTGGCGACACGAACGAACTGAACCTGGGGATTGCCTACGGTGATGAGGGACAGCAGCGTTACGACGTGGTGGGTAACTGGGCGGTCAGCGATACCTTTGCCCTGCGGCTTGCCTATCAGCACCAGGAATGGGAAGGGATGTGGAAGGAAGTTAATACCGGTGATGATGCCTACCAGGAAAGTGACACCGTGCGCCTGATGGCACGCTGGACGCCCGGGGATGACTTCGAGGCTGTTTTTCGGGCCAACTACAGTGACGCGGAAACGAACTACACCAGTATGATCAATATTCCCCTTAGCCTTGTTAAGCCTGGGAAAGAGTATCCGGACAAGTACGGGCTTAATGACCCCAACTTTGAGGAGAACGAAGATTCTGGCGTCGGCATGCGCCTTACCTGGGATATCAACAATGAGCTGACCCTGGTCTCCATCACGGATGTGCGAACGGGTGAGAACGACTACTTTGAAGATGTCGATGGTACGGATAACGATGCCGCGGTTGACGCCATTTTTGGCCCCATAACCGGTGGCCTGACTATCCCCGTTTCTCTGGGTGGTGAGTCCGACACCTTTTACCAGGAATTTCGCTTGAATGGTGGCAGCGATACCCTGACCTGGTTTGCCGGGATGAGCTACTACAGCGAAGACCTCGAGATGGATAAGTACCATGTTGACTACGTCGAAACTGTTTATGGCTTGGGCGCCCTGGGCTCCATACGCATCGAGAATGACGCGGAGAACGAGTCCTACGGCGCGTATGGTGATGTTACCTGGCACCTGAGTGACCAGTTGGCGCTGATCGGTGGCCTGCGCTGGAGTCGTGACGAGAAGGATTGGTGCACCAATACCCTGCAGGATGATTTTGGTGATGCCGGTTTTCCCACCGATGGCAAGTTATGTGACTCCGAAGACTGGGATGAGGTCACCTATCGCCTGGTGGCGCAGTACAACATCAGCGACGATGTCATGGTTTTCGCCAGTGTGGCCGAAGGCTTCAAAGGCGGCGGCTTTAACAACTCGGCGAGCGATACGAACGGTGATTACATGGGCGACACCATCGTGTCGTTTGACCCCGAGACCAGCATTGCCTACGAGATTGGCGTGAAATCGACGGCAATGAACGACCGCCTGCAGCTCAATGGGTCGGCCTTCTATACGGACTACGAAGACTTCCAGATTCAGACCTTGACTCTGGAATACGGCCTGCAAATTGCCAATGTCGGCGATGCCGAGACCATGGGTCTAGAGGCTGAACTCTCCTTTTGGCCGACCGATGGGCTGGTGCTGATGGCCAATTATACGTACCTGGATGCTGAACTCACCAGTGGTGGTTTCGATGGTAACGATTTGGCCTACGCGCCGGAACATACCTACTCCGTTGGGGCAAACTACGACCATCAATTCCTGGGCGGGACGATGAACTGGTTTGCCGTGTACAACTACACGGATGATTTTTACCACGAAGCCAATAACGAAAATGCCGAGGACGGTTTTGGCCTGCTCAACGCCAGGGTCAGCTATACCCCAGCGGATGGAAACTGGGAGCTTGCTATCGCCGGCGATAACCTCCTGGACGAGGAGTACGCCGCCTCTCGCGCGGATTTTGGCCTGGGACAGCAATTACACTGGGGCTATAAGCGCATGCTGCGGGCGGAGTTTAATATCTGGTTCTAAGGGTGTGTAGATTCATATTAAGACAAGGAGAAAATAGTGAAGAACATTGTTGTTTTGTTGCTCATACTTGCAGGAGGGATGGCCATGTCGGTGTCTGCTGATAACGGGATACTGGCGCTAAAGCCGAATGAGCTGCGCCAAATGGAACTGGAGAGTATTCCCCCCTGGCCTGATGGAGTTGTGCTAAGTGGAACCAATGAGCACTGGCAGAAAATACTGCATCACGGCGAATACGTGGTGGTGGTTTATGAAGCCATGCCCGCGGTGATCGACATCAGTGAGCCCTATCCCTATGACGAGTATGTACAGGTTCTGAAAGGCGAGGTGACGTTGACCGACATGGATGGAAAAGCACTGACCTTCCGGGTGGGCGAGAGTTTCAACGTGCCCAAAGGCTGGATGGGTACCTGGGCCATGCCGGTGAAGTTTCGCGAGATGATAGTCATTGAAACCCGGGCCTGGGTGGCAACGGAGGAGTGAACCATTGTGAGTAACGGTATTACCCGACGCGACTTCCTCGATGGTGTTGCCCTGTCTATGACGGCGTCTGTTGTGGCGCCGTATTCGTCTCTTGCCTCGGCTGCGAGCGGTAGGGGTAGGGCGGATTACTACCCGCCACTGCTGACCGGCATGCGTGGCAGCCATAAAGGCTCTTTCGAGGTGGCCCATAATCTGGTGATGAATGGACAGCGTCCAGATACATACCAGCGTGTGGATGATGTCTACGATCTGGTTATTGTCGGTGGTGGTATCAGCGGACTTGCCGCCGCGTATCTCTACAGAAAGCAGAAGGGCCCCGGTGCAAAAATTCTTATGCTGGATAACCATGATGATTTTGGCGGTCATGCCAAACGCAATGAATTTCGTGTTGATGGAAAAACGTTGCTCAGTTTTGGCGGCAGCATCAACCTGGAGCAGGCCGCTATGGGCCCGGCCGCCTACCAACTGTTGCAAGAGGTGGGTGTTGAGTTCAAGGCCCTGCAAGACGCCGGGGCGCCAGACTATGCCTTGTCTAACGGCGCGGCGCCCTTTGGCATCTATCTGGATAGGTCTGGATACGGAGAAGACCAGGTTGTAGCCGGCCCCTGGGGAGAGGCGTTTGCAGGAGCCGGTGACTACCGCGCGATGATCGACTCGCTGAATCTGTCGGCGGATGATAAGGCCAAACTGATCAGCCTGATTGCTGGCGAAAAAGACTACCTGGCTGATATACCTCTACAGGACAAAGATCGTTACTTGCGCAGCAACAGTTACGCAAGCTTCCTGCGCGATAGGGTCGGGCTTTCCAGCAAAGGCAGTAAACTCTCGGAGCCCTGGGCGAGCGCGATATATGGCGTTGGCAATGAGAGTGTTTCAATCATGGAGGCCCTGGGGCTGGGTGCGCCGGGCTTAAACGCCCTGGGGCTGCCCGACTCTGTGACGGCGCCAGAAGAAACACAAGACCCGGACCAGTACCGCTATCCCATGTTTCCCGATGGCAATGCCTCAGTAGCCAGGTTATTTGTTCGCAAGCTTATTCCCGAGGTGGCGCCGGGAAGTACGATGCAGGACCTGGTGACTGCCCGTTTTGATTATTCGCAACTCGACCGTGCAAATTCACCAGTGCGTGTGCGATTGAACAGCACGGCTGTTAATGTTGCCAATCAGGGTGACGGCGTGGACGTTAGTTACGTTGCGAATGAGAAGGCAGTCAAGGTGCGAGGTAAGCATTGCATTCTCGCCGGTTACAACGGCATGGTTCCCCACCTGTGCCCGGAGTTGCCCGAGGCGCAAAAGGAAAGCCTGGCTTATGGCGTCAAAACGCCTTTTATCTGGGCCAATGTCGTGCTCAAGTCCAGCAAGGCAGTGCGGCAAGGCGGGGCATCGGTGTACCAGTGCCCCGGTAGCTTCTTCGAGTTGGTCTCTCATGCGCCGCCCGTGACCCTGGGTAACTACCGTGCACCAACCGGGCCGCAGGATCCCATGGTAATGTTTATGGGACATATGCCTGCGCCCAAGGGCGATAGCAGCCAATCTGCGCGTGACCTGTACCGCCTGGGCAGGCACAAGCTTCTTGCGACACCATTTTCCGATTACGAAGCGGCGATTCGTGAACAGTTAACCGGTATGTTCGGTCAATACGGTTTTGACGCGGACCGGGATGTCGAGGCGATCACTGTAAATCGCTGGTCACACGGTTATGCCTACGAATACCTGCAGCTTCACGACCCGGACTGGGAAAAAGGGCAGGCGCCCCATGAATTGGGCCGCAAGCCTATTGGCCGTATCAGTATTGCCAACTCTGACTCCGAGGCTTACGCCTATGTGCAGGCAGCGATCGATGCGGCGATTCGTGCGGTGAGTGAGGTGACCGGATGATTAATGCCATTGGTGATATTCCTCGTGAAGCGGCGCAGCGCTATGGTGATAATACTGCACTTGTCCTGCCAGAGCGGGAGTTGTCCTTTAACGAGTTGGAGGCGCTGACCAACCGCTGCGCCAATGCGCTGGTTAAGCTGGGGGTAAAACCCGGTGACCGGGTAACGCTGTATTCCGGTAACTGCTGGGAGTGGATTGTCAGCTATTACGGTGCGCTTAAAACCGGTGCAGTGATTAACCCGATCAACGTGATGCTCACCCCAGGTGAGGTTGAATTTGTGGCCAACGACTGTGGTGCCACGGTGGTTATCGCCTCCTATGAAAAGGCACTGTCTATTGCGGGCGTGAAAGAGAAATCCGAAGTCAGGGAGCTGATTGCCTTTGGTGATGAAGCGCTGCCCGAAGGCATATTGTCATTCAATGAAATTCTTGCCGGGAGTGACGAAGATTTTGAGATGGGTGATATCGATCCTGATTCGCTGTCCACGATCGGCTATACCTCTGGTACCACGGGGCACCCTAAAGGCGCCTGCCTGTCGCACCGCAATATCCTGCTGAACGTGGCGATGACCGCCCTGATGCACCAGCGCAATGAAAAGGACACGGTCGTCACCGCATTACCGTGCCCCCATGTCTACGGCAACGTGGTGATGAGCGGTGCCATACAGAACGGCATGACCCTGGTGCTGCACCCCGCCTTTGAGGAAAAGGCCATCCTGCAGAGTATCCAGGATCATAGCGCCACGATGTTCGAGGGTGTGCCCACCATGTATATGTTTATGCTCAACCACCCGGAGCTTGATAATTATGATCTGTCTTCACTGCGCTGCTGTACTGTAGGCGGTCAGACCATGCCTGTCCCGAAAATGGAAGAAGTTGAACAGCGCTTTGGCTGCTCGCTGATTGAACTGTGGGGCATGACCGAAATTGGTGGTCTGGGAACGACCTTTGCCGCCAATGGCCCGATCAAGCATGGCGCCATCGGTGTTGCCCTGCCTTATACCGAGGCAAGAATCGCCGATACCGAGGATGCAAACAAAACCCTGGCCGTGGGTGAGGTAGGTGAGTTGATGATTAAGGGTGGCATCGTGATGCAGGGCTATTACGGCAATGAGCAAGCCACAGCGGAAACCATTGAAGCCGATGGCTGGCTGCATACTGGTGATGTCGCATCGATGGACGAGGACGGTTGTGTCTTTATTGTCGATCGCAAGAAAGACATGATTCTTACTGCAGGCTTCAATGTCTATCCCGCAGAAATTGAGCGGGTCGTCGCTGGCCATCCCGATGTGGCCCTGGTGGCGGTGGGCAGCATACCCGATGAAGACAAGGGTGAGCTGGCCAAAGCCTATATCGTGCCTAAGACCGGTGTTGAGGCGAATGAAGATGACATTCTTGCCTACTGCCGCGAGCACCTGGCCGCCTACAAGGTGCCCCGGGCTGTGCAGTTTGTGGATGACCTACCTAAAACCAGTACCGGTAAGGTGATGCGCCGTGAACTGAAAACACTAGATTAAACCGCTCGACCAGAGAGACTGATATGAACATAGATTCCGATTTTGTAATGACTATCAACGGCCAGGCCGTTACCAGCGAAAATACCCAGCCGGTTTACAACCCCGCGACCCGCTCAGTATTCGCCCAGGTGCCCGATGCCTCAAAGTCGCAGCTGGATGAAACCGTGAAAGCGGCGCAGCAGGCGCAAGGCCTGTGGCGCAACACCCCGGTTGAGGAGCGTCAGGCGGCAGTGGAGCGCTTCGCCGACTTGCTCGAGGAAAATGCCGAGGGCTTTATGGCGCTGTTGACCCGTGAGCAGGGCAAACCCCGAGGCGGCGCAGAATGGGAAGTGTTTGGGTCCGCTACCTGGTTGCGGGCTGTTGCCACGCAACGACTCCCCGATGAACAACTCGAAGATACTGATGAGCGGCGCGTTGTCACCCGCTTTACGCCGGTAGGCGTGGTGGGCGCAATTGTTCCCTGGAACTTTCCCATTTTGCTGGCCATATGGAAGATCGCACCGGCATTGATGGCCGGTTGCACGGTGGTACTGAAGCCATCCCCCTATACCCCCTTGTGTGATCTAAAGATGGTCGAACTGGCGCAACAGGCGTTTCCGCCGGGAGTGCTCAGCGCGGTCAGTGGTGGTGATGACCTGGGTAAGTGGATAACCAGCCACCCGGACATTAACAAGGTGGCGTTCACCGGTTCTACCGAGACTGGCCGGCATGTGATGCGCTCGGCGGCAGACACCATCAAACGGGTGACCCTGGAGCTGGGCGGTAATGACCCTGCTATTGTGCTGCCCGATGTTGATGCCAAGGCCATCGCACCGGAACTGTTCTGGGCCGCCTTCCAGAATAATGCACAGTTCTGTAATGCCACCAAGCGTCTGTATATACACGAAGATGTTTATGACGAGGTTCGCGATGCCCTGGTCGAGTATATCGATGCCAATATCAAGGTCGGTGACGGGGTCGATGCGGACACGGACCTGGGGCCGATACAAAATTCCATGCAGTACGGCAAGGTTCAGGATTATTTTGCCGACTGTCACAGCCATGGCTACCAGTTTGCCCTGGGCGGTGAGATCGATGAGAGCGCGGCGGGGTGGTTTGTGCCGGTGTCGCTGGTCGACAACCCGCCGGAAGATTCCCGGATTGTGCGGGAGGAGCCCTTTGGTCCGATCCTGCCCCTGTTGAAATGGTCAGACGAGGACGATGTTATCGCCCGCGCCAATGACACCATCTATGGGCTGGGTGCCACGGTATGGGGAAAAGACCTCGAAGCGGTTGAGCGCATCGGCAGCCAGCTTGAGGCCGGGACCGTGTGGTTGAATGAGGTGCACCAGTACTCACCGTTTCAGGCCTTTGGCGGGCATAAGCAGTCGGGCTTGGGCTGTGAGAATTCTCTGCATGGATTGATGGAATACACTAACTGGCAGACTATTACCTTGAACAAGCTGGGAAGCCAGGTTGAACAGTAGGAGGGTTGCATGGAGTATAGCCCTCTACCATTTCGCCAGAATCTCTTACGTCAATAAAATTTCACCTATAGCAGGGCATCAGTTTTCTCCACCAACTTTCATTATTGACAAAGCCTAGTACTACCTGAGGTTAGAAGTAATCACTGGGTTGTAAGTTCCTAGGATTAAACCTATCCAGCACCTGCATTAGGGCCGCTTCTGAGGGTGCTGCGGAAGCTCTGAGCTGATACATCCAGATTTGATTAGGCTCTCTTTTCGGCCATTGGCGGACATTGACGACTAGATACTTCGTTTATCTGCTGCTTACTACTGAAAACGTCGTCGGAATATGAGCATGTCCAACAATGAAAAGATCGAGAACAACAGCAATCCGAAGGTTATTCTGACATCCCCAGGGTGAAGTACTGGCTCTACGGGAAATGCAATTGTCTTGGTTAAGGCCGCCATCTTGTACTCATGTCTTTCGTCGAAGGCGGGATTGGTCGCAATCGCGATGACGTCCCGTCGACTTCGATATCGAAACAAGGCTCCCTGGTCCCAGTGGCTCGCGCCTTCAATCCCTGAAATGTCCATAGCTTCGGCCACTGCTCTACCAAAAAAAATTGGATGGCTGGCGCGTTTGAATTGCTCTGGATACATATGCTCCATATAGTGGTTAATTAGTTGCATTGCNTCCGCGTTTGGTCCTGTAGCAGGTAGCTCAGGCGGAGACTCATTCATGTCTAGAAGGTTTACCATGATAAAATCATTGCCGGTATCTGATCGCATAAAATGTTCCAGCATTTTTAGCGACTGCGGCGAACGCCCATTACCTTCAGCAAGTCTCAACACTTCACGGATCTCATCGTCCTGCATGGGACCTTCAAAGCTTGTATACCAGCTAAAGAAAAAAGTATAGAAAAATGCAGCGATTAACCAAAGGTAGAATCTTTTCATCCGATATTCCTAAGTGATGTCCAATAGTTTATGTCGTGACACTGANGCTGGGTTCGAATATTTGCAGCGAATACTATAATCTACCGCGTGTGATTGTAATTAGNCGATATCCGGTATTTAGCCGTTACCAACCATTTAGGTGTAAGAATTGGTGTCGATGTGTAGGTATAGTAAATACCATACCTGTTCAGTGTCTAGAACCAGAAAACTCTGCGGCATAGGTTCCATTACTACCTTTTTTCAATCAAATCCAATTTACATCGTGNATAGCAAAAGGTCTTTTTCTTGATACTATAGAAAGAATTAACAGGGTGTCCGCTACCAAGAGAAGCTGACGTTTTGAGCGTTCTTCCTCGACAGGACAGCAGCGGCGAGAACGGCCAGGTACGNACATTGCGCTTCTGTTCTAACATGCCCTCAGATAACAATAGGATGGTGAGTAGCCGGAGCATTGACACATAGCCCTTTGCCGGTCAAAGAAAATGGCTTCCGCTTTGTCATTCAGTGGCCTTCGTGACGGATCGGTCCGGTCCGGTAGTGTTACACACCAAGGGTGAAGGTTAGGGGCGCTCGATTTTCTGTGCTACTCCAACTTCGAAGTCACCTTTGCAGGCCCGTCGTACGTGTGGAGCATTTCGTACCAGCCTGAGCCGGGGCAGCTCAGCACGTTGCCAACACGTTTGCCGGTTTCCATGTGGTGTGCGCGGCCCTCCCATGCGTCGGGGTCTCTTTGCCACTCGTTGAGCACCCTTTCGGCTTCCTCCCAGCTTGTTGCGTCAACCTCGTAAAAGGAAATGAAGTCGGTAAACGTCGCTCCTTTCAGATGTTTTCCTCGGAGCTCGTACACGCGGCTTCGGACGAAGTTTGGGGTTTTGGACACGTCTTCGACGTGCTGGTCGACGAAGAATTCCCTGAACCCCTCCAGGGTTTCAGGGCTATCGTCGGTCGGTTCGCACAAACCGATGAGGATGAATCGCTTGAGTTCGCCTTTAGGCTCCTCCGCAGCCACTTCGATCGGCAGCGCCAGTCCAACGGCCACGACCGCAGCGGCTACACCGGAAATCACACACTTCTCCACACGACCGAAGACGCTTTGGTTGTTCACGTTGCTCACCGAGAGCAGTTCCCTTATCGGTTCCATGGCAGTTGCTCCTCCTCCGCATGTGTTCCAGGCCCTACAGGAATGGCTGGAGCCTACCACGACTGACTCAGTCGTGCAGCAGACCACTTGCCTGGGGAGGTCTTCATGTCGTGTATAAGAAATACTAACACCCTATTCTGAGAAATCAGCAGCTAGGCTACTCGTCGAGTGTTTCTCAATCCACAACGGGTACTGAAAAGTCGAATTGGTGGATAATTCTTGAAAGTGCGCCGTGTCCGCTACCAAGAAAAGCTGACACCCTGATCATCACGGGTGGAAGGTACAAATAGGAGAGTTTACGGCCAAAAGCCGACACCAAAGGAACTTCTCGTCCGGCATTAACGCTAGATCTTCAGCATTCCTAAAACCACAATAAACATTGGTGTCAGCACCTGATGTTCATGGAGATTCTTCCGCAACCTCCTTCTCCACTGTCACCGAAATCACTTCTTCACCGGCTATAAATACATTCATCATTCGGGCGAGTTCAGGTCCTGCATCTTCCTGAACAAAATGACCCGCACCGTGGATCGTGACATTAGTTGCACCAGGTACCCGATCGAGGAATGCTTGTTCCCCACCACGAGTAATTGGATCGGAGTCAGTAAATGCCAGCAAGAAGGGTTTGTCCCAGGCTTCAAACACATTCCAGGCTTCCTCGTTCACTCGCAGCTGAGACGGGACGAGATATGGCATGATCTGCGCACCGGCCTTGTACCGTTTATCCGGAAATGGCGCTTGGTAAGCGGCCGCCACGCCATCATCACCACCCATAAAAGACATTAGTTCATGCAACGGCAAATCTTCAACGTGATAGCTGTATGCCACCCAGCGCGGGAAAGTGAGATTGGCACGCAACTCTTCCATTGTGATTGCACCTTCCCACCAGACTGCAAGTTTGAACAGAGAATAGCCAATCCAACCCTGGATTCCACTCGCCGCCGGTAGACCTGTATTCGAGACAATTACCCGGGCAAAACGACCAGGTTCAGCCGCGACAACTCTGAGACCAACCAATCCGCCCCAGTCCTGGCCGAAGAAAGTTGCATCCTGCAAATCGAGTCGATGGGTCAACTCCACCATCACATCCACCTGCAACTGATAGCTGTAGTCAGCTTCGTTGACGGGCTTATCTGATCTGCCAAAACCAATCAGGTCAGGTGCGATAACCCTATGCCCTGCGGCGGTCAGGATCGGGATCATCTTACGGAACAGGTAACTCCAGGTTGGTTCCCCGTGAATCAACAAAATAGGATCTGCATCTTCCGGGCCTTCATCCAGATAGTGAACACGGTAGTCTCCTATCTGCATGTAATTCGGTTTATATGGAAAATCCTTGAGATTATCGAAGCGGTCATCAGGTGTGCGTAAAATGCCAGGCACAATTTCATCCGCGTTTAGCTCAGCAAGACTGAATCCGCATAGAAGACTCAATACTAAAAATTTCCTTAACATTCGCGTTACCTTGTCTCTAGTGGAATAAATCGTCTGGTTTCGAGTATCAAACTGAGTATAGAAGATATAGACGCCCCACTCTAATCCGAGGGCTACTATCAATGATGGATACCTTAATGTGATAGGTTATACCACTCCGATTATGATGAAAGTAGAAGAGTCTATATCAGGTTCACGCCCTGAGGTGTTCAGTCAAGCCTTATTCACTTAAGCAGCAGTCTTCAATAGTGGTGATCCTCGTCGTTCCAATGCTTTCAAATAAACAGTTTCATCATAAGGTGTTCTAGTTTGCCAACAGCGATAAAGGATACGGATCCATTTGTATGCGAGTGACCTCACAGCTGCCTGGTAGGTGCAGCCCTTGTCCCGTTGCTGTTGGTAGTACACACCAGCCCAATACGATTTGTTAACGGTCTGAGCCGCCCACTCAACAAAAGTCTGTCTTATGAAGGTAGGACATTGCCATCGCCAATGAACCCAATGTTTCTTACCACTGCGCTCAGTGACTGGTGCGACGCCAGAGTATTTCTGTAACTCAGCGGCACTGCTAAATCTGTTGCGCTGTTCTCCAAAAGCAACAAGCAACCGTGGTGCAAGTGATGGTCCTGCACCAGGCAAAGAACTGAACAGGTCATAGTCCGAGTGAGTAGAAGCGAGTTCTGCTATTTCTTTGTCGTACTTTCTTATTGAGACAAGTAGTAGCCGCAACATTTCGACAAGTACCAAGGCTTGTAGCTTATTGGGTGTGATAACGGCTTCATCAAAGGTCAGCGGCGTCGCTGATTTGATGGCTTTTGTACGCATTTCTAGTAAATATGCACGCCGTGCATTCCGATCATGAAAAAAATGCTCCAGCGTTGATCGGCGCGCACGTTTGACCTGAGTGAGCGTTGGCCAGCGTTCAATAAAGTCACAAAACACTAATGTATCAATACGACTGAACCACTCTAATGCCTGTGGGTAGTATTGTTTTAGGGTATTGCGCAATCGGTTGGTGACACGCACCCGCTCGTTCACAAGTGTACGTCTGTGCTCCACCAGCGTGGTCAATGCACGTATTTCAGCACTTTGCGGTTGTAGCGGCTCAAAGTATTCAGGATGAGTGAGCAGCAGTTCCAACGCGAGTTCCGCATCTCTAGGGTCATCCTTCGCCCGGCTCGGTTGAAATGCTTCTCGATATTTCGCCAGGGTAGAAGGATTAATAGGAAAGATCACAAAGTAATCGTACTTTTGTAATGCATAAACAATGGGTCCTTTCGACAGTTCTATAGCAACAGCAATCGGTCCTGAAAATCGCTGGTGTAACGATTGTGCCCACTGTTCAATATCATCTACCTGGTGTGGCAGGCGACCAAAATCCCTTTGAAGACTATCAGCGGCCTGAACACAGACATCGTGTTTACTATCTGCCCAGTCGATACCGACAAAAGCTGTATAAGGTTTCTCAGACATTAGGTTCATCACAAGCCTCCTGAATGGTAAGTTGCTTATTGGGACATGCATGTTTAAGTTCTGCGAAAGCAATATAGGTGAGCCGGTTAGACGGCGAGCCCTGAGTATTCGTTGGCGAACTCAAACGCACTTACGGACTCGAAGCCAAACCGGTGAACATCGTGTGTTCGGGTACGTATATTCGTAGTCCGTAAGTGCATGTTTCGCTCTCACTAACAGATACCTGCCAGCAGTGAGAATTATCACAGAAAGCGGAACGGACTATCTATATAGGGTATGAAGCTCTGTTGGCATTCATCTATGAGAAGGGCAGCTTACTGGCCTTTACCGACCTAATAGACCGACAGAAAGGCTATTATCGTAAACTGAGCTTTCGGCCAGGAGCTGTCATTCTGTCGTAACGTGATATGGGGGCGCGAGGTAGTGTTAGAGCGAGTGGCAAACATAAACAAATTGAACCTGACCCCATTACTCACTCAGGATTCGTCAGTGGATGTCGAGCATGCTGGTGGGAGGTACCCATTGCAATAATACCCGAAAACCCCGGCGCCGGACCTTAGCCCACGTCGGGAATGCGTCTACGCCTGCGACGAGCCGGAGCGCGCCTGGTCACGGGTCTCGATCTCCCTGCGGGTCTCCTTTTGTTGTTCCTCGGTGATGGGATAAGTCCACACGACGGCGGCACCGGTCAGGAAAAACAGCGAAGGGAAGGTGGAGAACAGGAAGCGCACACCGAACAGCTCATCGGGGCCGTTGACTGCTTCAGGCGCCGTGTCGAAACCGAATAGCGCCAAACCGTACAAGGCGATGGCCCCGCCGATGGTGGCGGTGGCTTTCTGGGCGAAGGACCAGGAGGAGAAGAACAGTGCCGCGCGATTTTCGCCGCTTCTGAGGGTGTCCAGGTCAATAACATCGGCTTTCATGGAATTCGGTAGCGTTGACGAGAACCCGCCGCTGGCAAAACCGGTGGTAACCGTGATCGGCAGCATCCACCAGAAATCGCCTTCGCCGAGCAACAGATAGAACGGGTGCGCCAAGGCAAGCATGAAAAATGCCACAAGGTAGGCGCGATGTTTGCCGATTATCCCGGATAGCCACACCCAGAACGGCACTGCCGCGAAGCTC
>PBYU01000054.1 GCA_002730035.1 Gammaproteobacteria bacterium | reverse complement strand
GAAAGTTTATTGTGATGTTGAATGCAATGGTGCGGGATGATTGCGAATGGCAGTATTAACAAGAAAAGGTGTTATTGACACCACAGTCGCTTGTTAATTCGCCCCAGTACTACTGGAAGTGATAGGAGCATTGAATATTCCGCGTGTAATTATTCTAATTCTTAGCGCAGAGTGCCGCAGTCATTTATGTGCAAGAAGGTAGTGTAGGAACCGGCCGAACCGTAAGGATCACCTTTCTGCTATCGTGAAGCGAATTTGCGTCTTAAAAAACTTCGTTTTTACGCGCAAATTCGCTTCACGATAGCAGATAAATGAATCCTTGAGAACCAAGTACATTTCTCACACTTTCGCCAGTTTTTGGCCAAGAAAGATTTTGAAATCCCCTCACCGATCTCTTAGAAACCATCGTCGGCGTTTTAACATTTGTATATGACGCATGCGCCCTTTGTAATTTTCAGCGCTCAGTCTATTCCGCAACTGTTTGAAATGGAATAGATTGTTCTCACGTTTGCCAAAACGGGAAGGGCAGAGCGAGGGGTCCCCATATTGCTACATGGGAGATTCCCCTATCCAGGATAGAGGGTTTCCCCGTAATCAGCTTGACCAATTGGTAACTAACTGAAATTTCGCGCAATTAGTTTTGCTTTGCTTTGAAGGCGAGCACATTTGGAAGAAAAAGCGAGTGTGATGATTCACCTCTGCCGGGCATTGAGAGCGTTGAGAAGGTCTTGCTTTGTTGGTGACTGTCGAGGAAAAATTGAAATCGCCTACTAATTGGTAGATCTGTCTAGAATAAATTCAGCGCCTTTCTCTGCAATCATCACTGTCGGAGCATTAGTATTGCCCGACGTAATACGGGGCATGATTGAGGCGTCGATAACCCTTAAGTTATCGATACCGTGAACTTGAAGTCTATCGTTAACCACAGCCAGATCATCGTTGCCCATTTTGCAAGTACCTATCGGATGAAATATGGTGGTGCCCAGATCGCCTGCGGCTTTCTGGAGATCTTCGTCGCTGATGAGTTCCGGGCCAGGCTTTATCTCTTCAGGCTGGAATCGGCTAAGCGCGTCAGCGGCCATGATTCTACGTGTGAACTTCAGGCCTTCTATGGCGACCTTTCGGTCCTCTTCGGTTGAGAGATAGTTAAGGGTGATCGCAGGGTAGTCCTCGGGTCTGCTGGTCTTGATTCTAATGTGACCGCGGCTGCTTGGACGCAAATTGCATACAGATGGGGTGATGGCGTTGAATCGGTGCAGCGGATCGCCGAACTTGTCCAACGACAACGGTTGTACATGCCATTCGATATTCGCAGAAGCCTGCTCGGGATCACTCTTGGCGAAAGCGCCGAGTTGGGATGGTGGCATGGTGAGGGGTCCTGTTTTGAAGATCAGATACTCCAGCCCCATCATCGCCTTGCCGATGAGTGAATTGGCGCGCTGGTTCAGCGTGACAGTGTTATTTACTTTGTAGACACTACGTACTTGCAGATGGTCGTGCAGGTTTTCTCCTACGCCAGCCAGATCATGGACCACGTCGATACCCTTAGCGGCGAGTAGCGCGCCCGGGCCGACTCCAGATAACTGTAAAATTTGTGGCGAACCGATTGAGCCGGCTGACAGTATGACTTCTTGCCTGGCATTCATCACCTGGCTGGGTAGGTCGCCGGTTCGTAGCTGCACGCCGGTAGCACAAGGTTTATCAGTTTCCGAGTCAATTATCAGTTTTTCTACATGGGCGTTGGTGATCACTGTCAGGTTGGGTCTGGACATCACCGGGCGCAGATAGGCTTTAGTACCGCTCCAGCGCGTGCCACGTTTCTGATTCATCTGGAAATAGGCATTGCCAAAATTGTCGCCTCGATTGAATTCCTCAATCTTGGGTATGCCACATTCCGCGGCGGCATCTCGCCAGGCATCCAGGATTTCCCAGTTGACCCGGCGTTCTTCGACTCGCATTTCGCCACCGGCCCCATGGAATTCATCTGCGCCATGCTGATAGTCTTCTGATTTCTTGTAGACAGGCAACACTTCGTCCCATCCCCATCCCCGATTTCCGAGAGATTCCCAGTAGTCGAAATCGCTCTTCTGGCCGCGCATGTAGATCATAGCATTGATACTGGAGCAACCTCCTAACACCTTTCCTCTGGCATAGCCGATGCTACGACCGTTCAATCCAGGATCTGCTTCGATGTTGTAGCACCAATCGGTGCGGGGATTGGCGATTGTATAAAGGTAACCAACCGGAATGTTGATCCAGAAATAGTTGTCCTTGCCTCCGGCTTCCAGCAGCAATACCTCTACGTCAGGGTTGGCGGATAGCCGGTTGGCCAGAACACAGCCGGCGGTTCCGGCGCCAATGATTACAAAATCATATTCTCTCATGTCGCCCTGGCTTGCTCTTTTAGTCTGCGGCGAATCACCATATAGTAATCCCTGGCTTAAGAAAAGAGCTCACGGTGATAAGATTGTTCCGGTTCATTGGTGACGGCAGGGCGCTGGAACTGTTGATGACCGGTCGCCCGGTGGATGTAACCGAGCTAATGCAGAGTGGGCTGGCCGATCGCCTGGTTCCAGCGGATCGGTATGGCAAATTTGAAATGGACTGAAAACCCGCCCTGATTAGCCAAACCATTCGGAGGACTATGAACGCAGCAATCGAAAAATCACTCCTACATTTTTTTGCCGAGCCGCAAGCCGATGCGTGCCGGGTTTTTCATGGCCGTGGGCAACGATTTGCTGGGCTGGAACACCTCTGCATCGACTGGTTCAAGCCAGTGCTATTGCTTACTGCCTATAGTCCTGTCCAAAACGTAATTTCTTTGCTGGACGCGGTGCAATCCTCTGACAGCCTGACGCAAATTCGGTGTGTCATTCTACAAAAGCGTTATGAGCGAAACGCGCCTTCAGATTTGTTATTCGGTGAGCCAATTGAAGACCTCGTTGCCCGTGAGGGGGATCTGGTTTTCGAAGTACATCCGGGAAAACAACAGAATGCGGGTTTGTTTCTCGATATGCGACTGCTGCGAGAATGGTTACAAGTCAAGTGCGCGGACAAGAATGTGCTGAACCTATTCGCCTACACCTGTTCGTTGTCAGTGGCGGCACTCGCCGGTGGCGCCGCCACTGTCACTAATGTCGATATGAGTAAGACGAGNATTCGCTGGGGTGAGAAGAATCATCAGCTTAACCGGCAGGACTTACGCTGTGTTCGGTCTATTCCTTACAACCTGTTTACGTCCTGGGGTAGGATTAAGCAATTCGGTCGCTATGATCTGGTCATTATCGACCCACCGAGTCGACAGCGTGGCAGTTTCGACGTGGAAAAGAATTACGCTGCCGTGCTGAAAAAGCTGGGTCAACTCTGTAATCCCGGTGCTTACATCATCGCGACACTCAATAGCCCGTTCCTGGAATCGGAATACCTGATTGAGCTATTCGCAGCCCATGTGCCTGACGCATCGTTTGTTGATTTCATCGCGCCAGCGCCGGAATTTGCTGACAAGTATCCAGAGAAAGGCTTGAAGATCTGTCNCTTCAAACTGCTTTGAATTAACTAGGGATCCCCTGAAGTCAATCGGCAGTCAGCGCAATACTTTGTTAAAAGCTGACAGAGCTGTGGATCTCGGGCTATTGGTTAATTTATAGCTAAAAGAAGTAGAATGATTACACTTGAACAGAATATTTGTTATTTTGACTATTATGAATGATGAAACTGAACATCAGCAAGCTGCAGGATCTCCGGAGAATTCCCAAAATCCTGGCAAGGGATCGGGAGATGAGAAGGGGGCGGCAGTCAGGTTTCCACCACCAGCTATTTTTGTCATCCTGATTCTTGTTGGTGCCGGGCTCGATTACGTGTGGCCGCTCGGTTTGGGCATAGCTGCATCGTTCGAAGCGGTGGGTATTGCTATAACGGTGTTTGGAGTTGCCATTGCTATCTTGGTAAATGGCACGTTCAAACGTAAGGGCACTGCCATCGAACCCTGGAAACCCACCACTAAGCTGATCACCACGGGGCTTTATGCCTGGTCGAGAAATCCAATCTATCTGGGATTCTGCCTGTTTAACATCGGCATCGGCATTGCATCGAATAGCTTCTGGATACTGATAACATTCATTCCCGGTGCATTTCTTGTGTACTACATCGCTATAGCCAAAGAAGAGGCTTATCTGGAANAAAAGTTCGGNGATGAATACCGTAATTATGTGACTCGCGTACGTCGCTGGCTCTAGGGANCCTAGAGACTGCAGATCAGGCCCTGCCCATTCAGCCGTAAGCGGACCATTCNAAAAATGAAATCCTCGAAATACTGACCGATTCTACAAATACCCCTAAATGTCCGCTTTCGACCCAATGCATATCTGAAATTGATCGATTCACAAGAGTTCGCTGAATTCCCTATCAGAGAGTAGGGAGCGGCGATAGAATTGCTTTTTTGTAGCACCGTTAGTAACACTGGGGCGGTGATGAGTTTGTGAAACTCAATAGACACAAGCAGTTAGAATCCGTATTGGAAGGCCCCACAATGGATTTGTAAACCGTTCGCCTTCATTTGACATGGAGCTGGAATGACGGCAGCTTCGCCGACATCAGCCAGTGGTTGATTTTCAATTACTCAGAATTTCGAAACTGAAAGCCCCTCGCTGAGTTTGTCCGAATTCATCCTCGCTAAAGACTTCGACACGGTGAATACCGATGGCTAACTCATCGGGTAGCTGGAACTCCCAAATATGAGCNGAACGAGTAGGGCGGCTGATTGCATCTGAAGTATCACTTAAGCGTTGAAAGATCCGTTCGGCATAGGGATCGGTCCGCACCGTATAGTTCATTGCCGCCATGTTAGCGCCGTCCAGTGATAGCCACATAGAATCTCTTACTCCTCCGTCGAACAGGTTTACTACGACCTTTGTGCCGAGTTGCAAAGCTCCTCGATTTACAGTGTTCTCCTGGGGAGAGCTGAGAAGAGGATCGAGTGTAATTCGAAGTCTCTGATTGGCGTCAGGGCCAAATGGAGACGGGATGAATTCAGGAATGACGTCGACGCCTGCAAATTTCAGAATATAAAAGCCATTCGGATTGCCGTCCTGCATCATGGCATCTCGTACGCCGCGCAAATCTACAGGTCCTTTGGTCCATCCGTTGCCACGCACCTCCGCCAGTGTGTGTGCAATCCAGGGATTACCACTCCAGCCATGATTGTGATCGATCTGCACTTTCCAACTATTGCTGGTGTCATGACCCGCGATTCCATAGATGTTCTCGAATGGTCTGAGAATTTCGAGTAGTTCGGAGAAATTGTCTGTACCGGGCCCCGTTGCCGGTGGCGATTTTCCATCATCGGCATTTGCCAGCAGTGGAATATGTGTTGCGATGACAATGAGACTATCCGTTGGAACATCCCGCAGATCGTTTGCCAACCAGGCTAACTGCCGATCGCTGATGAATCCTCGGTAAGCACCGTTGCTTGAATCAGTTCTCAGACCTTCGTACTCAACGTTGTTCAATGCCACAACATGTACCAGGGCTTCATCGAAAGAATAATAAGTAGGCCCGAAGTGTCGTTTGTAAGTCTCAGTTGCATACTGTGCATTAGGCGACTGGTAATTCATGTCATGGTTGCCGGGGATATACCACTGCGGAATATCCATCAGACTCATCATGGCCTTATGACGCTCGTAAATAGCCAGGTTATCGAAAGCCACATCACCGACTGTGATGCCAAATTTGACACCGTATGGATTGCCGATCAATGGGTTAACCAGGTCTTCCCGCAGCATATCTTCCCCCAGGTCGTACATGGCTTGGGGGTCGGCGAATCCAAGAGCGCTAAATTCTGCACTGGCATTGTCATCCAAATAAAGTGCGAAGTTAATTGCGGTTGGCAGTGCACCGGTAGGATCGATAACAGGAAACAGCCATTCGACGGATGTACCGGCGATCTCATTGGGAGTTCCTTGTGGATAATGGCGGTAGAAGAACTTCGGGATGTTATTGTCATCCAGTGGCAGCGAGTAACCAGCAGGTTTGGAGATAAACAGGATTGTGTTTGATGTGATGGCGATTTGGTAACTGCCATCCACTGCTGTGCGAACCACTTCGCACCCGTTACTGACCCTTACACCCTCAACGCCCCGTTCGCTGCGGTCAAATGTGCCATCATTGTTTGCATCCAGGTAAACAGTGCCACGCGCCGTGTCAAATTCTGCCTGATTTAATTCACATTGGGCGGCAGCGCCCGGTGCAAGCAGGAGACTGACGATGAGAGTCAGAAATAGACGCGATAGAGTGTTCACATAGTGACCTGAAGTAGTCTGTTGAATTATTTCTCTTGACCGTTAACAGTCCAGAACAAGGCTATCACAGCTCGGTGAGTAGTGCTTTGCTGAGCACTTCAGCGCATTCACTCAGGGCTTGCTTCGCCTTGTCGATAGCACCCGGCATGGTGATAAATCCATGCATCATGCCGGCGTAGTGAGTGTGCGCTACTGCGACTCCGGCTTCGATAAGTTTTACGGCGTAGGCGGCATCTTCATCCTGCAGTGGATCATAGCCAGCTGATAATATAAATGCCGGGGGCAAGCCGCTGAAATCGTCGGCATTAAGAGGTGAAGCTCGCCAGTGCTTTAAATCGTCTTCCGGTGAAAAATAATGTTCATAAAACCAGGCGATTAACTCCTTGGTTAATCGATATCCTGCACCGAAAGTCTCGTGTGATTCGAAAGAACAATCCATGTCGGTGCCAGGATAGATCAATAACTGAAATGCTAATTGTGGGCCACCCGCTTCCTTTGCCTGCAGGCTGACTACCGCCGCCAGGTTCCCACCGGCGCTATCACCTCCCACGGCAATGCGTGATGGATCACCGCCCAGTGACTCGGCATTGGAGGCCACCCATTGCGTTGCCGCCCAGGCATCATCCGCCGCCGCCGGATATTTGTGTTCGGGAGCCAGTCGGTAATCGACAGATATGACAATACATTGTGCCTCGACGCACAGGGCTCGGCACACGCAGTCATGGCTCTGCAGGGAGCCTATCGTGTAACCACCTCCGTGAAAAAATACCAACACTGGCAGCGCAGCTTCGTCGCTGGGGCGATAAAGCCATGCCTTCATCTCGCCGTCTGGACCCGGGATAAAGATCTCCTCAACGGCAGCCGGATCGGGCGGATTGCCTCGTACCTGCTCGCTGGCCTGGTCATAGACGGCCCTGGCTTCGGCTGGTTCGTAGGAATTCAGCGGTGGTGCTCCGGACTGTTCGATGGCATCGAGCAGGGCTTTGGCTTGCGGGTCTAGTGGCATGATGGCTACTCTTGCTGACAGCTCAGTGGAAAGGAAATCGGGAGTTTACCACCCGGGATTCTTATTACAAATGTGCCGCTAGATCCGGGAATTCGTTGTTCCAGTGCACGGTCAGGTTTATGCTAGTCATAACACTTTAAGCAGAATTCCTTACCATGGTTAGAATAACTCTCTTTGTCCTTTGCTTCCTGGCGAGTTCAGTGGCCCTCGCTGCCGAGCCAAATGGCGACTTCGTATCCGCAAACAGCGCAGAGGAGATTCAGGCCAGGCAGCGTCTGTTACCGGATGATGACATCTGGTGGACTGTCACTGGAGAGCAGATGGGATGGATGCATCGCAATGTGCATCAACTGTTCCCAACGGTTAATGTCTATCGTGGCGGCGCCGTCAAGGAATTGAGCTATGCACTCGATGCGCGCATCGCCGAGTATAAAATCGAAACATCCCAAGGCGACATTGCATTCGGTGATTTATTGAAGAGTGACCGATCCACCACCATGGGGATGGTGATTCTGCAGGGCGGCAAAATCGTCTATGAGAGCTATCTGCGCATGCAGCACTATGAGAAGCCGATCTACTGGTCCGTCGCCAAGGTGCTACCTGCAACCCTGATCCGCATATTTGAAGAACGCGGCAGCGTCGATGTAGAGAAACAGATTCAGTTTTATATTCCCGAGCTTACGGGCTCGGATATAGCTCAAATAAGCATACGTAATATTCTCGACATGGCCACGGGTCTGGACTGTCAGGACGAATACGATGATCGCCAGTCCTGTTACTACCAGTACTCGATGGCAATCGGTGACGGGTTTCGAGAGGGGGATGCACCGGACAATCCCTATGATTTCCTGAAGACTCTCAAGGTCTCCCGTCATGCCGAACCCGGACAGCAGTTTTCCTATTCCGGCATGAATACCTTTGCACTGGCATGGTTGGTGGAGAAAATTACCGGTGAGCCCTTTCAGGACACCGTGTCCCGAGAAATCTGGCAGCATATCGGGGCCGAAGCGGACGCCTCATTCCTCGCTTATCGATACGGTATTCCGGTGAGTCATGGCGGGTTTCTGTCAAACATGCGCGATCTGGCGAGATTCGGTCTGATCTTCACGCCGTCATATTCGACAGTTTCGGACCGGCAACTTATTTCTGATCAACATATCGATCTACTCCTAAATGGCGCCAATCCCAAGCTTGTCCGTGCAGATGGCAGTCATAATATCTACCAATGGGATAGGATCACCGACGATGGATTCCTGTTCAAGGGCGGCTGGGGAGGCCAGGGTCTGTTGATCAATCCCAGTCTGGACCTGGTTGCTGTTTACACAAGCTACTTCAAGGAAGATTATAGCCAGATAAATATACGCCCTATGCTCTATGAGATATTGCGAGAATTGTATTCCCGCAAGAAAAACAATTAGGATACTAACGAGTTCGACATGATAAAGCTGATCTTCACGAAGCGGATAATTACCTTTTTCTTCTTCTCATTCTGTATGGCTTCTGCTTCATTGGGGCAGGACCTCGCAGCGGCGGAAGCACAAGCGCGCACGGCCTTGGCGGAGTTTCTGATCGCCTGGAATTCTGGCGAAATCGCCAATGTGCGTGAAGCGCTCAATTACCCCCATGTTACCCACGGCGCCGGTGCGCTTGTGATTGCCCACCAGCCCCGGGAATTCAGGCAGAATTTCGATTTGCTCAGGCAGCAGGGCTGGGCTAGCAGCAGTTTCGATAGGGTGACTACTTACCAGGTGTCGCCGAACAAGGTGAATTTCGGTGTCGACTTCAGTCGTAAGAACGCCAGTGGCGAGACGTATCAGACCGGTCATGTCTTCTATGTGTTTAGCGAGCAGGATGGCAAGTGGGGCATGCAGTATCGTTCCGGCGTGCAAAATCCGGCGCAGCTCCCTGCAAGTGAGATTGCGCTGGCTCTGCAAGAGGCAACGGGGGCGATCTATGCTTTTTTCGCTGCCTTCAATGCGGCCGATCCTGTGGCGCTACGTCGGGTTTTGCATGAGCCGCAGGCGATGATGAACAACAGTAACTTTATCGAAGGGTCAACCGAAGCCTCGCCACTTTTCAATCCAAACTTTACTGCAATGCGAGAAACCGAAGGCTGGGATCACAGCCTCATACAAGACCTGAATCCGGTGAGTGTGTCACCGACCAAGGTCATCTTTGAGCTGGCCTTCGAGCGTGTGAATCCGGCCGGGAACGTGTACCGCCGCGTACCGGCAATGTGGGCTCTAAGCAAGGTGGATGGCCGCTGGGGCGTCGAGTTTCGCTCACTCATGGTGCCGACACTGGATGTCAGCAACTAGTGGAAGATTCAACACCGATACTGGTCGGCGCCGGCCAGTTTACCGAGAAAGATGTTCCCCCTGAACAGGCCCAGCCACCGATGGGTATCGCGGCAGCAGCTGCCGCTGCAGCGCTTGTGGATAGCGGCATTGGGTCGGAACTGGCAGCACACATCGATACGGTTTTTGCCATCCGAATCTTCCCCGACTCCACCAACCGACCGCGACTGCAGATTCCCTTCGGACGGGCTGAGAATCCGCCCCGCGCGATTGCCCGCCGTATCGGGGCTAATCCGGTTAATGCGGTGTATGGCAACGTGGGGGGCAATACGCCCCAGAAATATATAAACGAAATCGCCGAACGCATCAGTGAAGGGGATATCGCTGTGGCCCTTATTGCCGGTTCCGAAGCGATCAAGACAGCACAACGGGCGCTTCGCAACCATATCACCCTTGACTGGCAGGAACATGATCCCGGTTCACAGGAAGACCGTGGTCTGGGCGAGAAACTGATGACGCCCCATGAATTCGCCCACGGTATTGGCATACCCATTCAAACCTATCCGCTGTTCGAGAATGCGCTGCGCGCGAAGCAGGGTAATTCTTTAGAGCAGCACATGCTGCAGATGGGTCAACTCTTCCAGAAATTCAGCGAAGTAGCAGCAGACAATCCGTATTCCTACTATGGCGTGCGGCGCAGCGCCGAGGAACTCACCACGGTTAGTCCCGAGAATCGCCTGATCTGCTACCCCTATCCGAAGTGGATGAATGCCATGGACGCTGTAAATCAGGGTGCTGCCGTTATCATGACATCTGTTGCTAAGGCCAGGGAACTGGGCATTGCACAATCGAAGTGGGTTTTTCTGCACGGCTGCGCCGAAGCCAATGAGAAGCTGATGGTAAGTGAGCGGGTGAATTATTCCTCGGCCCCAGCGCTTGGGCTGAATGCGCACAAAGCACTGGCAATGGCAGGCAAGTCTGTCGATGACATGGCTTATTTCGATTTCTATTCCTGCTTTCCTTCGGCGGTAGAAATAGCCTGCAATGAGCTGGGGCTGTCCTATGATGACCCTCGCGGGCTTACCGTTACCGGCGGGCTGCCCTTCTTCGGTGGGCCAGGCAATAATTACACACTGCACGGAGTAGCCACCATGCTACCTCTGCTCAGGGCGAATCCCATCCAGTATGGCCTCGTTACAGCCAATGGCGGCTACCTGAGCAAACACGCCACTGGTGTCTACTCAGCTTCGCCATATCAAGGGAGATGGCAGCGCGAAAAACCATCCAGTTATCAAGTTGAGATTGATAGTATTCAGAGCCCGCCATTCACCGAGACGCCTGCTGGGGAGGCTACCATTGAAACCTACACGGTGTGTTATAACCGCGGAGTTCCAGAAAAGAGCATAGTCATCGGGCGTCTCGACAGTAGTGGCCACCGCTTTGTCGCGAATACGCCAACAGATCCAGCCTTATTGCAGGAAATGGCAAACAAAGAGCAAATAGGGAGATCTGGCACAGTATCGAGCAGGGATGGTATGAATATATTTACACCACTTTAGTGAATCGATGCTAGCCTGAATTTTTTCAGCAATTTAACCCGGAGCAAACTAAATGACTGTCCCACGCATCGCGATTAACGGATTCGGCCGTATCGGTCGCACCATCATGCGTATCGCCAAGATGCGCGGACATTATGATGTGGTTGCCGTAAATGATCTTGCCAGCATCGACCAACTCGCGTACGCCTTCAAATACGACAGTACGCACGGAACCTACGCCGGAGAGGTGAGCCATGCCGGTGATCAGATGGTAATCGATGACGATCCGTTCCAGGTGTTATGCGAGAAAGATCCCGCCAAGCTGCCATGGAAAGAGCTGCAGATTGACTATGTCATCGAGAGCTCCGGTATGTTTCGTTATCTCGATGATCTGAACAAACATCTCGAGGCTGGCGCTGGGCGGGTTCTCCTGACTGTACCCAGCAAGGATCCGTTGGAGGCCACGCTGGTTGCTGGTGTCAACGATCATGTGGTGACTGAAGACAGTACAATCATCAGCAACGCCAGCTGCACCACCAACTGCGCAGCACCGCTGGCTAAGGTGTTGCATGAAAATTTCGGCATCAAACGCGGACTTCTCACAACGGTGCACGCCTATACCTCCAGTCAGCGGCTGATCGACTCTCCCCACAAAGACAAGCGCCGCTCCCGCCATGCCGCCACCAATATCGTGCCTACGTCCACTGGTGCCGCCAAGGCTATCGGCCTAGTATTGCCTGAATTGGCGGGCAAACTCGACGGCATGGCGATGCGTGTGCCGGTACCCGATGGCAGCCTGGTGGATCTGACCGTGGATCTCGAAACAGTCGTTACCGCTGAGCAGGTGAACCAGGCAATGCGTGATGCAGCGCTTGGCGCCATGAGTGGCATACTGGAATATTCCGAAGCAGAGATCGTCAGCAGCGATATTATCGGCAATCCCCATTCCAGCATCTTCGATGCGCCACTCACCCTGGTGCAGGATGGCAATCTTGTTAAAGTGGTGAGCTGGTATGATAACGAGTGGGGCTACAGCACGCGGGTGGAAGAGTTGATCGGTAGGCTGGCTCAAATGGATGGGCTTAGCTCTTCGGCTTAATTACAATGATGCACTTAAAAAGTTAGCAATGAATTTCACTGGCAAGACAGTTCTGGTAACCGGTGGTTCGCGAGGAATTGGCCGCGCAATTGCTACAGCATTTGCAGAGAAGGGCGCAAGGGTTGCCATTCTGTATTGCTCCAACCAGGCTGCTGCCGATGCGACGCTGGCTGCACTAAACGGAACCGGTCACCTTACCATCCAGGCAGATATAGCTGACGCGCAACAAGTTACCGAGGCTGTGAATTCAGTCATAAGCAGCTTCGAATGTCTCGATATAGTAGTGAACAATGCCGGCATTGGTATCTACCATCCAATAGAGTCTACTTCCTTCGAGGATTGGCAAGATGCCTGGCGCCAGACACTCGATACCAATCTCAGCGGCCCGGCCAACGTCTGTTTCTGCGCAGCCCGCCACATGATCGATAACCGTGGCGGGCGAATCGTTAATGTCACCTCCCGCGGCGCGTTTCGCGGCGAATCTTTAAAGCCCGCCTACGGCGCCAGCAAGGCAGGTCTGAATTCGCTGAGCCAATCTCTTGCCGTGGCACTGGCTCCCCATAACATCTTTGTTGGGGCAGTTGCTCCCGGTTTCGTGAATACCGAACTCACCGCAGATAGACTGCAAAGCGAAGAGGGAGATGAGATAAGAGCCCAGAGTCCATTTAATCGGGTGGCCGAACCTGAAGAAGTGGCCCACGCAGTGCTGTTTCTCTGTTCGGAAGGGGCCGAGTTTTCCACCGGCACTATTATCGATGTGAATGGTGCGTCCTATTTGCGTACTTAGCAGTTCTCGCTAACGTAGCGGTCCTAAAGGACTCTCTTAGCAGCCGCTGGGTTCTATAGTCCAGCTCAGGTTACTGAGCAACCATTGACCCTGTCGTTTCACCAGTTGGAACGAATCGATGCCGCAGTGGGTGAATGCGCCCTCCACATGAAAATCATAGGGTGCCCAGAACACGGCTATGTCACCCCGAATTAACACCGTGGCGTCCCAGTATCGTTCGGTACGGGAACCGCCGGGTCTGGAGAGCGAACTCACCATTTCCTGGTAATCTCGTATCGAATAATTGGTTTCCCCGTCGGCACTTTGCGATGTGGCAATATTCAGAGAACCGGGAACCAGGATCGCTTCCAGCCCGGCCCGGTCTCGGTTCGCCAGTGCTTCGAAGAAAGCATCGGCCACCGCCAGAATTGCTTGCCGTTGTTCGTCTTCAGTACTGCCCTGGGCAGCAGCAGCGCTAAGACAAACGCTATAGATAATGAGTAGCAGTGACTTTAATAAAATTTTCATCGCTTGATACCTTCTCTTTACTGCAGTGTTATTCGTTTGTTCTCGCTTATGTTGTATCCGCAAAAATATAGCACCCTCTTCGCCCGGTTAGAACCTGGGATAGGGTTTTCCCGCGCGGGGCAAGCTAAAAAGTGCTATAACCCATGGGCATGAGCCCATCGAGCCTGATTGAATCATGATGAATATTTCTCGTCTAGCCAAAGTTATAGCTCTCGCGTTTGCCGTGTTTGTTGCGTTGCCCAATGGCGCGCTGGCACAGGATGACCGGGTGCTCGTTCCGGTTGCTGCGCCCATCCCGCCCGGATTGGAAACGGTGAAATTTTTCAGTCCGGCGGTAGACCGCATGATGAAGTTCGATATCGTACTGCCTTCGGACTACCACACCAGCGAGAGACGTTACGCGGTGCTCTACCTGCTGCATGGCTACATGCAGAACTATACGGTATGGGGAAGAAACCTGGCGGGCGCTTTTTATGCCCGCAATCTCGATGAGCTGATCCTGGTCTTGCCAGACGGAGGCAATAGCTGGTTCATCAACTATGCCAGCAGCCCTAGCGGTCAGCAGAATAATTGGGAAGATCATCTGATTGAGGACGTGATTGGCCATGTTGACACGAATTTTCGCACAGAAGCCAGCCGGGAAGGCCGCGCAATTTCCGGCCTATCGATGGGCGGCTTTGCTGCATTCTCATTAGGATTAAGACACTCTGACATGTTTATCTCCATTGGTAGTACCAGTGGAGCCTTGAGTTTTGCTCGCACGCGGGCGGAAGAAATTCGTGCTGATGTAGAACGCACACCCGGGGAGCGAAGCCCGGAGCAACAGGCACGCCTCGACGAGGCGGATGCCTTTATCTCCGAGATCATCGATATTCCCGGATTCAGCACTCAGCAAGAGCGTACTCCGCAAGGTATTGACTTCGAAACCGCAGAGCAGGCCGAGGCATATGATCCGTTTAAGATTATCTATAATGTACCAAGGAGCCAGATGCCACATATTTATGTAGACTCGGGTACTGAAGATGGCCTGATAAGCGAAGCGCGAGAATTGGCTCAGATGTTGATGATCAATAATGTACCGTTCGACTACATGCAGAGTCGTGGGCGGCATAATTCAGAATACTGGCGCCGCTCGATTGGACACATGATGACTATTCAGCACGAAGTCATGCAACGTGCCTTGGGAAAGCGGCCCTGATTCGAGGACAGGAAATTCAGTCGAATTTGATCGGCTCTTCGTCGTGCACGTTATCCACCAGGCGTGCACTGACCATCGCCTGCAGCGAACTTGATTTAAATTCACGACGGTACAGCACAATGATGACGATGGCACAGGCGATCATAAAGAACCAGGAATTGATGAACCAGGCCAGGGCAGCCATAGCGAAGTAATAGGCCCTGATGCCGTAGTTATAGCTGTGCGCGGCCCGATCCAGCACCTTGGCCATGGCTTTGAAGTCTCTCTGGGCAGCGATTGCCTTGTAGTTCTCGGCTTCCCTGCAGTACTTCACCGTGTGGAATGACGACCCGAACAGGATAAAACAGAATCCGTATTGTCGTATCGACCAGGTGAAGGTAAAGAATCCATAAACGAAAACAAAAATCAGCAGCAACAGTTTTAGCTGTACTACCTGTAGGGGCACCTCAGCGACGAACCACAGCGTGGAAATATTCATGAACATATCGCTGGCGGTACTCAGTACCGTTACCAGGCTGGCCAGAATTAGCAGCGATGCACTGGCAAGAAAAGACACTTGTTTCTCAAGGCTGGCCAGCAGTTCTGCGTCCACCTCGCTCATACCGCTCTTACTAAGTTTACGCACCCATTCCTGGCGGTAGCGATACAGTACGCTGGCCAGGCTGTTGCGCTTCTTGGCGGCTATTCTGGCAAACAGGGCATAGCCAAACCAGCTGCATAAGAAGAACAGGAAACTGAGGATATCAAGCGGGGCAAATTCCATGGCACGCAGCTTACGGGTAACGCCAGTTTAAGGCAACAGGAGCTACTACCGCTTGGCTAACAATCTATCCAATTGATCGGCAAATGCTTTGCGGTCGTTGTGGTTCATGGCCGGTGGGCCGCCGGTATCGACGCCGCTGGCGCGCATGGTGTCCAGGAAATCACGCATGTTCAGGCGTGCCTTAATGTTGCTGCTGGTGTGCAGTTCGCCCCGGGTTGAAAGCGCCAGGGCGCCTTTTTCGATTGCTTCTGCTGCCAGTGGAATGTCGCTGGTAATCACCAAATCCCCGTCGCTGCATCTAGCGACGATCTCGTCGTCGGCCACGTCGAATCCCGCCTGCACCTGGATGGACCTGATATTGGAATAGGGCGGCACTTTAATGGGTTGATTTGCGATAAATGTCAGCTCGATGCCGGTTCTCTCCGCGGCCCGAACCAGGATGTCCTTGATCGTTACCGGACAGGCATCGGCATCTACCCAGATTTTCAATTGTATTAATCCTTAGTCCTGATGGCATCGCGGATGAATTGTAGCCTATGAGATTGCGTGCTGCATTGGATTGTCTAAAGAACTAGAATGTGTTGCCTGATTCATTTTGTGAGCGCCCCTTATTTCGAATTCATCGCTAGTCTCTATTTGCAATGCCCAGTGTCGCATCGGCAGACACCAGGTGCTGCGAATTAAAGATTTTCAGATCAGCCAGGGGCAGCACTGGTGCCTGTTCGGGTCCAATGGAGCGGGCAAAACGCTGCTGGCAAACCTGCTGGCTGGTAAGCGAATCGAGTCCGGGAACTATGTGCAATATGCCGCCGAATTTGACCCTGAGCGTGATATACACATCGTTTCCTTCGAAGAACAGCAGCGGCTCTGGCAGAGAGACAACCGGCTGGATATCAGTGAGTACAGTGCAGATGCTCAGGACCCCGGAACCCTGGCACAGGAGTTGATTCAATCATCGCGGCCCGCCGATCAGCACGACGATCGTTTGTTAGTGGAGCTTATCACTACCCTGGACCTGGCAGCAGTCGCCGCAAAGGGTATTCGCTTTCTCTCTTCCGGGCAGGTGCGCAGGGTGTTACTTGGCAGGGCCCTATACGCTCAACAACCCCAAGCACCCCAGTTGCTGATACTCGATGATCCGCTTGAGAGTATCGACATCGATTCCCAAAAGCGTATTGCCAGTTGTATCGAAAACTTCCTGCATGATGGATTCTCAAGCTTGCAACTCTGCCGGCGCGCTAGCGATATTTTACCCGGTGTGACTCACATGGCTGTTATGGCAGATTTACAAATGCTCTGTCAGGGGTCATACACGAAAGTAGCGAGTAGTGATGAATTCAAACACTTTCTCACGAGTAATCCCGTTCTACCGGAAAAGATCCCAGCCAAAATTCCTGCCGAACAGAGTGTTGTAACAGCGAAACAATCCTTGATCAGACTAGAACATGTCGATGCCAGTTATGGGGAACTGCAAGTATTGGACGACATTAGCTGGTGCATGGAAGATGATCACCATGTGTTGATCGAGGGCCCCAATGGATGTGGAAAATCCACATTGTTGAGTCTGATCGACGGAGAAAACCATAAAGGCTATGGTCAGGAGGTGTATCTTTTTGGACGCCGTAAAGGCAGCGGTGAAACTGTCTGGGAAGTGAAAGCCCACTTTGGCGTCGTGTCTAACGAATTGCATAACAAGTATGTGAAGGGGTGGAAGGTGCTCGATGTTGTGGTTTCCGGATTCTACGACTCAGTTGGATTGTATGATGATAGCGGAGCGGCAGAATGGGAGGTTGCGAGGCAATGGCTGCAGGTGTTGGGCATCGCCTCATTCGAAAAGAGCTATTACCACGAGATTTCCTTTGGGCAACAGCGCCTTGTGCTGCTCGCCAGGGCCATGGTCAAACATCCTCGCGTGTTGATTCTCGATGAGCCCTGCGTCGGGTTGGACGATTATCATCGAGAATTGATACTGGGCATGCTGGATCTCATCGCACAACAAACTGCAACCCAGATCGTCTATGTCAGCCACGTGCTCGGCGAACAACCCGCGTGTATCAACCAGAAGCTTCTGTTCGTTAAGAGCAAGAGGGGTGGATATACACTCTCTCAGATCTAACTGCGGATGTAGTTTTCCAGATGTTCGATGGTTGACTGCTGGTCGCTGATTATGTCTTTAACAAGATCGCCGAGGGAAACCATTCCGACTACTCTCTCATCATCAACAATGGGTAAATGGCGGATGTGATGCTCGGTCATGACGCCAAGGGAAGCATCAACGCTCTCAGAAGATGCAACCGAAATCACCTTGGTACTCATGATTTCCTCTACGCGAGTATCCTTCGATGATCGGCTTTTTAAGATGATTTCGCGGGCGTAATCCCGCTCCGATATGATGCCCTTGAGAGTGGCACCCTGCATTACCAGTAAAGCACCGGCCTTTCTGTCGGCCATCATTTGAATGGCATCGTAAACTGTGGCATCCGGCGTGATATGCCAGATATCGTTGATCTTTTTGTTATTGAGAATCTGTTGTACTGTGTGCATCGGTTACCCCACTCGTATCAATGGTGTGACGACAATCAATTTACCCTCGACAGAGACAAATTGGCAAATCCTACGTTATTGCCATAGAAGCCATGGCTGTCGTTAACATACAGGATTAGATTGCCGTCACATGCAGCGACGAAGGTATAAACTCCGCTTTCCTCATCAACGCCCAAATCGGTTACTCCCCGCAGGCTGTCGCGCGTGCAGTTGTATTGCCTCAGCATCAGCTCAAACCAGCGATGTTGCTTCGATCGTTTGCCGAGTCGAGCCAGGTCATAGGGGATAAATCCATCATCGAACTCACGCGCCATACGGGCATCGGAAAACCCACGTTCGTCGAGAGGCTCACCGTCTTCATTCTCTTCGATGAAGCTGTCAATCCAACTGCTGAGAATTTTGACTTCCAGCGCGTACCTGGCGCCAGATTGCAAGCTTATCCTGGAATCAAAATTGGGATCATTGGTGAAGAATTTCAGCGAGACTTCTTCACCGACACCCAGCGCGGCACCCGCATCACTATTGCCAAACAGAATAACGCCTGGAAACGAACAACCACTCAGGATTGTTGCGAGGATGACGACTTCGAAGAGCTTTCGACTGGCTGATTTTGATGTTTCTACTTCAATCATTGCTACAACTCTCGCTTACTGACTAAGGTCTGATAATTGTTAACTCTTCGAGCCATTAAGTCTACCCTTGCAATAAGGACAGGACAATCGAGATTTACAGATTCGTGCTGCAGCCCGCTAGCACGGTTGAGACCGGCTCGAACGCCCTGGGCAGCTATTTTCCGGTCCAGACCGGCCTGCGTTTCTCGATAAAGGCTTTGCGGGCTTCCTTGCTGTCTTCGCTGTCAAAGGCGGCAGACAGGGCTTCCACGGCGGCTTCTGGCACGTCGCTAAAATTCATGTCTTCCATCTGATACATCAGGTCGCGAGTACGCCTTAAAGCCAGCGTCGACATCTCGGCCATGCGCTGCGATATCTTCTCGACTTCGTACATCAGGCAGCCAGCACCGACCACCTTGGTAATCAGTCCCATGCGTTCCGCCTGGGCAGCACCGAGCGACTTGCCCGTGAAAATCAATTCGGCCGCTTTCATGCGCCCGATCAGACGCTGCAGTATCCACACATGCATTCCGGGAGGTGCAGCGAGATTTGGCACTCCGGGATAGCCGAAATCGGCGTCGTCGGCGGCGATAATCATGTCACAGGCGAAAGCCAGCGTGCAGGCACCTTCCCGCGCATAGCCATGTACGGCGGCAATGATGGGTTTGCTCAGGCTTCTCACCAGTTTCATGGTGCCAACATAGAACAGCCGCAGGTACTCTTTCATCTCAGCGGAGTCGAAATTTTCAAGGTACTTTAAATCCACTCCACCGGATAATCCCGCACCCGCACCCGAAAGCACGATAACCCGCACCTCGGGATCGACATCGGCACGGCGCAGGGCTGCATGATACTCCTGAGTCATTTGCAGATTGATGAGGTTGGCAGGCGGTCGGTCGAGTGTGATCTTGACGATCTGCTCTTCGACTTCATAACGAAGGGTCTCGTAGCTGGAATCAGGCATCACTGGTACTTTTTACTCCCTTAGTGTCTTATGGTCTTGTTATCACACACTAATTTATGGTTGCATGGCTAAATAAGACGGCCCTGGAAACTCAATCCTCCACAGCGAAGTGACAATCTAGCAAACGGAACAATTGTATGAAAACAACATTTTCAATATTAATAGCCGGTATCGGTATTTCAGTGTCTGCGTTCGGGGCGGAATCCAGGCCGGAACCCCTTGCAGATCCAATTCCTGAGAAGATTCAGAAAGGCGATATTACTATTGCGTTGGAAGAATTCACCCAGCTGCCCCAATCTGTGGATTCTGGAAATCCGCAGCAAACCAATCTTGCCTATGCAAGAATTCAGTACATGTTACCGATTGCCGATGGTTCCGGCCGGTTGGTAATCAATGATCTGCGCGGGTTGCTGTATATCACCGATGAGAGTGGCGCTACACCGACCGTCTTTCTCGATGTTCGTGAGCAGGATATCGATTTCGACGATTCCATGTTTCCCAACGAAACCGGATTGGCAGGTTTCGCGTTTCATCCGGAGTATGCCACGCTTGGCAAATCAGGTTTCGGAAAATTTTATACTGCCTACAGTTCCAGCTCTGACAGTGCCGTGGCTAAGTATCTCGATGATGATGCGGGCAATCACGAGAGTGTGATTCGGGAGTGGACAGCGGCTGATCCTACTGCCAATGTTTTTTCAGGCACTTCACGTGAACTGTTCCGGATGGGTCAGTTTGAGCAGAACCACAATATAGGCACGTTGGCTTTCGACTATTCGGCCGCGGAAGGCACTGCCGAATACGGATTGCTGTATGCCAGTTTCGGCGACGGTGGCGGTGCCAACGACCCCCGAGAGCACGGTCAATCATTGAGTGAGCCCATGTCTGGCATCCTGCGTATCGATCCCTTGGGTGGTAGCGGATTAGCGGCCTATGGCATTCCTGACGACAATCCCTTTGTTGGTGATCAAGACGTTGCGCCAGAGATCTGGGCCTATGGTCTGCGTCATCCTCAGCAATTTTCATTCGATATAGATGGCACCATGTACATCGGCGATATTGGCCAGAGCCAGATAGAAGAAGTAAACATCGGCATTGCCGGAGCCAATTACGGTTGGAGACTGCGGGAAGGAACTTTTGCCACGGCATTCGGTATCGGTGGTGTCAGGCCGAATCCAGTTTACCCGCTCCCTGGAGACGAACAGGAGTTTACTTATCCGGTGGCGCAGTTCGACCATGACGAGGGCAACGCCATTAGCAGCGTTTTCGTCTATAGAGGATCTGCTGTGCCTGAACTGCGCGGCAAGGCCATCTTTACCGACATGGTTACCGGGCGCGTGTTCTATATTGATACGGATAATCTCGAGCCTGGCAATCCAACTACTATCAGTGAATTGCGCGTCAATTTTGCGGGTTATGAACGAAACGTTGCCGACGCGGTAGGATTTCCAAATACCTATTCCCGTGGCAATCGAGCCGGATTGCGCCTGGGTATCGATTCTCAGGGAGAGTTGTACTTCCTGACCAAGGGCGACGGCCGTATTCGTAAGATTATCGCCGTTGAATAAGATTTATTTGGGTAGCTTGATAGCCTGGACCCATGCTAAAAATAAACCCAGCTAATAAATACAAGACGTCACTGGTGAGAATTCAATCATGAAAAATATCTTCGTTCTAAACACCGGACTTGTCGCGCTATTGCTGATAGCCCCGTTAGCCAGTGCACAATCTTATGAACCACCACGCACGGCGAACGGCAAACCAAACCTGCTGGGCACCTGGTCGAATGCATCGATTACCACCCTGGAGCGCAACTCTCGTTATGATTCTCTGGTGCTGAGTGACGATGAAATCAACCGCGCCACCGACGAACATCCACAGAACGTGCGGCTCGCCACGGACGACAATATGGTCGCTGGTCAATTGCCAGATGGTTCTGATCTGCCGCGCGGGCGTGGCTACAATGCGTTCTGGATCGATCCAGGTACTCGGTTCGGGGTGATTAATGGTGAGCACCGAACTTCCTGGATTGTCGATCCGTCGGACGGGCGTATTCCCTATAGCGAGCTTGGGAGACAGCTGAAGGCCGCACTCCGTGCAAAAAATTCCAGCTTCGATGGCCCGGAGACAAGACCGCTGGCTGAACGCTGCATCAGTACCGGTTTGCGTACTGGTCCGCCGATGATCAACGGCCTGTATAACAACAACTATGAGATCGTGCAGACGCCAGACTATGTCGTATTACGTACCGAGATGATCAGCCATGCGCGCATCGTACCGCTGAACAGTGATCACAAGATGCAGGCCCTTACTCCCCTGTTTGGTGAGTCAGTAGGATTCTGGGATGGCGATACCTTGGTCGTCGAGACGACAAACTTTGGTCCCTTGCAGCGTGAGGCCAGCATTAGTCTGTCAACTGAAGCCAAAGTATTGGAAAGATTTACCCGCGTATCCGATGCGCAGATTCTCTATGAATTTACCATCGAAGATGCCACTTACTACTCTCAGCCGTGGCATGGCGAAGCACGCTTCCTGGCGACCGAAGATAAGGTCTATGAGTTTGCCTGCCACGAGGGTAATTATGCCCTGAGCGGAATCCTGGCTGGCGCGCGTCGACAAGAACACAATCAACAACAATAGCCTGTTGTGCCGATTCGGCACGCTGGGACTGAAGCACTGCGGTGGGTCCCTAAGCTTTCATGACTGAGCTTGTAAAGAAATCCTTTCGAACTGTCGCCAGAGTCTGGCGTTGGGTTGCTGGTTTGATGGGATTTCTCTGCCTGCTTGCTGCACTGATGGTTTTGTTCGGGCAATTGAATATCGATGCAGACCTTAATGGAATTGACCAACTGAATCCCTATCTGGTCATCGTGCTCGTGGGTGCTTCAGTGTTACTTCTCTGCTCTGTAATTCTCATTGCGCTGCTGTTTCCGATAGTGTACTTATGGAATCTAATCCAGAATAAAAAACAAGTTCAGTAAACTGAACGAGGTTGATGTGCCATGCATAAATTTTTAGCGAAAAGTCTCATAGCCGCTCTAACATTAGTATTAATGCCCTTGCAGGTTCTGGCGCAAAACAGGCTGAGCATTGCGCAAGTCAAGGATGGGCTGCATGTGATTACCGGCCCGGGCGGTAACATCGGTGTCCGTGTAACTTCTGAGGGTGTCATCTTGATCGATGATAAGTTTCCCCAGGATTTCGATGAGATCCAATCATTAGTTGCGAGCGTGAGCGACTTACCGGTCAAATATGTGATCAACACACACCACCACGGAGACCATTCGGGAAGCAATGCCAGCTTTCTCCAGGTTGCAGAAATCATTACGCATAAGAATGCCCGAGACAATATGTTACGTGGCAACCAGGACGGGCCTCCTCGTTTGATCTATACCGACGAAACCGCGGTGTTTCTTGGAGGGGCAGAAGTGCGTGCCTACTACATGGGTCGCGGCCACACCAATGGCGATTCGGTGGTGTATTTTCCCAATCTGAAGACAGTGCATGGCGGAGACCTGCTGCACGGTACGGCACCCTTTATCGACTATGGCAATGGTGGCAGCAGCCGCGGCTGGGTTGGCACCATGAACAATATACTGTCACTGGATTGGGATACGGCGATTCCGGGTCACGGCGCGGTTATGGAGCGCCGCGATGTGCTCAATTTTCGTAATCAGATGGAAGCAGTGCGGGAACGGATGGGAAGCTTGATCAGGGGTGGATTGGATGCCGCTGATGCACCAGAAGCCATCAAGGATTCGGGCCTCAGCTGGACCCAGGCCGAGCAGGGGCTCTTTATGCAAAGAAGCATTCCCGGTTTTTACGAGGAAATAGCCGGCGAATTGTAAGCCGGTATTTACTCGATCATTGGGGCTGAGCCATGACTGCAGAATCGGATCTGGGTGCGCTGTTAGCGCGGATGCAGCCCAGGCTCATCGAAGGAGAGTATGTGTTCTGTTCGGTTCCGCATCGCCAGTATGGCGAACTTGCCGAACTCACTCCGCTGGCAAGCTACCAAGAAGTCGAGGGATTGAGCCTGCTGTTACTCAAACAACAGGCGGACACCGCTAGCCTCAGCTACGACTCAGTGTTCAGGGGGATTACGCTGTCCGTGCATTCCAGTCTCGATGCGGTCGGGTTAACGGCGGTCGTGGCGACCAGGTTGGCCGACCATGGTATTCCAGCCAATGTGGTGGCGGCCTGCTTCCATGACCATGTGTTTGTCCCCACCCGGCAGGCAGAGCTTGCCCTGCAATTGCTCCTTGAGTTGTCAGACCCTTCTTAGCCCGACTACCTTTCCCTGTCGCCCGGCTCCCGCTTTCTGCGGTATAGTTGGGGCTGCTCCCTATTCTGAACCAGTCCTTACGGTACTCGGGCAGGGGCAGCCAGTAACTGAATCTGAACTTGAATAGAACCCTAAAGAGACATGACTATGGTACTTCGAAATAGCCGAATTCTAGTTGGCGTGATCTTTCTCCTCGGCATAAACGGCGGCCTGTTCGCGCAACAACAGAGCTGGGTTGACATCGAAGGGCTGGATCAACCGGTCGAAATCTTGAAGGATCGTTGGGGTATCTCCCACATCTACGCTGGGACTGAACACGATCTGTTCTTCGCCCAGGGTTATAGTGCGGCCCGGGACCGCCTTTTCCAGTTTGAGATCTGGCGTGCCCAGGCCACCGGAACGACAGCAGAGATTCTTGGACCACGTGCCATCGAGCGCGACCACGGCACGCGCCTGTTCAAGTTTCGTGGTGCCATGGCGGAAGAGATGAATCATTATCATCCCAGAGGCGTGGATATCATCGCCGCCTTTGTGCACGGGGTGAATGCCTATATTGATGAGGCGCTGCAGAATCCCGAGGATTTACCACTGCCTTTCAAGCTGCTGGGTATTCAACCCCAACATTGGACCGAAGCAGTCGTGATCTCTCGCCACCAGGGCTTGTTGGGTAACATCGGCGGGGAATTGAGCACTGGCCGGGCAGTCTGCACGATCGGTGAGGCTCAGGTAAGAGAGCTCCGCTACTTCCATCCCCATGATCCCGATCTCAGCCTCGATCCTATGATCGACTGCGATTCGCTGATAAATAATGACATTCTCGGTCTGTACAATGCCTATCGCCGTGGCATTCGTTTCGAGCCTTCCGATCTGGTGGCGGCGGGAGACCGCAATGGCAGCGAAGAATTCGAACAGATCGCGGTAATCCTGTCAGCCGAAGAACAGAACTTACAAGCGCATGACCTGGATGACATCGGCAGTAACAACTGGGTAGTCAGCGGTGATCTTACTCAGGATGGCTGGCCCTTTATGATTAATGACCCGCATCGGGCACAATCCGTGCCTTCGCTACGCTATTGGACTCACCTGGTCGGGCCGGGCTGGAATGTGATTGGCGGCGGCGAACCGGAAATCCCCGGTATCTCGATCGGCCACAACGAGTATGGTGCCTGGGGTCTGACTGTCTTCAGTACCGACGGAGAAGACTTGTATGTCTACGAGATCAACCCCGACAACCCAAACCAGTACCGCTACCAGGGACTGTGGGAAGACATGCGCATCATCGAGGAGACGATTAATGTCAAAGGCGCCGAACCGGTTACCCTGGAACTGAAATACACCCGTCACGGACCGGTTACCTTCGAAGACCGGGACAAGAATTTGGCCTATGCGGTTCGACCGGCCTGGATGGAATTCGGTGGGGCGCCCTATCTGGCATCGCTGCGCATGGACCAGTCCCGCAACTGGGAAGAATTTCGCGAGGCTACCAACTACAGCAATATTCCCGGTGAAAATATGATCTGGGCGGATCGCGATGGCAACATCGGTTGGCAGGCTGTGGGCATCGCACCGATACGTCGCAATTTCAGCGGTATGGTACCGGTGCCGGGTGACGGACGTTTCGAATGGGATGGCTATCTTCCCATCAAGGCCAAACCCAACGAATACAACCCGGAACGAGGCTATATAGAAACCTCGAACAGCAATTACACGCCGCCGGATTATCCCTATCTCGACGCCATCGGCTACACCTGGACCGATCCCTATCGCTGGGCCCGCGGTAGTGAACTATTGGGTTCAGGACGCAAATTCAACATGTCGGACATGATTGCGTTTCAGCACGACTACTTGTCCATTCCTGCCCGTACACTGGTGCCATTTTTTAAGGACTTGCCCTCTGACAACCCTCAGGTGGAGACAGCGCGGCGGATGCTGCTGGACTGGGATTTCGTGCTGGATAAAAACTCGGTTGAAGCGGGCATCTACGTGGCGTTCGAACGTCAGCTGCTGAACAACATCGGGACTTTAAAGGTCCCGGAAATAGCCAATCGTTTTATAAGGGTAGGCATGAAAACCACGATCGACATGCTGCTCGCGCCGGATGGCGATTTTGGAGAGGATCCCCTGCAGGGACGAGATCAATTTCTGTTACGCACCCTGGCTGAAGGTGTCGCTGGGCTTCGTGGGAAATTCGGATCTGATATGGCGAACTGGGTGTATGGTCAGACGGAGTATAAGCACGCCGAGATTCGTCATCCGCTGGGTGCTGCAGTGAACGAAGAATTGCGAGCACGCCTGAATGTGGGGCCGGCTCCCCGTGGCGGCAATGGATTCACCGTGGGGGCAACCGGCAGTGGCGATAATCAGACCTCCGGTGCCTCCTTCCGCATCTTCATCGACACACGCGACTGGGATAACACGCTGGGGATGAACGTGCCCGGGCAGGTGGGTGATCCGGACCATCCACTGTATGACAACCTGTTTGAGTTGTGGGCCAACGACAAAGTCTTCCCGGCGTTTTATTCTCGGGAAAAAATTGAAACCGTACTCTTCGAGCGAGTCGATTTAATTCCGGCGAACTGATTCAAGATTCCTGGTATTCATGCACCTCGATGACAATATGTTGCAGCGCCAGGTGGTCGGGTAATAGCGATTTGTAGTGGTCCGGTTTTTGGGGGCTGCGAGAGACGACCGAGATAACCGTTGAATAGACGCCAGGTCCCACTGTCCAGAGGTGCAAGTCAACCACACGGCTGTCTGCATCCTCAATGGCGTCGCGAATCGCATCCTGTAATTCATTCGATCCCTGCTCGTCCAACAGTATGGCGCTGGTACTCTTTAACAGGCCCCATGACCAGCGTGCCACCAGGATGGCTCCGACGATACCCATTAGCGGGTCCATCCAGATGGCCCCGAAGTATTTGCCAATCAGCAGGGCGAATATAGCCAGCAGCGAAGTCAGTGCATCGGCCAGCACATGCAGGTAGGCGGATTTCAGATTGTGATCGTGGTGCTGATGATCATGCTCATGATTACGGTCGGTGCCCAGAATAAACACGGAGGCGCCGTTGACGATGAGTCCCATCACGGCAACGAAGATTGCCTGATTGAAGGCGATGCTTACCGGCTCGATCAGGCGCATGACACTTTCCCAGGCCATCAACGTAGCGAATACCGCCAACAGAATTGCTCCGGTGTAGCCCCCTAGCGTATTGACCTTACCGGTGCCGAAGCTATAGCGCTCACTATGGGCTTGACGTCTGGCATAGATATAGGCGAATGCATTGATGCTGAGGGCCACGGCATGGGAGCCCATGTGCAGACCATCGGCTAACAGCGCCATGGACCCGAAGGCCAGGCCAGCGGCAATTTCCACCACCATCATGGCGGTCGTAATGGCTATGACCACCAGAGTGCGTAATTCGCCCGGGCGTTTTTGATCCTGGCCAAATGCGTGAGAATGTCGCCAGCGGTGTAGTATCTCGTCTTTCATTATGAAAGCACTTATATCATGAGGCTTTCAGCGAAATCTATCGGCTTGCATCAATGGCTGCAGCCAGGTTCCTAAAGATCTGCGACATTGTGTCGCACATTCAATCCTGGGATTTTGGTGTAGGGTGTTTGCTATAGTGGGCTGGTGGAATCATAGAAAATAAAATGGAGTGACAATGAAGAATCGAATGTTGTTAGCGGCCGCCTTGCTGCTGTCTACACCACTTCTGGCTGTCGAAGACCCAGCCCCTGCCTTGGCTGAGATCATTAATTTTCGTCAATACAGCGACAGCTTTTCCAGCGCGGGTCAGCCCACCCTGGAACAGTTTCAAGTCATTGCCGAGCAGGGATTTGAGCGTATTGTCTATATCGCTTTTACCAATAATCCCAATGCGCTGGCGGATGAAGACCTGGTAGTGAAGGGTCTGGGCATGGAATACATGCAGGTGCCTGTGGATTTCTCCAACCCACTGCCGGATGATTTCTATGCTTTTGCAGATTCCATGCGGCGCAATACTGGCAAGAAGACTCTGTTGCACTGTCAGGTGAATGCCCGCGCAACAGCCTTCAGCTTTCTCTATCGGGTGATCTATGAAGATGTACCGGTCGCCGAAGCCAAGGAAGACATGAATACCGTCTGGCAACCCAACGCGGTGTGGCGCGATTTCATTTTCGAAGTCATGGCGCAGAACGACAAGGATCCAAACTGCGACTCCTGTGACTGGACGACACCCCCACCCAGAACGCAGTGATTTATCAAATATCCTAAAGAAAGATGCGCAAGAAATAGAAGCTTAGGGAAAAGATGTTGCGGACTTGCCGAAATAGGCAAGCGCTCCGAGGTATTTCTCAGGCAAAAAAAGCGGGCCATTCGGCCCGCTCTTTTTTTAGCTGAGAATACTAGCTCTAATCTTCACCGCCGGCCTGGTCGACGTTTTTCCAGGAATAGAATCCCATAAACATCTCTTCCCAGCTTTGCTCTCCCCAGGTGACTTCGATGTTGGGATCAGGGTTTGCCACATTTTGAGAAGAGTTGTCGAAACCACCAGTGGCAATGATCTGGGTGCCGGCCGGAACACGCAGAGGCTCTTCCAGTTCATAGGAATACTGCCAGTTAAAGTCGAAGGCAGGAATGTTTACTAACAATTCTTCCGTGCCATCAGGAAAGCGGGCAACAAATTTCATGCGCTTACCACGGAAATGCATATGGGGCATCATGCTATAAATATCGGCTTCCTGATTGATATTGGTGACCAGCTGCATTTCATGGTCTTTTGCCTGAGGAGGAATGGCAATGGTGAAGGCATTGCCGACGCCGCCTGACATGCGCTCTTCTGGAATGACACCTTCAGGGTAAAAGTGGATGCCAATTTCAGTTTGATCGGTAACTTCCCTGCCAGAAGTGGTGTAGTGCATCTGCAGGCTTAGCGTGCTACCGGCTTTCAGCAGACCACCAATCCCTTCGGGGTTCAACGATACACTATTACCAGGAGCATAGCCGGCTATCGAGGCCTGATCAGGATCGCCGCCGCCCAGTATCGTGCCCACATCGATATCAGGGTTCTCCGTGAAAATCTTTTCTATATCTGGAAACTCGCCCGCTGCGACAGACGCAAACACTTCAGCTCGAATTGCAGCAGCTCGCTCTTCAGGCAGGCTGTTGATGGCTTCCATAAAGCGTGCCTGAGGATCTCCTGCTTCACCCGGAGGTAGTACCGTGGTAATTATATGGTGCAGAACGTCCTTCTTGTCCGGAGCCACTTCACTGGCACGAACCCAACGGTCCTCGGTAAGGCCGAGATCGATCGGGAGGTCCATGTAGGGGACAATACCAGTGGCGGGAATAGCCGTAGGTGGAATCGCCACTATCAGGTCGGGCTCGCCCAGCGTCCACTTGGTGTCAGGCCAGACCAGACCCACCAGTGGGTCTGTGTCGCCGTCCATTGGAGAACCTGCATCGACCCAGCGCACCAGGGTCTGCATTTCGGCGTCGCTGAGATTCATCTCGCCTTTTATCTTGTGGCCGATCTTGTTGTCGATCTGACCCGGTGGCATACGCCTGGTCATAATCACTTCACGAATCATTGGTGACCAGCCCTGCATGGCCAGCTTACTGTCTATGGCAAATGGGGCGATGCCACCTTCCCGGTGACAGTTCGCGCAGTTCTCAACCACAATCGGTGCAACATCATTAGTGTAAGAAGGCGCGGAGCTTATTCCAACCCCGCTGTAGTCGATACTCGCACCATCGGTTGCAATGGCAACCAGGTCGCCACTCTCACCGTCGATCAGTCCTCGTACGGCCTGCTCGAGTTGCGCGTCTACCGGCCCACGGTACTGCAACTCGAAAGATTTGGGATCATAAACAACCGCTTCATCGAGGCGGGCTAAATCGAGGCTTTCAGAAACCAGTTGTGTATCATCCATCAGTACGGGCAGACCTAATGCCTGTACCACAGCATCTTGACCGATCGCTGCACGGTCAGATTGCAGGCCAGGATTCAACAGAAAGAATACAACGCCCTGGGTTTCATACCTGGATTGCAAATCGGCTAATGCCGCTACGGATTCTGAATCCGTGGTTCCATTTGCCTGAGGCAGAATTACAATGGCGCTCTGGTCGTCATACCAGGCCATGTGATGCTGCACGCCGAGATGGTCGATCAATGAAAAATCGCCAATTCTTTCACCGGCGTACAAGCTGGTAGTAGTCGAAATCAGAAGTGCTAATACAGAAACGTTCAGGAACTTTTTCAAGTAGTGACCCCCTTTTAAAAATTTTGTCCGGGAGTGAATGGTATGGCTAGAGGCCTTAGTCTACTGGTTTTTAGTGGGATTGCAGCTAATTTCTTAGTTTTTTGTCACCAACCTACCCAGATGAGCTGCAGGCCAGTATTCATGCAGGTTTTCGGCTTTCGAAGCAGAATTTTTCCTGTGTCCGTAAAGAACCGAAATTTTCCAATCTGCTGCATCGATAATGCAGACTGCTTTTAAATAGTTACTAGTTTTTAAAATTAAGCTGCAAGCCCCGAAATAGCCCGACCTGATTAAAAAGCGATCAATAGCACCAAAAAACTCGATGCACCTCAGCGACTCGCTGTTACATTCATGCGAATCGAGTAAAGTCCTGTTCGCGCCGTCATATAGAGTGTTTTTCCATCGGCACCACCGAAGCCAACGTTGGCCGGCATTTGTGGCGTCTCGATAAACTCGATTTGTTCGCCACGGGGATTGCGGATACTGACCCCGCCTATCCAGGTTAAATACACATTGCCGCGCTCATCCATGGTCATGCCGTCGGAGCCCTGATCGGCAAATTCAGATCGGTTCGAAACGCTGCCGTCTGGATCGATATTGAAACGATAGATTTTGCGCGTCTCGGTACTAGCTAAATAGAGCGTGGTGCCATCTTCGGTACCGACGATGCCGTTAGGTTTCGGGATGTCCAGGATGACTGCTGCAACGCTGCCTCGATCCGCACTAACGCGATAGACGTATTCGCCGGGTTGAGATGGAGCCCCTTCAGGAAATTGGTAACGGGGATCGGTGAAATAGATACTGCCATTTGGATGAACCCAGGCGTCATTGGGGCTATTAAAGGGCAGGCCATTATAGCTATCGACAATGACGCTAATATTGCCCTGGCTGTCCATGCGGGTAATCCGCTGTGCCGACTGCTCGCAGATCAGCAGCGATCCATCCAGGTCCATGGTTAAGCCATTGGCATGATTGCTCGGCTCGTAGGCGGAAGAAATTGCACCATCAAGCGACATCTTGTGGACGCGGTTATTATTAATGTCGGTGAAGTACAAGTTGCCGTCGTTATCTGTAACGGGGCCTTCCAGAAAAGCGAAACCACCCTGTACTTCCTCGACTTCGGCACCCCGCGCTATCAAGCCAGAATCCTGTGCCTGTGTTGCCGAACCGATTAGCAAGGCAATAATGCCCAGGATTACTAAAGCTGATTTATGTGGATTACCCATTCTGGTTCTCTTGTCTGATTGGCTGAAAATTGATGCCTGACAGTCTACTCGAGTCTTGCGGACTTTACAGTACTGGTAACTGACGCCTGTTTCGCCTTAGACTCTGGAATATGCAGCCACGAAAATTCTCATGCAGAAAACTGCTACTCGCATCGGCAATGGTTTCCATTTTTCCCGTTGTGGCCGTGGCTCAGCCAGATTCAGAAGCCGCGCCATGGTTTGGTATCGCCTTACCACCAGCCCTTATTCCTCATTCCAGTCCTGTCGCCATTGGCACCAGAGGACCGGCACCTGCAGTAGTTCCAGAAGGTGAGGAGGAATATTTCGAACTGGAAGGGCGTCGGCTTGGCTATGATCTTGAGCGCATTGTCGACTTCTCCCGGCAGAGCAGACTGAACCAGGAATTCGGTTCTGATCAGCTCTGGGGTCGGGTCAGCGGTTTTTATTCCGGTGAAACCACGATGCGCTGGGCAGCAGAGCGTTTACTCGATGCAGGCATAGAAGACGTCAGGTTTCAGCGCTTCGACCAGGAACGGTTGGCCGAGTTGTGGCTCCCCCGACAGTGGGAAATGCGCCTGCTGGCCAACTCCCAGTTTGGAGAGGGTAGCGAAGACATCATTCTGCAGACCGCTATGCCACTGGCTCCTTCGGATATAGTCGGTGGCGATTTAACCGCGCCCATCGTCTACGTGGGCAAGGGCAGCGCGGCGGAACTATTAAACGTCGATTTGCAGGGTAAAATTGCCATCCAACACATAACGCCCCAGGCACATCTGGTGTTTGAACGAGGCACCGCAGTCCCCCAGGCAAGAGTGCTTTTTGAGCGCGGTGCCGTGGCAGTGATCAATCTGGTGGACCAACCCGGCAATCAGCGTGTCAGGGATTTCAGCAATTGTGGAGGACCCTGTTTTAACCTGGGTGGGCAGGACAGCTGGTTTCTCAGCCAGGTAATGAATGCTGCGGCCAACGGGGGTGTGTTCGAGCAATTGCAAATGCAGCTGAGTCTGCAATCTCAGACATATAACGATCTGAATGCCTTGAATGCGATTGGAGTGATACCCGGTAGAGCAAGTGAGCAGACCATCGTATTAAATGCCCATGCCGATGCCTGGTTTGATGGCGCCGGAGACAATGGCGATGGCTTGTCGGTATTGCTGGCAATGGCCCGGCATTTTGCAAAGCCGGAGAATCAATTACTGCGCACGCTGGTGCTGGTAGTGAGCGCCGGACACCACACTACCGGTCTCAACGGACCGCGCAATGCAGTGCGCATGAATCCAGATGTGTTTCAGAATGCGCTGCTGATTTTTAACCTGGAACATGTCGCACAACGCAATATCTCACCGGCAAGGTTTCTGTTTGATGATGGCTATCGAGAGTTCACGGCAGACTCAGGAGAGGCTCCCATTGTGGTGGGCATTACTAATCAGTCACCTTTTCTAATCAATCTGTTCGATGAGGGAGTCAATCGCTACGGTACGAATTTCGTTTCCACGGAATCGACAATGGCCAGTGGTGAAGGCGGGGGTTATCGCAGTGTTGGTGTTCCTATTATCACCACGATGCAGGCGCCGCCGCTTTACCATACCAGCGGAGAGGTGACTGAGGTAATCTCTCTACCCGGACTGGAGCGCATGGCCAGGTTTGTTGCCTATTTTGTCAAACAAGTGGATGCCGTGGAGGCGGCCGAGCTGCAATCTTCGCTATAATTCGCCTTACAACATGGATTACCCCGCAAGGATAACGAATGCCCAAAGCAGTATTGATGCTCAATCTTGGCACTCCGGCCACTCCGACAGCCAAAGGGCTTCGGGATTTTTATAGACACTTCTTCGCCGATCCATTCGTCTTCGACTTCAATCCGCTGGCTAGATGGTTGCTCAGAAATCTGATCATCCTGCCTTTTCGCGCGCCGCGGGTAGCCAGGAATTATGCGGACATTTGGATGAAAGAGGGTTCACCACTGAAGGTTTATGCCGATCGCATGCAAGCCAGCGTGCAGGCTGCCTTCAATGCGAGTGGTGAAGAAGTCATGGTGCTCAACGCTATGGCGTATAGCGAACCGTTTATCACGCAGGTAATGGTTGAGTTGGAACGCCGGGGCATTGAGGAAATTGTATTACTGCCCATGTTTCCTCAGTATTCGACGGCCACCACGGCATCGGTGTTCGACACGGTTAAGAAATCCGTATCGAAATGGAAGGTGGCGCCAAGGCTGATCTTTGTCGATGACCTGTTTCAAGAACCGGCTTTTATACGCGCCTGGTCTATCCGCATTACCAGACATCTCGAAGGGGTAGAGGTAGATCATGTAATCTTCAGCTATCACGGTGTGCCACAGAAGACTATAAAGCGATCTGATGAAGCGGGAGTCTGCACATTTGGTGATTGCTGCAACACCATAACAGCAGAAAATCGCTACTGTTACCGTGCTCAATGTGTAGCCACTACTGAATCGATTATTGCTGCTCTGGGATGGAACGAGGTATCTCATTCAATCGCGTTTCAATCCAGATTTGGACCTTTACCCTGGATACAACCCTACCTCGATGAGCACATCCTCGAGCTGGTAGGGAAGGGAGTGAAACGGCTGGCTGTGGTTACGCCTTCATTTGTTTCCGATTGCCTGGAGACTATTCATGAAATCGGCGTCGAGTATCAGGATCAATTCAAGGCGGCAGGAGGGGAAAAATTCCTGCTTTTACCCAATCTGAACGATGATCAGGCCTGGTTCAATTCGGTCTTCGAGATCTCGCATAAACACCTGGCATCACAGGACTGAATTGTTTTGCAACAGTGCGCCGGGCACAGTATGCTTGCGCCCGGACTAGTTTGAATACGGAGGCAGTGGAATGAACGTCGAAGAAAACGCAAAAGAAAGGGAGAAATTACTTCCTGTCGTGGGCGCCATATTGGCCGCCAGCGTGGTGCTTATCGGAGCGAGCTATTTTCTGGGTAATTTAATCTACCAAATCCCCTAGCCTTTAGTCCTACCACAATTCCCCGAAACGCGCGCGGTGCCAGACTCTACTACCTGGCACTCCCTTTCTAATTTCAGCTTCAATACACGCTAAGCTAATGCCTTAAGTCGACATTTTCTGGGGATTTCTCAGCCGGGGTGGAGTTTTTCAGGCATAAAAAAAGGATACCCCCTTCGGGGTATCCTTTTTCATCTAATGGAGCTTTGCTCTTTCGTTTAGAGGCGATGCCAATCCCTAGGCAATAGCTCTCTTCACCAGGTTTTGCAACAACGGAATCTTGAATCCGTTGTGGGCCAGTGCTCTGGCACCATCAGTAGCCAGTTCCATTACCGACTCAGCAGTCGCCGAGTTCTTGGCATGTCCACGAATGGCATCCTCCACACCGGTTAAGCGACGTGGTGTAGCCTGCACGGCACCAGCAACTATGCGGGCATCTTCAATATTGCCGCCGCTGAGCTTGAAGGCAGCGGCGATATTTACCAGAGCGAAATCCCATACATTGCGGTCTGCCACTTTCTCGAAATAGAAAGTCGCGTTAGCCCAGGTAGCTGGAATTCTCACCCCTGTAAGAATGTCACCGGGACGGAGAACAGTGGTGCTCTCGATATCATTAGCAGGACCCACAAAGTAATCCTCGGCAGCGACTTCTCGCTCGCCGGAAGAATTGCTAATCAACATGGTGGCTTCCAGGGCGACCAGAGCCGGAGCAGTATCCGATGGACTCGCTGCAACACAGCGACTGGTATCGAACAGGGAGTGATCCCGGTTCATGCCCTGTGGCGTATCTGCGTAGCACAGGTTACCACCGGCGCGGTAGCAGGACAGCCCGCGGCGATAGTACCAGCAGCGCACGTCCTGGGAAACATTGCCGCCCAGGGTTCCGATGTTACGAATTTGCGGGCTGGCCACCGTGGCTGCTGCATCCGCCAGTAGCGAAAAACGCTGCTGAATGTCTGCATTGCTGGCGACTTCGGAGAGTGTGGTGAGGGGACCGATTTCGATACCGCCTCCGGACTCGCGAATGCCTCGCAGCGACTCGATACCGCTCAAGTCGATCATGGCGTCGGTGGTCTTGGCCCGGTCTTTCAACCAGCCGTAGGTGTCCTGGCCGCCGCCTACCAACCAAGCTCTCTCAGCGAGGCGGTCAGCAATCGCAAGCGCATCTTCAACCTGTACCGGCTGGTACAGTTCCATATTTGGCATTACGTCATGTGATGGCATGGTTTACCTCAGAAAGTATTGGTTTTAAGGGACTTGGTGCTGTATTCGTTACCAGCCAAGTGGTCAATGATCATATCCGTGGTAGTTGGTGCTGTATTAAACAGATGACCGTCTAACGCATCGGATATGGCACTTGCTAGGGCTGCCGCCATGGCACCCTGAGTCGGCTCACCGATACCGCGACCACCCATTGGGTTCTGCGGATCGGGAATATTTACTGCCTGATGAACAGTCTCTACCGGCACATCCATATTGGTAGGCGGCTTGTTCTGATAAAGGCCAGTGTTGGCCGGCAAACCGTTCTGTGGATCGTAAACATGGCGTTCCAGGTTGGTCAGACCAACACCCCACACCATGCCGCCACGCATAGAGTTGTCGAAGCTCTTCGGATGTACTACGGTGCCGCAATCGGCAACTGCCGTGTAATCCGTGATTTCGATCTTGCCAGTATCGGTATCCAGTTCAATTTCACAGAATCCGACGACGTTGCCAGGGGGTTGACCCTGGCCGGGAATGTTGTCCTTCGCCACACCCACCAAACCAGTACCCGCAACGCCTTGCGTAGCAAGTTGCGTGAGAGGGTTGATGTCGTCTGGATAGACGCTACCGTCATACTTATCGCCGAGCTGAATCGCGCGTTGTGCAGTCTGCGCATAAGTCAGTCCCTGGGAAGGATCCGAGGAATTGAAGACTCGCTGATCGCCAATCTCGTAATCATCAGCTGCACCACCCAGATCCATTGCCGCAATTTCTTTCATCTTGGTGATCAGATCCTGAGCGGCAACCCACATGGCTCGGCTGTGTGTGAAAATGGTATTACTACCACCCTGACCGGAGCTATGGGGCAAGTGACGGTCGCTTCGGCCACGGTGAATTTCGCAATTCTCCCACGGCATCTGCATGGCTTCCGCCGCGACTCGAGAATTACCTGCATAGGAATACGTACCCAGGTTGCCGACACCACTGTGGATTTGCAGCGTGCCATCGGGCGTGATGCGCAATAGGCCATCGTAGCCACGACTACCGGCACCGTGATAACCAATGCCGACACCAATGCCGCGTTTCTTGCTGCCACCTAACTCTCTAGTTTGGGCATTGCGAGCCTGCCAATCGAATTCCCGAGCGCCTTGTGCCAGTGCTTCAGAAATGAAGGAACTGGTTACGGGGCCTTGGCCGCCACCCTGGAAGCCATCACTGCGCAAGGCATTGAGATGACGGAAGTTGACGCGATCGACGTTAACCAGCGCGGCAATCTTGTCAGTCATGGGCGCAAGAGCTGATGCCATTTCGTTCTGACCAGGGCCTCGTTGGGCACCGCGTGGCGTGGTGTTAGTGTAGACAGAGATACCGCGATAGCGCATGGCTTCCGGCTGCAGACACACTGTGACGTGTTGCGCCGAAGAGTTACCGCTGCCGCCACCTGAGGCACCGCCGTCGTTGACGATAGCCAGATCAACCGCGCAAACTTTGCCGTTCTCCCTTACACCGACCTTGAGCCATCCTTGTATGCCAGAGCGAGCTGAGCCGATGTAAAACTCTTGTTCACGGGTAATTCTCAATTGCACCGGTCGGTTCAATATTCGAGAGAAATTCCCCGCCACCGCCATGATGGGATAGGGACCTATCTTGGAACCGAATCCGCCACCGGTTGCCTCGTTAATGAAGACCACGTCAGCCAGATCGACATTCAGCATTCTGGCCAGACCGGCATTGTTGGCACTCTGGCTCTGCGATGAGCCGTGGAAATAAACCTTGCCGTTTTCCCAGTAGGCCATGCTGGAACGTGCTTCGAGTGAGTGGTGGGCATAGCCCATGGTGACAAAAGGCTCTTCGATAATGGCCGCGGCTTCAGCGAAGCCCGCGTCTACATCACCAAAGCTCCATTCGGTGGTGAATTCGCCACCGACCGGATCATTACCAGCACGCATCGCGTCGATGGCAGACTGTGGCCATTTAATGTCTTTGATTTCCGCGCTCAGAATTGGTGTACCTTCCGGGCCTACTTCGCGAGTTCGAACCAGTACATTACCTTCCGGATAGGCATTGCTGCCGCCTGGAGTCAGGCTTTCCAGCGGATCAACCGCGAAGTCTCTGCGCTCGAAGTCGACACGAATTGCATCGATTGCTGATTCGGCAATTTCTTCCGAGGTCGCTGCCACCGCTAAAATAGGTTGACCGACGTAAGTAACATACTCCGAAGCCAGTGATGGGTTGCCTGGAGGGCTTACTGGCGCCAAGTCATCTGCGGTCAGGATACCGACCACTCCGTCCATGCGTAGCGCTGCAGTAGCGTCAATATTCACCACCCGACCACTGGGCAGGGGGCTGGTTAGTAAGCGGGCGAAGACCATGCCTTCTCTTCTATAGTCTTCCGCATACTTGATCTCGCCAGTGACCTTACCCGGTACGTCTGGCGGTACGAAATCGAATCCTATATGAGTAGTCATGCTAGTTGCCCCGAGGCGCGCAAGACGCCATTGATGTAGTGTTCATAGGCACCGCAACGGCACAGATTCCCTGACAGTGCCTGACGGACTTCTTGTCTGCTTGGCCGTGGGTTGTTGTTCAGCAGCGCTACCGCCGACATCACCTGACCAGGCGTGCAGAAACCACATTGGGGTGAGTTTTCCGCGACAAATGCCTGCTGTACTGCATGCAATGTGCCATCCGCCGCCTTGACTCCCTCGATGGAAATCACGGCCTTGTCTTTGACATTGTGCGTGAGCACTGAACAGGAATAATTGGGTACACCATCGATAAGCACCGTACACGCGCCGCATTCGCCGCGATTGCAACCGATCTTGGTGCCGGTCATATCGAGCTTATAACGTAGTGTGTAGGCAAGTGTTTCCGACGGCAGCACGTCCACGGGCCTGGCGCGCCCGTTTATATTGAGTGTTATCAAGCGCTCCGCGGAACCCGCCCCCTGTTGGGCATTGGCGAGGTAAAATCCAGTGCCCGTCGTAGCGACCGCACCGGAGAAGATTACCCCCTTGATAAAACGTCTGCGTGTTAGTTTGGAATTCACTGACATTGCTCCGTTCTGGTTATTAGATTGCAGAATAAATGAACTGCGTTTTACTGTCCTTCTATCCCATATATAGCTACCCAGGAGACTAGACTTATTTGCTTTAAAAAGCAACGAATTCGGACCCGGTGAAGGCGCTGAAAGGCAGGAAATACGGGGCTTTCCGAGCGCTTGCTTGATAATTGTTACACTCTGTCACAAATTAGCCTGTAGACCGGGCGGCGTCGGTGAATACTTGCATAGAAAACAGGGATATCTGACATCGATCCCGGGACGTTGCTATTCGGCCACAGGCAGATTACTTTGCCGACATCGGTTTCGAATTTAATCCTCCACATCAGGATCGTTTTATGAAATTTGCAGTAGCGCTCTTCGCCCTTTGTACCCTGGTCAACTCCACCCATGCCGCCGACCAAGGAAGTGTCTTCAGCGAAGCCATGATGACGGTGGCGGAACGCAGCAATTACGAGCGCACCTCCACGGTTCAGGAGGTAGTGGATGTTGTCGAGGCGTTGCGGCGGGACACGACATTAATGCATCGCGAGACCTTGCTTATTACGGATGAGGGTAGAGAGGTTCCACTGCTGGTGTTGGCCGATCCTCCGATTCATTCTCCGCAACAGGCAGAGGCTTCCGGTAAGCCGGTTATCTATATTCAGGGCAATATCCACGGGGGTGAAGTGGAGGGGAAAGAGGCTTCGCTTATCGCCATGCGCGATATCCTCTATGGCGATAAGCTTCATCTCCTGGAGAATCAGATCCTGATCTTCGTCCCCATCTATAATGCCGATGGTAACGATGACATGTCGGCCAATTCCCGCCCCAATCAGGAACTGAGCCCGGTCATGACCGGCGTGCGCACCGCCCATGGTTACGACCTCAATCGGGACGGCATGGTGGTTGAGGCTCGGGAAACCCGGGCTTTGTATGAGCAGGTCATTCGACGCTGGGATCCGGATCTGTTAGTGGATCTGCATACCACCAACGGTACCTGGCATGGCTATTCACTAACCTATGCGCCGTCCTATCACACCGCTGGTGATGCAGCGACTTCCAACTACACCTCGGAAGTCATGTTGCCGGCGATTCAGGCTGTGGTGAAAGCCAAGTTCGATCTCGATTTTGGTTGGTACGGCGGCTTCGATTATCGCGACTGGCCCCCGACGGAGTTGCGTACCTATCACCACGCACCGCGTTACATAACAAATAATTTGGGATTAAGAAATCGCATGGCGATACTCAGCGAGACTTTTTCCCACGATCGATTCTACAAGCGGGTACATGCTGCCAATGTGTTTGTCGAAGAAATTCTGGAGTACACCAATGTCAATGGCTATGAAATTCGCCGTATCAACCGCGCCGCCGATGCCAGGGTCAGCAGCAGTATGGGTACGCGAGACAGCAACGATGAAAACGGGGTGCAATTTCAGATGATCGCGAGGCAAGAGCCTCTTGATTTGCTTAGCTATAACTATATTCCCTTTATCGCCGATGATGGCAGTACTGACTTCGTGCGCAGTGCTGAAATCGTGACAATTGAAGGCGTGCAGAACTTTAACGATTTCGCTCCATCCCTGACTGCCCGTGTTCCTTCCGCCTATATTTTCAGCTCAGCCTTTACCGGTCTAGCGGCAAAACTGCTGGAGCACGGTATCTGGGTGGAAACTCTGGAGGCAGATTCCAGCTTCCGTGGTGAGGTGTTCGACATTCAACAGATCGATAAGCAGAACTTCGTGCAGAACGGACATCGCAACTCCTCGCTGAGGGGGAAATTCCAGTCAGTGACCAGAACTTATTCCAGGGGCGACTATATCGTGTCTATGAACCATAGGCTGGCGAATCTGATCTTCTATTTACTGGAACCGCAGTCCGATGACGGGTTAGTGTACTGGAATCTGTTTGATGACTATTTACAAGCCGAGCTACAGAATAACGAGATTGCGGAATACCCTGTGTTCAAAGTGCTGCGTTAGTGTTTCAGGTGAGCACTGTTTTCTGAAGGTTAGCGTGCCTGTTTTCTTCCCATTGCAATCGCGTTGAATCCAGTTTTTGAACGATGCCGCGAGAACTTACCGATGCCTACTTTCGACCGATTGGTCTGGCCCCAATAATTCGGACCACTCAGTTAAGTCCTACTGTCTGGTTTTCAAACTCCACCGGGCTGATATAGCCCAAAGACGAGTGGCGCCTCTTCCGGTTATAAAAACACTCGATATAATCAAACATATCAGCTTTTGCTTCAACTCTGGTTCGATAGGTTTGCCGTCTGATCCTCTCTCGCTTTAATGAAGAGAAGAAGCTCTCAACCGGCGCGTTATCGTAACAGTTTCCTCGGCCACTCATGCTGCACTGAATGCCATGCTTGAGTAACAAGTCGCGGAAGTCATCGCTAGTATACTGCGATCCTCGATCCGAATGGTGTATCGCTGGTTTATCACGTTGTCCTAGCGCCATCGTCATCGCATCCATTACCAGGTGGCGAGAGATGAGTCGATTCATGGACCAACCCACAATACGTCGTGAATACAGATCCATCACTACAGCCAGAAACAACCAACCTTGCCGTGTCCAGATGAACGTAATATCCGATGACCAGCGTTCATCAATTCCTGTTGCCTTGAAGTCTTGCTTGAGCAGGTTGGCCGCAACAGGGTGGTTGGGTGGATTGTTAGCATAACGTCGAAAGCGGCGCTTCGGACACCCTATGCCTACCGCATGGCTCACCTAATTCAAGCAGTTCACGGTGTAGCTTGCGAGCACCGTAGACTCCATTACTGTCCAGATGTAATTGCTTGATCAGCTGCGTTAACTCTCGATTCTTAAGCGTGCGCACACTTTCACTGCGATTACACCAATCGTAATAGCCACTACGGGACACCTTGAGTAACTGACACATCGTCCTTATTGAATGCTGGTAGCGGCGTCGATGGATACAGTTGTATCTCACTTCGACTCCTTGGCAAAGTACCTTGCCGCTTCCTTTAAAAAATCACGCTCCTCTTTGACTTTGGTCAGTTCTCGCTTGAGCTTTGTGAGTTCCTTATCTCGGCTTTGACCGAGACCTGGAAACGCGGCTTCATCCCCATGTTCTCTGACAGCCTCCTTCCAGCGTCTAAAATGAGGTGGTCCGTAAAACCGGGGCCAGACCACTCAATTTTCTATTTTATAGCTGTCGTGACATTGGTTTAATCTTTGGTGTAAGCACCCACTAATTTATTGCGTATCGCTAAATAATTAACGATGAACGCTTGAATGCCAAGTTTTTAAGTTATAAGTAGTGGGGGCAAGTTTGTTTTTCAGAAATCATTGCGCCATCTTCAGATGAAGAATAATCAAAGGGGTCAGAGTACTTTGATCAAACGAACTCCGATGTTAAATCAAACTACTCTGACTCCTTGTTGTTTTTGATCCTATAAGAGAATCCCTGCATCCCATCACATCAACAAGCGCATAGACATGTTGGAAGATAATACTTATCCTCACTAATAAATAACCCTAGGAGGAACATCATGTTCAGAGTCATTGCCGCTGCTGCCCTTTCCACCGTATTGCTCGCCTGCCAACCCGAGACACCCAGTACCTACGCCGCTGAAGCAGTCCAGCAGCCCGCTGCGCCGGAATACCTGAATCCGAATCCACGTGCGCCTTATTCCGAAGGTGTCCGCTATGGCGGACTGATCTTTCTAGCCGGTAAAACAGGTGGGGCCGGAGAGCCAGGAGTGCAGGCCGAAACACGACGCACTCTGGAATCAATACAGGACGCACTCGATCGCTTCGGCTCGTCGATGGATCGAGTTGTGAAATGTACGGTGTTTCTAGTCGACATGGCAGAGTGGAGTGCCATGAACGAGGTTTACGCCGAGTTCTTCCCGGAAAACAAGCCAGCCCGCACGGCCGTCGGAATCAGCTTGGGAGGAGAAACCCGTGTAGAGATCGAGTGCATTGCAGCTGCGTGAGAAACCAAAGGGATCGAATAAAAGAAGTAAGAGTAGTTCGGTTCTAAGGCCGCACGCTGATTTTTAATAAATGGAGTCAGAGTAAAAATACAGTACTTTGAAGTGACGGTGCCCAGGGACGGACTAATTTGCCTGGAGCAAATTTGGACAGCCGAAGGCTGGGCGCAGCCCGAGTGCATGGATGCGCGAGTCAATCGAACCACCGACACGAGGATTTTCAATCGCCAGCCCCACCACAGCCATATGTAAATGACTGCTCCTGGCCGAAAGCAGCCATTTTGGACTCGTGGTGGACAGGCACAAAGACTAGATCCACCGAGAAAAACGTTCCCGCTGAAACGTTTCCGCCTAAACGTCAATGTGTACCCTATTGGGTCACTACGCGTCCTTTGGATGTCCGCTTTTGGCGAAAACAGAAGTGTGCACATCCGAAATCCAGCACGCAGATCCCCACTCATTCATTAGGGATTAATATCTAGACAACACTCTCAGGCGAGCAACTCCTTCTCAAACGAGTACCTTCTTAATGTAGCGCCCTGTGTACGAGCCCTTCTTTTTAGCCAGCTGTTCCGGTGTGCCTTCGGCAATAATCTTACCTCCTCCGTCACCCCCTTCGGGCCCTAGATCCACAATCCAGTCGGCAGTCTTGATCACATCGAGGTTGTGCTCGATTACCACGATAGTATTGCCGTGATCGCGAAGATGGTGCAGCACGGCCAGTAATTGTTTGATGTCGTGAAAGTGCAGGCCGGTAGTCGGCTCATCCAGGATATACAGCGTCTTGCCCGTATCCCGCTTGGACAGCTCCCGGGATAGCTTTACACGCTGTGCCTCTCCACCGGACAGGGTGGTGGCAGCCTGGCCGAGACAGACGTAGGACAACCCTACGTCCTTCAGGGTTTGCAGCTTGCGGGAAATAGCGGGAATGGCGTCGAAGAATTGCCGGGCATCTTCGATTGTCATGTCCAGTACCTCGCTGATGTTCTTATCCTTGTATTTGACTTGCAGCGTTTCCCGATTATAGCGCTTGCCCCGACACACATCGCAGGACACATAAACATCTGGCAGGAAATGCATTTCAACTTTTACCAAACCATCACCCCGACAGGCTTCGCAGCGGCCGCCCTTGACATTAAAACTGAAACGACCAGGTTTGTAGCCGCGGGTGCGGGCCTCCTGGGTGCCGGCGAACAACTCTCTGACGGGGGTGAAAATTCCGGTGTAGGTCGCCGGGTTGGAACGGGGAGTGCGGCCGATCGGGCTCTGGTCGATGTCCACTACTTTGTCCAGATGTTCCAGCCCTTCTATCTCCTCGAATGGGGCTGGATTTAGCGTCGTAGCATTATTCAACTTAGTGGCAGTGATGGGGTAGAGCGTATTGTTTATCAGCGTTGACTTGCCAGAACCTGAAACGCCGGTAATACAGGTAAACAGTCCGACTGGAAGGGTAAGTGATATCTTCTTTAGATTGTTTCCACTGGCACCTTTGAGATGAATTAGTCTGTTCTCGTCACAAGGAATACGTGCCTGAGGCACAGCGATGCTCTCCTTGCCGGCAAGGTATCTGCCTGTCAGGGAGGCGCGCGATTTCTCGATCTTGTCGATAGTGCCTGCCGCGACAATTTCGCCGCCATGGACTCCCGCGCCCGGTCCAATGTCGATGATGTGATCGGCGCTGCGGATGGCTTCCTCATCGTGTTCCACCACGATAACCGTGTTACCCAGATCGCGCAGATGAAACAGGGTATTCAACAGGCGCTTGTTATCCCGCTGGTGCAGCCCGATGGAGGGTTCGTCCAGAATATACATCACGCCCACCAGGCCGGCGCCGATCTGGCTGGCCAGACGGATACGCTGCGCCTCTCCGCCGGAAAGGGTATCGGCACTGCGGCTCAGGGTCAGGTAATTCAAGCCCACATCCACCAGGAATTTCAGTCGGTCCTGCAGTTCCTTCAAGATTTTATCGGCAATCTTGGCGCGCGTGCCGGACAATTTGAGCTTGTCAAAGTATCCCGCTGCCTGAGTCACCGTCATCTCGGTAATGCCAGGCAGGTTGATGCCCTTGATCAGCACATACCTGGCATCACGTCGCAGGCGAGTACCCTCACAGTCGGGACAGGGCTGCGAACTCAGGTACTTGGCAAGTTCTTCACGTACCAGCGTAGATTGGGTTTCCCGGAAGCGCCGATCCATATTCGGCAGAATGCCTTCAAACGGCCAGCTACGGGTATAAGTACTGCCGCGGTCATTCACATAGCTGAATTCAATCACTTCCTTGCCGCTGCCATACAGAATGACATTACGGTATTTCTTCGCCAGCTTGTTAAAGGGTGTGTCGACGGCGAAGCCGTAGTGATCGGCTACCGACGATAACATCTGGAAGTAGAACATATTGCGGCGGTCCCAGCCGCGAATCGCGCCTTCCGAGAGTGCCAGGGTTTCATCGGTAATAATCCGACTCTCAGCGAAATATTGTTTGAGTCCCAGGCCATCGCAGGTGGAGCAGGCGCCGGCGGGATTGTTAAAGGAGAACAGGCGGGGCTCCAGCTCGGAAATACTGTGGCCGCACTTCGGGCAGGCGAACAGGGCAGAAAACACCAGGTCAGTTGCTTGGTCTTTGGGCTTCTTTTCGGTTCCCATCATGCTAACCACGGCCAGACCGTCGGCGAGTTGGATCGCCGTCTCGAAACTCTCCGCCAGACGCTGTTCCAGGCCGGCTTTTATCTTCAGGCGGTCGATAACCACATCGATAGAGTGTTTCTTGTTCTTCTCAAGATCGGGTGGATACTCGATCTCACACACCAGCCCATCGACACGCGCACGAATGAAACCACTGGTCTTCAATTCGTTAAACACGTGCACATGCTCACCCTTGCGCTCACGCACGATTGGCGCCAGCACCATGATGCGCGTGTTTTCCGGCATTTCCATGACCTTGTCTACCATCTGGCTGACTGTCTGGGCTTCAAGCTTGATGTGGTGATCAGGGCAGTGTGGCTCTCCAACGCGGGCAAACAGCAGGCGCAGGTAGTCGTAAATCTCAGTAATCGTACCCACCGTGGAGCGTGGATTGTGCGAAGTGGACTTCTGTTCGATGGAGATTGCCGGCGACAGCCCTTCGATATGATCGATGTCGGGCTTCTCCATCATGGACAGGAACTGCCTGGCATAGGTAGAGAGAGATTCTACGTAGCGGCGCTGACCTTCGGCGTAGAGTGTATCGAAGGCCAGGGATGATTTGCCGGAGCCGGAGAGACCGGTAATGACAATCAGTTTATCGCGAGGAATTTTAAGGTTTATGTTCTTGAGATTATGGGTGCGGGCACCGCGTACTATAATCGAGTCCATTTCCTGAGTCCTTACAACTGGGAGTCAATGCGCGAAACCGACCATTATCGACAATTCTGCATGTCCGAGTAAAGCGGGCAAGAAACAAGAAACATACAAGAAACAAGAAACATACAAGAAACAAGAGGCAGAGAAGTGATCAGGAATTGATCAGCGGGTTAGGCAATGATACCAGCGTCAGATAATTCGGCTGAGCCAGCGGTTAAATTTGCAATAATTTTCTCTTATTCTCGGTGATGGTATAGACTTAAGCATTAATTAAATGAGTCCCAAATGGAGATTTCAGCGTGGCGAGTCGAGGTGTAAATAAGGTAATTCTGGTGGGTAATGTGGGCAATGATCCGGAGTGTCGAACCATGCCAAATGGTAATGCCGTGTCGAACATATCCCTGGCAACCAGCGATAGCTGGAAAGACAAGAACACTGGTGAGCAGCAGGATCGCACCGAGTGGCACCGGGTAGTTTTCTTCAACCGGCTCGCCGAAATCGTCGATCAATACGTCAACAAGGGATCCAAGCTGTATATCGAAGGTCGACTACAGACCCGCTCCTGGGAACAGGATGGCGTGAAGCGCTACACCACTGAAATCGTCGCAAATGAAATGCAGATGCTGGACTCACGTAGCAGTGCTGGTGCCCAGGGAGACAACCCCTTCGGCCAGCAGAGCCGGCCCAGTGTCAAACCCGCACAGGCGACGCCTGCGCAGCAGCAACCAGCAAACTTCGATAATTTCGACGACGATATTCCCTTCTAGAGAAGCCGGCAGCGGAACAGCAGCAGTGCGCTCGAGCAATTCTCATTGCCGTGAGCTCCTGTCGAATCATGCTTATCCCGCGTCAGGCTTGACTTCCCGCAGTCTTTCATCGAACTTTAAGCATTCGAATAGGTATGTGATTGATTTGAAGGGGTAATCCTGACTTGAAGCTGTTTATTGTGGGTGGCAATAGCCCCACTGCTAAAGACTTGGTGGAGATCTTGCGCAAGCGCAAGATCCGTTTCCAGGCGCCTGCCGATAAGCATTTCGATCCTGACAATGGCGTCGCGATTGCCAAGATGATCACGGACTACTCACCCACTCAGCTGGTCAATCTGTCGGATTTTATTTCGGGTAATCATGGCGCCCTGAAACGTGCTGAGTCCTCAGAGCTACGCTGTCAGCGCATCAATGGGCTGCTACCGGGCACTCTGGCGGAGATTTGTAATCATCTCAATATACCGATGCTGCATCTATCCAATGCCTATGTATTCGACGGCGAGAAGAAACAGGGTTATAACGAAAATGATGAGCCCAGCCCACAGGGTGTGTATGGGGAGGCCTCACTCGCAGGCGAATTGGCTGTGCAGAACCACCATGCCCACATCATCATCCGTTCCGGTTGGTTATTCGGACAACACAAGAAGGGCTTGATCAAATCCTGGATACGTACCGCCATCAAGAATGAGGGACAATTACAGGTTTCGCGAAGGCGTTTCAGCCCCACTTACACCGGCGATCTTGCTGGGGCGATCCTGGCGGTCTGCCAACAGGTGGATTGTGAAGCGAATGTTTGGGGAACCTACCTCTTCAGCGGATTGGAAACTAAGAAAGAAAGCGAGTTCGCAGCACAAACCTTAAAATACGCGGCCAATCATGACGAACAGATCTATCGATTATTGGAGAACATCAAAATTATCGAACGGGAAGCGAGAGTTCCTGAGATTCATAATTCGACCTTGTCCAACAAAAAGATCTTCGACACCTTCGGCATAAAACCCAGAACCTGGCACGGGCATTTGCAGGACGTTATCAAATTGCTCTACAGCGATCGATCCAGGACATCTTCTCAAGTTGAAGATCAGGGATCTGTAGAGCCCAGCACCGCATGACAAATGGAATCAAGTGATGAGTCAAAAAAACAGTACTACCCTAACTCCCCTGGCAGAAGCGTTCGACAAAATGCTCCACAGCCTGCCTCGCGTAGTTGATCAGGAACCCGTTGCACTACTGAATTCAGTTGGACGGGTTCTCGCCGCTGATCTGGTATCCGGCGTCAATGTTCCACCGCTGGACAACAGTGCCATGGATGGTTATGCAGTTCGAACCGCCGATTTGGTCGGCGAACCCATCGTTCTGCGAGTCACCCAGCGAATTGTGGCCGGGCAGGTAGGAACGCTAGTATCGGCTGGTGAAGCTGCTCGGATCTTTACCGGAGCTCCGATCCCGGATGGCGCAGATGCCGTGGTTATGCAGGAGAAATGTAAGCTCGATGGTGATCAGGTAGAGATCCTGCAGGTCGCAGTGCCTGGTCAAAACCGCAGGGAGGCCGGAGAAGACATAAGGGAAGGAGAAATTCTGCTGCATTCAGGCCGGCGTCTGCGCCCACAAGATATTGGATTAGCCGCTTCGGTAGGATTGACTGAGCTCCCGGTAAGACGGAACCTCAAAGTGGCAGTAATGACCACTGGCGATGAACTGGTGCTACCCGGCACTCCGCTGCAGGGGAGTCAAATATACAATTCCAATTTCTTTACACTCTCCGCCTTGCTGCAGTCTCTGGGCGCCGAAGTTATCGAGATGGATGTGGTGCAAGATGATCTGAGCAGTACCAAACTAGCGCTCGAAGAGGCGGCCAGCCAGGCAGATTGTATTATCAGCACCGGCGGCGTGTCGGTGGGAGAGGAAGATCACGTTAAAGCCGCTGTAGAAGCAGTTGGCTGTCTGGAATTGTGGAAACTGGCCATCAAGCCGGGTAAGCCATTTGCCAGTGGTAAGGTAGGTGATACCCAGTTTTTCGGGCTACCCGGAAATCCTGTGTCTGCCTTCGTAACATTCGTAATGGCGGTCAGACCCTGCCTGCTGACCATGCTTGGCTGCGACAAGACCTTCGCTACAACATCGTTGGTACAGTCTGGCTTCGAAAAAGGAGAGACAGGTCAGCGGCAAGAATACATCAGGGCACACCTCAAAAAAAATGCCTCCGGAACAACCCAACTGGTTCCCTTCGATAATCAGAGCTCGGGCGTCGCCGCTTCCTTGAGCCGGGCGGATGGACTTGCCATAATCCCTCCCTATTCCTCGGTTGCAAGAGGAGACTACCTGGAGTTTATCTCGTTCTCTGAGCTACTAGTGTAAGCCTACATAATGACGTTTCGTTCACTCACTTCACTACTGCTAATCTCTTCGCTGCTGGGAGCCTGCGCCGTACAGCAACAGCCTCCTGAACCAGGCGAAGCTGAGGCTCCCGAAGACACCGTTAGCATTAGGACTCTGTCTGAAGCCGAGGTGGTAACCGGAGCAGCGGGCACGGATCGGCAACGTCTGATTGCCGATTTGTTATTCGCAGGCCTGCAGTCGCTGGACGCTGACCGTCTGCTAACACCGGTTGATGACAATGCGCATGCAAAATTCATGCGGGTGCTTGCTTATGATCCTGATAATGAGATCGCTCTACAGGGGCTACAGGATATCGTTGTCCGTTACGTGCAACTGGCCGGGGAGGCCGGCCGGCAGGGATTGTTTGCCGATGCTGAATTAATGTTAGACCGGGCACGCTTTATCGATGAGGATCATCCGGGAATCGCCAGAGCCAGTCTGGGACTGCAGGATGAAATGGATTCTGGTGATTTGTTTTTCACTCTGGATGGTGTGGAGTTTTTGCGACGTAGTGAGCGCGCTCAGGAACAATTGATAGACATTGCAAAACAGGCGAAGCAACATGGTGCGTTCTTCCTGATCACCGCACCCAACGACGATCTGGCGCGTTGGATGTATAGCATCATGCGTGACGCCGTTGCAGGCTATCGCTTACGGGGTAATATCGAGTTAGCAGGCAGAACCAGCATTCGACTGAGAATGCCGCGGGATTAGTGTAAACTGCAGTTATGTTCTGGGCTAACGTCAAACAAAAGTGGGTTTCATTTTTCTCGTCATTGCGGTCGATTTTCAGCTTAAGTGCCGAGGGATCAAGTCGCAAAAAATACTCACTTAGTATCCTTGCAGTTGTGCTGATATTTGTACTGCTGATCGGCATGTACTGGTCTCGAGAGCCAGCAGAATTCTCAGTTGCCCAAAACGCCAATGAAAAGCTCGCGCTATCAGGCAATGACTACGTAGTGGGTGCGGCAAGCACTGCTGCGATGATTCGTGTAGCGGAAACCTTGCTGCATAAACCGGGTGGGTATTTATCAAACGACGTAATGCCGCCTGGCCTGTACCTGGACAATATTCCAAACTGGGAGTTCGGTGCGCTGGTCCAAGTGCGTGATCTTTCCGGGGCCTTTCGTGAGAGCTTTAGTCGCTCGCAATCCCAATCTGTTGAAGATCCAGACCTGATTGTCAGCGAACCGAATTTTCACTTCGACACTAATAGCTGGTTGTTTCCTCCTTCAGAGAGTGAATACACCGAGGCGATTGAGCGACTCTATTCTTATCTGGGACGCATTGCCGATCCGCAGAATGTAGATGCCCAGTTCTACGCACGCGCCGATAATCTTGTCAGTTGGTTGCTGGACGTTGAATCACGCTTGGGTAGTTTGTCACAGCGCCTCAGTGCTAGCGTCGGCCAGGAGCGAGTCAATATAGATATTTCCGGTGAGTCCGGGGCGGCGCAGTCGACACCAGCAGCGCAGGAAATATCTGTGCAAACCCCCTGGCTACAAATTGATGATATTTTTTATGAAGCCCGTGGCGCTACCTGGGCATTGATGCATTTCTTGAAAGCGGTAGAAATCGATTTTGAACAAGTGCTGGAAGACAAGAATGCTTCTGCAAGTTTGCGTCAGATTATTCGGGATCTGGAGGCAAGCCAGCGCGCCGTATTTTTCCCGATCATTCTGAATGGATCTGGTTTTGGGACATTCGCAAATCACTCCCTGACCATGGCAAATTATATTTCCAGAGCTAATGCAGCCATTATCGATTTACGCGATTTATTGTCGCAGGGATAGAACTTCGATTGATGATTCGTGGTCAAACCAGGAACTACGCTAAGGCTTTCTCAAGTTTTCCCTATGTCCCTATTCTTCGCATCACTGTTTCGCGCTTATTCCAGGCTGTTTCTCTTTGCAGTCGGTTTGCTGTTGGGAATTCAGGTGCCGAGTTTTATCGACCAATACCAACAGCGTATTGATGCCCACTTTCGGGAAGCCAGCATCAACATTAGCGGCTTTCAGTCAACCGCAGACGTTCTGTTCGAAGGCGACCTGGGAGCGCTAATTACTTACTACCAGGCAAGCAATGATGAAGTATTTCAGCAGGATGCAGCCAGTATTCGCCTGATAGTAAATCGTTATAGCCGGCTTAGCGTCGAACAGTTGGCACTGCAGGACAACATGGTAGCGACGGCATTTCACGTGATCTTCGCTGCCGATCGAGAATTTTTTGATGAGACTCTGCAACAATATAGTTATACCGTACCCTTGAATTCGATTGCGATACAATGGGGTCTGGCACTGGCTGTTTGCATCACTTTGTTAATTGATCTGATGGTGTTTGCTTGTATCAGGTGTGTACGATGGCTCGGCCATCGACAGGCCACGTCTCACACATCGAAATAGGAAAGAGCACCGTATTGAATAAAGGATTTTCGCCCCGCCGCTTTCTGCCAATCATTGTCTGGGGTCCCCATTATGGGAAGGGCAAGTTTGCCGACGATGCCATAGCGGCAATCATCGTAGCTATCATGCTGATACCGCAGGCGCTGGCGTATGCGCTGGTTGCCGGACTACCACCGGAAACCGGGCTCTATGCCAGCATGTTCGGGCTCACGGTTTACGCCCTGTTCGGGACGAGCAACACTCTCTCCGTAGCCCCGGTGGCAGTTATATCGCTGATGACAGCTGCAGCACTTGGCAAGTTATCGCTCGATGGCAGTGAACAAGCTGTTGCTGCCGCTCTGACACTGGCTTTTCTATCCGGTGGATTTCTGTTGCTGCTTGGTCTGCTTCGATTGGGCTTCATGGCAAACTTTCTATCCCATCCGGTAATCAGCGCCTTTATTACTGCATCGGCTATCATCATCGGTCTCAGCCAGTTGCAACACTTGTTGGGCGTCAGCGCCAGCGGGCAAAACGTTATCGAGCTGCTAATGTCCTTGTCCCAATCATTCAGCGATGCCAACGGCATAACATTTGGGCTGGGGGTTGGTGCCATTCTGCTGATTGTCTGGTGCAAGACTGGTCTCAGGCGTGACCTGTTAGCGCTCGGTATAAATGCTCGCTTAGCGACTACGGTTTCGCGCTCAGGTCCTTTGCTGGTTGCTATCATTATGGCAAGTCTTGCATTCCTGCTGCGTCTCGACCAACAGGGGGTGCAATTGCTGGGAGATGTACCTAAGGGGCTGCCGGCTCTGGCTGTTCCGGATTTTTCATTCGACCTGGTCAATAGTTTGTTGGGTTCGGCGGTACTTATTTCCATTATCGGCTTTGTTGAATCGATATCTGTGGCTCAGACACTTGCCGCGCGTCGCCGCGAGCGCATTGACCTTGATCAGGAGCTGGTGGGACTGGGAGCAGCCAATATCGCTGTGTCTTTCGGCGGTGGATTTCCAATTACCGGAGGCTTTTCACGCTCGGTCGTAAATTTTGAGGCAGGAGCTGCAACGCCGGCGGCCGGGTTGTTCACAGCCATACTCATTGCAGTAGTGACACTATTTCTGACGCCAGTCTTATACTGGCTTCCCAAGGTTTGTCTGGCGGCAATTATCCTGGTGGCGGTTTACTCATTGATCGATTTTTCCGTGTTACGAAAATCCTGGCAATATTCCAAAGCTGATTTTACCGCCGTGTTCATAACGCTGTTGTTAACTCTCGTCATAGGTGTTGAAATCGGTATAGCGGCTGGGGTTCTGGCTTCAATCCTTATTCATCTTTACAAGACATCACAGCCTCATGTCGCGGTAATTGGCAGGGTGGTCGGTACTGAACATTTTCGAAATGTCAGACGTCATACGGTAGAGACTTACGCAAACCTATTATCGATTCGTATAGATGAAAGCTTGTATTTTGCTAACACTCGTTACCTGGAAAAATTAATATTCAAGCTTGTCGCTGACAACTCAAAATTGAAACATGTAATACTCATGTGTACGGCAGTCAATGAAGTTGACATGAGTGCTCTGGAAACGCTCGAGAAGATAAGCGAGACTCTGAAAGATTTGGATATTGATCTACACCTGTCAGAAGTCAAAGGACCCATCATGGACAAGCTTGCCGGTACGGAGTTCTTCAGATCACTATCGGGTAATAACTATCTCAGCCATAACCAGGCAGTGGAAGATCTGAAGCAGGGGGACGTGCAGTTGGCGGCTCGTTAGGCTTGCTGACTGACAAATACCAGATATACCACGTAACCAGAAAGCAGGAACAATCCTTCCATACGACTCAGGGTGAAATTGGTCCAGGCGAATGGTAGCAGGATTAATGAAAATAAAATCATCACTGTGAAATCAGCAACCGCAAACTGGTCACCATTAACAGTCCCAATAATAGCAGTGATGCCCAATACACAAAGCACATTGAAGATACTCGATCCGAGGACACTGCCAATAGCAATGTCAGCCTGATTTTTCGCTGCAGCAACCAGCGATGTGGCTAGCTCGGGAATGCTGGTACCTACGGCAACCAGGGTCAGGCCGATAACAGCCTCACTGATTCCTAACAAACTAGCGAGAGTAACCACATTGACGAAAATACGCGACTACCAAAAATCAGCAATGACAGCCCTGCGATGATGAGCAACACGTAAAATAAAGTCTGCCCGGATTGCCGCTTGTTTTTGGCTGGATGCAGTTACAGTTCCCGGGCGTCGAATTCAGCGCTGGCTTGTCGGTAGCTAATGATGAGATAGCCCAACAAGCCCATGGTTAGAAACAGGCCGTCAGACTGGTCCAGTTGCCCGTCGAGCAGCAATACTCCCATGAGCATGGAGCTGATGATTACCAGCGGAATCTATTTTCTTACCAGCTGACGTTCGATACGAATAGGCTTGATCAAGGCCATGATACCCAGGACCAATCCAATATTTGCAATATTGGATCCGATAACATTGCCTAGCGCGAGAGCGCTCAAATTGGAGGTGGTGGATTCAATGCTGACTGCCAGTTCCGGAGCGCTGGTACCAAACGCGACAAGCGTGAGTCCCACTATCAGTGGCGAGACGCCCCAACGTATGGCCAGCCTGCTGTTGCCACTGACCATCATCTCGGCGCCGGCGCCCAGCATGATGAAGCCACAGAGAACAAAAAATGTCGGTACTAGCACGGTGCCCCCCGGAACCTTTAGCTACCTATCTATTCCTTGTCTATTTACTGGCTCTCCTTGTAGAGATATTGGGACCCTCTGATACCGAAAAGAAGCTCTGCAATCCCTACTACTACAGTGTAACGGTTTGCACCGCTCACGGGCATATTCAGCTTATATCTTGACGACCATTTTGCCGAAGTTTTCGCCACTGAATAGTCCCAGAAAAGCACTTACCGCGTTGTCGAGACCCTCGACTACGGTTTCACGGCTCTTGATCTTGCCCGTTTCGATCCAGCCCACCATATCTTCCAGAAATTGGGGGCGCATATCGGCGTGATCGGAGACTATAAAGCCGTTTATACGGACTTTCTTGCCGACTATCAGCATCAGGTTATTCGGACCCGGTACCGGTTCGGCGTTGTTATAGCTGGCGATCATGCCGCAGGCGGCAATTCGCCCGAACGGGTTCATGACTTGCAAAGCGGCCTGCAAATGGTCGCCGCCCACGTTCTCGAAATACACATCGATACCGTCTGCAGCGACAGCAGTCAGTGCTTCAGTTAAATCACCGCAAGTCTTGTAGTTGATTACTGCGTCTACACCACATTCATCGAGTAGCCATTGAGCCTTCTCGTCGCTGCCCACGCTGCCAATCACACGGCAACCTTTCAGTTTGGCAATCTGACAGACATTGGCACCAACTGCACCGGAGGCGGCAGAAACAAAAACAGTTTCACCTTCTTTAGGTTCACCGAATTTCAACAGGCCGACATAAGCTGTCAGACCTGGCATGCCAAGTGTGCCCATATATAAAGACAGCCGGTCATTATCGAACGGCTCCAGTTTCACGACGGCGGCCCCATCGGCAACGAATTTGTCCTGCTAGGCGGCCTGGTTGAGCACGATATCGCCTGCCTGCAGCTTGTCATCATTGGATTCGATGACTTCGCCAATAGCGCCACCGTACATGACTTCATTTAATCTAAAGGGGGTTGCATACACGCCTTCGGCGCGCATACGACCGCGCATATAGGGATCTACTGACATGTAGAGATTCTTCACCAGAATCTGTCCATCGGAGGGTGGTTCCAATTCAACTTCAAGCAATTTGAAGTTGTCGGGCGTTGGCATGCCAGCGGGGCGGGAGAGCAGATGAATTTGTCGGGCGCTGTAGTCAGTCATTATTTACTCCGGGGGTCGATTCGGTTACAGGTAGCGGAGGTTTATTCTGGCGACTCTGCATTATGACAATGGCAACCAGTATAGTCGCGCCCACCAGATGATAATAAATGGGCAGGGGTGTCCACATGAGCAGGCCAGCGCTCAACAACAAGGCAGCCGCAATAAATACATTTATCTTCGCTTCGAGATGCCACTGCAGGATGCCTGCTAAGGCATAGAGGCCCATGCTCGCCCATATAAATACTTCAATACGCTCCGGCCAGCTACCGGAGATTAAAGGAGAGTACGCGAACAGCACCGGGACCAGATACAGCCCCTTGGCCACCATCCAGCTGGTAAGCCCCGTCGCCATTGGCCGCGTACCCGCGATTCCCGCTGCGGCGAAGGAAGCCAGGCAAACCGGCGGAGTGACATTACTATCCTGTGACAACCAGAAGATAATCAGGTGAGCGCTGAGCAACAAACCGGTTAACAATTCCGGTTCCAACATCTCCTGTCGGATTAACTGCTTCATTTCCAGAGGCATCTCCTGCAGCGCAATGACAGGATCGCCGCCGAATAAGCCGATAGTGGCTGTCACGTTAGAAGGAAGATCACCGACCTGCAAGGCTTCGAGTAGCTGCGCCTGAGTGATCAGGTCGAAAATAAGCGGCGCCGACAGGGTGGCCAGCACGATGTAGGAAGCGGTCACCGGCAGCCCCATACCCAGCACCAGTGAAGCCAATGCCACCAGGATCAGCGTAATTAACAGGTTGCCCTGAGCCCATTCAACAATCATCAGAGAAAACGCATTGCCAACCCCGGTAGTGGTCACGACATTAATGATGATGCCCACAGCAACCAGTAGCAAGGCAGTGGACACCATGGTTTTCACACCGTCTACCACGGCGTCGAAGATGTCATTCAAATGCATCGGCTTGGGCGATATCCAGGAAGCGGCGATAACGCTCAGAATCGCGAAGGCTGCTGAAGTTGTCGGCGTGCGTCCCGATACGAGAAACCATACCAGAACCACCATCGGGATAATAAAATGCCAGCCTTCTTTCAAGACCACCGAGACTTTCTCGGAATGCTCATCGGCAGTTGGATTCAAGCCCAGGCGTTTCGCCTCGATGCGCACGAAATAGGAAACCGTCAGGAAATACAGCACTGCCGGCAACGTCGAGGCGGCAATAATGGTCAGGTAAGAAATTTGGGTGTAACTGGCTAAAACAAAGGCACCTGCCCCCATTACCGGTGGCATCAACGCGCCGCCTGTAGAGGCGGCTGCTACGACTCCGGCGGAAAACTGGGCCTTGAAGCCAGACTTCATCATCATCGGAATAGTAATCACGCCGGTTGACACCGTATTCGCCACAGCAGAGCCAGAGACAGAGCCCATCAAACCCGATCCGATTACGGCAACCAACCCGGCACCCCCGGTGAATCGTCCTGCCAGGCATTGCGCGAGCCGTACGATGAAATCTCCTGCACCAGAGCGCAGCAGGAACGACCCGAAAATAATAAACATGAACACAAAAGTGGAAGAGATCTGAGCGGTCAAGCCAAACATGCCCTCGCTGGTGAAGAAACTGCGATACAGCACAGTCTCCAGACTGAGGCCGGGAAACGCGAATACGCCGCTGATATAACGACCCAGAAACAGGATATAAGAGAGACTCACGAGAATCAGCACGGGCATGAACCAACCAGTGGTGCGACGTGTAAATTCAATGGCCAGACCCACGGCGATCAGGGAGAAAATATAGTCACTGAGGATATACTCGGTTTCACGAGCATAGAGTGCATTCTCAAACAGGATCAGATAGCAGGAGGTCGCAATGGCAATTCCCGCCAGAGCGATATTGATCCAGAATTTGATAGATGTGCTGTCCAAATCTTCATGTTCGTTGGCCATCAATGCGCAAATAGCGCAAAAACCACCAAAGTGGATAGCCGAGAGCCACAGTTCAGAGATGCTGGCAAAAATGTTGCAATAGATATGGAACAGGGCAAAGAAGAAGGCGGCCCATCTCAAATACGTTGACTTCATGGTTTCTAATCAGACTCCTGCTACTGCTGGTGGTTCAGAGGGCTCTTTAAATATTAATCGAGCAGGGATTTCCAGGCCGACCTCTCGATAGTAACGCAGTGCTCCGGGGTGCAATGGAGCACCGAGTCCGTCTACTGCAATTTCCAATCGCATGTCTTTAGTGGCGCCATGAATTTCCTGTAGAGTCGCCAGGTTTTCCCATATAACTTTTGTTACGTTATAAACTACTTCTTCGGGTATATCGACCCGAGTCACCAATATGTTGGGCGAAGCTATGGTGCGGATGTGCTCCGTCTGATTAGGATAGGTGCCAGGAGGAAAGTCATACCAGTCCCAAAGTGGATACCTGGTGTTTAGCTTGTTCATGGATTCCTCGGTCCAGTTGAGGATCGACATACGATCACCGAGTAAGGCAAAAGCCTGTGTAATAGAGCTCACCGGTGCGCCTGCGGGAATGTTCATCCCCACAATATTGCCATCCTGAATAGCACTGGTGGTGGGTCCGTATCCCATGTACGCAAGATTGAACTTTTCCTCGTAATCGATACCCAGCGTGTCCAGGATGAAGCGCCCGGTCTGTTCTGCGCCTGAATTGCGAGCGCCGAGAACATAGCGTTCACCATCGAGATTATCCAGGTCCATGATGTCACCGGCCTCGGTGAGTTCGGTTAACAACACGAAGTGTTCAACATTCTTCCATAGTGCGCTAACGCTGCGGATATGAGTCTGGGGATTACTGACGGGACCCTCACCATTCCACGACCAGGCTCCGAACGGCCCCTGCAATATGGCGAACTGTGCCTGGTTATCCCTGAGTAGCTTAACGTTTTCCAGGGATCCGGCTGAACTGATCGCAGTCAGGGATATGCCGCGGGTTTCATAGAGTTGGGCATGCGCGATGGTCGCCAATGCGACTCCTACCGGATAGTAAGTCCCGCCGGTGGTGGCAGTCGTCAGTACATAGGGTCTGGCACGGGTGAGTTCGTCACTACAGGCAGTCAGGAAAATCGCGACAAGCAGGCCTACTACAAGTTTGTTCATCTTCAATTCATGGCGATCGGGGAGAACGCTCCTTGGTTATTCTTATCGATATCTTCAGTGTCTCCAATGGCCAACGATGAAAGCATATTTCCCTGGAAATCACAAACGAACCAGGCAGGCAGCAACAGCAGCCGGCCAACTAATACTCAATAGAATTAACTAGTTACGCGGGTTCAGGGGAGTTGCTGGCTGGGCAGGCAGAACAATTGCGGGTGAGCGACCGGTGCCTCCGAAGAAAACGGCGGAGGAGGTAGAGTCGCCGGTATTCAGAGTAAAGTCTCGTATGGCATTGGTTTGTTCTCGTTGTTCTGAGAGTGCCTGTCTAAAAATAAGCAATTCGTTGTCAGTTAAGGTTTGAGCAAGGGTTTCATATTGTGCACGCGGACTCATCATCTCCTGCATTTCGGATCGCATCTCGCGGCGGCCCACGTCACCTTCGCGCAGCTGAACCATTAGTTCCTGGCGTGCTAGATTCTGGTCGGCCACCACATCAGTCAAGGCAATTACAATGGCTTCCATACGCTGATCATCTACACCCAATGCCTGTAGAAATCTGCCGAACTGGCCATTTACTGACATTATTTCACCGAGTTCGAGCGGGTCGAGTGCTATTAACTCCTGCAGCAGACTGACGCGTGGATCGATATTGTTACGCTCAATCTCCTGTTGCTGAAGCTCATAGCTAATTTGCTGGCGTATTTCAGATTCTATTCGCTGATAGTCGGGATTAAGTTGTTGCTCTGCTTCATCCAGCTGGTCTTCGGCTGAAGTTAGTTGACTATTGAGAGTATTGCTTTCACTCAACAAGTCGTCGAGTTGGTTTTGAAGCCCTATCCGTTGTCGACTGCCGGCTTCAACTTGTGTCAGCAGTTCCTGTACATGCTGCTGGTAGTCTGCCAGCTGCTGTTCGTGGCGACGGTTTTCACGCTGCAAGCTATATAGAGTGGCACTCGCAGCGATAACTAGAATTGTTGAGCCGATCGCTATGGGTCTCATGCTCCGTCCTTCTTCCTGTCCTCACCCAGTGTGTCTCTTACATGACCGGATAATGGCTTTTCTTTTTCCAGGTTATTTACAAGGGCAATCGATCCATAAAAAATCATGGCTACGGTAGTCACGCCAATAATGATAGAGATGCGTATAAACATGCTTACAAAGACGCCGGTGTAGATCGCAGCAATTTCAGCGATAAGGTTGACCAGAACCAGCGCAACGCCAAACGATGTCCAGACTACCTTCCTCATGAATTCAATGCCTTTCGAGTTGTAGCGAGCACATCTGCTACTTGTAACTAGCCAAGGGATCTATTTTGAGAGTAGCAGTATTCCCTGTATGTGACTACTGCTGTACCCTGTAAATACAAATACGTCGTCCAGCGTATCGTCGTTCAGCAGTACCGGAATAATGTCACCATTTTCAACTTCTGTATCCAAATTGAAAATCAAGTCAGCAGACTGTCCGTCAACACGGGCTAACTGGGGATTCTCACTGATGGAGATGTTAGCGATTATTTCACGTACATTAATTGCATAGTTATCACGTTGGCGGGAGTAATCCAGTCCTTCAAGAAAGTCAGTGTTGGACTCTTCCGGCTCTATGCTATTTAGAAAGACGTTTACCTGGTTGTTTATCAGCACCAACAAGTCTGCCTTCGAAATGTCACTGTCGATGTTTGCCGCACTGGTTGGAATGACTTCGCTGCTTTGGGTTTCCCTGGCCTCTTCCACCAGCCCCTGAAAAGAAGTGGCGAGCCGAATAACCGAAGGAAACTTCAATTCTACAGTGAGTTTGCGCGACGGTCGCCGCGAAAATCTTTCGCCTTCGTTCGGATAGATGAACGCTTCGATGGCGACACTACCAGACAGCGCCAGCCACACAAAAATGTCGCCGACGGAAATCGGTTCTATGCGCCACAGCCACAGATCTTTCAGACCGTCCTCATTCTCATCGTAGAGAAATGTGCTAAGCACGTTGCCGCCGGAGCGTAACACTTGCCTCGGTTGTTCCAGTTCCATACCATTCAGTGTGCCGCCAAACAGAGAGACTTTGCTGCCTTCCCTCAGGAGTAAGTCTTCGATGCCATCGCCATCGACATCGTCGAGAATTTCCTCGTGTGTCAAGGCGAGTAAACCGGTTAGATTGGAAAAATCGAGGTTATCGATATCGAAGTCACCGAGGCGTTCTTCGATCTGTGCAATATCCAGCGTGTAGGAAGGCGATGCAGGAAAATACGCCTCGGCCTGCTGGTTGGCTATGAATACGTCGAGTCGCTCATCGGTACGGGAAATCAAGTCGTCGAAACTATCGCTGTTTACGTCACGCAATTCCATCATCGGTATACGGATCGCCTGCCCGGTACGCCGTTCCAGATTACCGGGATCAAGGTTGGTACGCAGGCGGGACTCTGAGTTAATGCTTAAGCCGGTTCGGTATTCCCTATTGCCATTCGCTATATAGAGGTGCAGCTTTCCGGCACCGGGTATGATCAGGTCCTCAATGGCATCACCGTTTATATCGCGGGAAAAATGCAGACGATTGCTGCCCTTACTTAAAAATCCAGGCAAACCGGAAATTATCGTTTCGGGTGGGCCAATGGTGTCCCCTTCCATCTGCCAGACCAGCACCTCAACTCCATCGATTAACGCAATGATGGAGGCGTTGCCCTGCTGGCTGTAATTGGTACTGATATCCCAGCCGACTGCGTCTCCAGGTAATTCAATTTCCTGAAATCCGGTATTGAAATCGAAACCGTCAGTCGCTTGAAAATAGACTCTGATTTTATCATCCAAAGCGGTGATCAATTCCCTCAGCCCGTCGCCATTGGTGTCGGCAACGATGAGGATTTCACTTTCAGCAGGCAATTCGAAGGGCTGGCTTGAGTAGTCTGCCGTATTGGCTGCGTAGGACGAGCCGACGTAGAGAGTCAGCAGCATTGTGCAGCGAGTTGTGGATTTCGAGAGAGTCATGGTGCAGCTACCAATACGGTCGTGGTTGTGCCATGGCGTAACAGCAGGTCAGGGTTGCCGTCATTGTTCAGCTCAATTACTTCAAATTCGAATACTGTTCGAGGAGAGACATACTCCCAGAATGGCTCATCGGCGATACGCAACTCAGCATCTATCTTTTTGGCGGCCAGGGTGCCATTGTCAGTGATATACAGTGCGTCTCTATTGCCATCACCATCGACGTCGTAATGCAGTGACATCTGCTCCGATAATCCACGCACGTTAGCGGCGGAGAAACTCTCTTCCAGTCGCGCATCGGGACGCCGATTAAAGAGTTGCCCGGTTTCGGCCTGGTCGCTGCCGTACAGCAATTGAATGCGGTTGATGCTGGCATTACGGATGGCATCTACCACGGGTATCGTGTAATAACTCACATTGAGAACTGGCTCATTGGTAGATTCAGCATTGATGAAATCCAGGCGCAAGTCATATCCGGAGAAGCGCATCACCTGGGCAGGCTGGTGGAGATCGAATTCCCCATCACGATTGACATAGAATCGGGCGTCCCATTCATTGATGTCTCCGCTCAGTCGAAGCAGATCCAGCAGTCCATCGTTATCCATGTCCACCAGTTGCAAATCGCCGCTGGTTTCCAGCGAGCCCGTCCAGTCCGGTGTGGATGCGAAACCGGATTCGATGCTCTGGTAGTGAATGTTCAGCTGTCCCAGCCCGTCGTCGGCCACGTTTAGATAAACGATATCCAGTAACTCATCCTGGTTTAATTCGGCAAGTACTGCGGTGGGCATCCAGTGCTCAGAACGCAGCAGACTGCTTTGCTCTGTGGAAGACTCATCCCATGCTTCAATAAAATTCCTGAACGGGGAAGGGGCGCTTGCACTGAGCTGGATCACCACGCCTTTGTCAGGATTGATGCTAAGTTGGGCGGTGAGTTCGGATTCCTGTGAGCCACGTTGTGCTGCTCGAAGATTCTCATTGACGGTAGTAAACAGGGAGACCAGTTCGAATCGTTCATCTCCCAGCCCGGCGAAGTACCCGTATTGCTTGTCCCCGGGCAGCAACAGATCGACATTGCCATCCCCATTTAAGTCGGCGACGCCGTTAAAGAACTGCAGCTGTTGCAGATCGGGAATCGCGGCAATTAGATCCCATTCCAGGAGTTGCCGGATGTTTCCGGTGTAGCCCTGAATCGCGGTGGACAGGCTGAAAATACCGTTGCTGGACAGTAACAACAATTCCTTGCCCGGAGCCGGTCGCAAATCGGCGAAGCCGACCGCAATGATTTCAGTCTTTATTTCGATTCGTTTAGGAGAAGAGGCGAATGTACCATCCGCCTGTTGATGGTGGATATGCAATTCACGTCCGATGCCCTCGGTGTAACTGGAAAACACCAGGTCATTGGCACCATCACCATTAACATCTTCCGTTATCAGCGAGTCCCAGTTGTTTTCACGTTGCAGCTCAAATGCTACATAATTGTTCTGGGCATAAGCGATGCTGCCTGCCCAGAATACGCTGAGCAGAGCCACACATTTTAGTTGTGATACTTTGTTTTTCAGCATTTGAATCAGAGGACCCCTAATCTTGCTCCTCAACCAGTTCACCATAGTCGCTGGTGAAGTTAAAAATACCCAACAGGCTATGGGCTTGTTCTCCTTCAACCCGGCTATAGCTATAGACCGCGAACAACCAGAAATCCAGTACCGATAAGCTGTTTCTGGGTGGATTCAATGAGGACTCGTATTGCAATATCGGCCACAGGTTCACCCGGCTTATGCGCCGACCTGGGTCCCACAGGTCCACCATCATCGTTTCTATCTCCTGCCCGTCGAATACGGAAAACTGCACCCGGTCGCCGAGCGAGTAGTCTCGATTCAACCGCGTAATCAGACCCTGTGCCGAGTTCAGATTAACGCCATCCATGGCCATTACCCGGTCGCCCACACCAATTCCGGCCGTCGCTAATGGGCTGCCAGGAAGCAGTTCCACAACCCGCGCTACCGCTATATTCGGTTGCCCACGAAGGCTTAGCATTTCCGTAGTATAAGCGGCCCGCGTCGCCAGTGGGTCGATTCGGTACAATTCCCGGGCTGGGGCATTGCCATTCACCGCTCTGGCAACTACCTGTGCTTCGAATACCACGGTGTTTCTTCTTACTATAAAGGTAAATTCGCTGACGTCGCCACTTTGTTGTTGCAACGCCGCCAGGGCATCCGGATGGTTTGTGTCCATACCGTTCACCGAGAGAATCACGTCCCCCACTTGAATTCCGGCTGAATTTGCCGCCCCATTGCTATCTATGCCCCGCACTCGAATACCCGGGAGAACTTCAATATTTACCAGGGAGTCACTCTCATTAAGAGCGACTGTAAGGCCAAAATTGAGTTGTGCATTGGTGGATTCGGGGCTGCCATTGAGGATGATGTCTTCTGCAGACATGGTAAGGGAGGGAGCCAGTATGGCCGAATCATAACTGATACAGCCGGCCAGCAGGGTCGCCGTTAGCAATGAAGCTGATTTGAATAAGCGTAGTTCTATATTCATTTTTAGTGCGTTCGCCATGTCACATTTTCTTTCGTTTAAGCAGCCACAGTGTTGCGATGAAGAACAACACCAGAGTTGGAAGTGGTACCCAGGTATTGAGTTCAAGCACTCGTTCGGCGTTCAGAACATCCGAGTAACCCCTCACCAATCGGCTCACATCCTGAAGATAGGACTGATCGATTAGCGAGGGTTGAAAGCTTGCATACAGATAATACGCAATATCCCCCAGCATGGTCTTAAAAATATCGATGGCCAGGGTTATTCCCAATGCAGTAGTGACCGCCTGAGTAGCAGATTGTGCACACACTGAGATAAAAATACCGAAGCCAATTGCCGCGGGCAGCGGAATCAGTGCGAGGCGCAGCCCAGCGGCGATTTCAGCGCGAATTTCATTTTCGCCAATGAGTTCAAATCCGTCTTCTACAATAGCCCCGAAATCCCAGAACAGCTCACTCATCAGGTAGCTCACAGCAATCAGTAGCAACACAGATAGGCTAGCTAGAATATGCAGATGAATCAGTTTCGCGGTGATCAGGCTGCTGCGACTCACGCGCCTGATCAAAAGATGCCTCGCTGCTCCGGTATCTCGATCGAAACTAAAACTGTAAGAAGCCTGTGCGACCATTAACAGTCCGAGCATGGTAAGGCCGGTGCTGAGCCCGTCCACAAAGTAGCCATAGGCATTGTTCGCTACAACATCCTCAAAGCTATTATTGCCTAACAAGTTATCTCTGGCTGATTGTCCAGCTTCGGTCATCCTTAAAAGGAGGAATTGAAAGAGGACAACTAAAGCGGGAGTCAACACTATTAGCTTACTGGAAAATGTGCGTAGGGCTACAAAGACCTCGCACTTCATTGCTGTCAGTAAACCATTCATGGGGCTACCTCATGGGTAATCTCACGGAACAATTTTCCAAGAGAACCGCGTTGCAAGATCATTTCTGAGACAGCGATGGCATCGGCTACCAGTCTGCGATTGAGTTCGGCAGAATCCATTGCGCCGAGTTGCACGTGTAAATAGTCACTTTCGTCTGTATGGCTGTATTGAGCCGTTGCAATCCCGTCGATAGAGGTGATGGCCGCGTCTGCCTGAGGCGTTCGCAGCAGTATTTCCGTGCCCGTGCTCTTCAGCAGTTCGGCAATGGCATCACTGACAGCAATGCTCCCCTTGTGCAAGATTGCGATATGACTGCAGATCTGTTCCAGGTAAGGTAGTTGGTGGCTGGACAGTAGAAAAGCAGTTCCTTCTGCACGATTCAGATGGGTGATGAGTTGTAACACGTCATCGACGCCCTCGGCATCCAAACCACTAAAGGGTTCATCCAGTACGATCAGTTCTGGACTTCCCAGTAAGGCCTGGGCAATAGAAGCACGTCGCTTGTTGCCCAGTGACAGATGCCTGATTTTGAAATCCTTGAAACGATCTATCCCCAGCAATTGTTCGACCTGCTCTGATGTGCGAGTTGGCTCATCACAAAGCAGGCGGGCATGTTGCAAACATTGTCGAACTGTCAGGTTGGGGTGCAGGCTGGGTGTGTCAAAGATACCGACGATACGGCCTCGGGCGAGATGCAAGTCGCTGGGTTGCTTATCGAGTATCGTAATGGAACCACTGTTAAAGGATTGCAAGCCCAGGATGCATTCGAGTGTGGTGGTCTTGCCGGAACCGTTCAGGCCTACCAGGCCATGAATTGACCCGCGCTGGATTTGCAGATCCAGATTGCTGATGACTTCGAAATCGCCGTAGCTTTTATTGAGTCCGGAAATAGAAAGAGCGACTGCACCGTTGCTGGTACTCATGGGCAGAAATGGAAAGCTCGATGTGAGTTGTTGTTCAGAGGATCCCTACTCCAGGTATTGCCCGGCGGCTGCACTTCAGCCGCCGGGCAATGACTCTTAGTCGACAAACAATTGGTCAACCTGAACTTCTTCGACCGTACCGAACTGTTCAAGTTCCTCGGTGTCGATGATGGAAAGATCGCCCACAATAGAAATCAGTTTTGGACGATCCTTCACGTGTTGTTGTTGAAACTCCAACAGATCTTCCATGCTGGCGGTTTGCAGTTGCTGGTATCGGGCGCGCCGCGGGTCGCTTTCGAATCCCAGTCGTTCCCAGCTTCGCACTGCACCGATGACTTGACGAAAATTCAGTTTCGAAGTTCGATAACGATTGAGCGATGCGCTGACCGCTTCATCGAAGCGCTCGGAAGACGAAGGCATGTTATCAATCAGATCGATAAAGGCTTCCAGTGCATCGACGGTTTTATCGGTCTGGGTGCCTATGGCGCCCAACATAATATTCTGGGCGTTCAACCTGCCGCCCTGAGAATAACGCGCCGAGGCTGAGTAGGCGAGCGCCCTCGCTTCGCGTAGTTCCTGGAATACCACGCTGGACATTCCACTGCCGAAGTAATTCGTATAGATAGAAGACATGACACTATCGTCTTCGGAGAACTCACCATCGGCGAACTCGATACGTACCTGGGCCTGGGCAGTTTGCTGATCGACCACCAGTAATTCGGTGTTGCTAACCTCGCGAGCCTGGCGGAAGCGATACTCCGGAGTATCCAGCAACTCACCCTCTACGATGTGATGACGTCGCAAGACTTCCACTACATCTTCCAGGGGCATTGAACCGGTGTAGGCAAGGGTATGCTTATAGTTCAACAGATCTGAGGGTAGCGTCAATAATTCATCCAGCGTGGTGTCGTTAATCTCTTCACTGCTAAGTGCTTCCAGCATTGGAGATTCTTCGCCATAGCGATTGTACATGTTCAGCGCCCTGGCGATTGCGGGGGGTGAACTCTTCTGGTCTTCCCGTGATTTCAGCAGAATACCCTTCAGCTGTTCCAGCGTCTGCTCATCGGTAGCCGGTGTGTTGACCAGTTCCATGGCCAGTTGCAGGGAATTTTCAAATTGTTCATCTAATCCTGAAACGGCGATGGCTGAGGAGTTTTCGCCGGAGCCAAAGCGAAAATCAGATCCCATGCGGTACCATTCTTTCTGCAACTCTTCGTTGCTCATGTTCTGCGTACCGGCAACGTTCATCAGTGCGGCGGACAGGCCGAGTTTCTCATTCTCTTCGGTGCCGACTTCTACATTGATTGAGAGCGTGAACAGGTCATTCAATGGATTCGGGGCATAATACAGTTCCACCCCATCAGCGAATTCCACCACCCGATAGTCGCTATCCACTTCCACGAAGGACGGCTCTATCTCAGAATAGTCCATGGCCAGCACCGCCCTGGCAAATTCCGATTGTCGGGTAGGATCGATGGTGACTGGATAGATCTGGGGTTTTTCAACCGGAGGAACTTCATGCTGTGCGTCCACGCGATACACCGCAACATAGTCATCACCGAAATACTTGTTTGCAGCATCGATGACATCCTGCTTGGTCAACTGCTCCATACGCTGAATCTCGGCGATGTGATGATCCCATTCCGCGCCTTCGATAAACGCCGTCCGCATCACGCTGACGCGTGCCGTATTAAATTCCTGACTGGCTTTTTCATTCTTCTTGAAATCATTGATGATGGCCGGAATGATCCAGTCTTCGAAATCTCCAGCCTTGATGATTTCGATCTGGTCTAGTAAGAGCTGCTCGACCTCTTCCAGGCTCTGGTCGCGCTTCGGCGCACCATACAGTTGCTGCACGCCGTAATCATTCAGGAACATCGGAGATGAACCGGCACCCGCCACCAGCTGTTGCTGATTCAGATTGAGATTGATAAGTCCGGCAGTGCGATTGTCCAGAATCATATCCACCATGATCAGCGCTTCCTTTTCACTGCTTGTATTGGCAGCGGTGCGAAACGCGATCTGTACCTGTTCCTGGCCGGGGTATTGTACGGTTCTACGCTCAGCACCCTGCAGCGGTTGTTCAACCCAGGGGCCTACGTCAGCAACAGCTTTGGATTCCCAGTGTGCAAACTTCTCGCTGATCAGTGCGATGGTAGCTTCACTATCGATATCCCCACTCATGAAGATGCCCATATTGTTGGGCACATAGTAGGTGTCGAAGTAGTTCCTGATATAGACCAGCGAAGGATTCTTCAGATGATCGACCGTGCCGATGGTGGGTTGTTGCCCGTAGGGATGTTGTTTCCACATCAGTTCATCGACTGCGGTGCCGATGATGCGACCGCTGTTGTCCAGGGTTCGGTTCTTCTCTTCATAAACCGTTTCGAGTTCGGTATGAAATAGACGGAATACCGGATTAACGAAGCGGTTGGATTCGATTTCAGCCCACTGTTCCAGGCGGTTGGAAGGCAGCCCTACCTTGTAAACGGTTTCTTCGTACGAGGTGTGCGCATTCAGTGCCGTGCCACCCATGCCGTTATAGAGCTTGTCGATCTCGTTAGGAACTGCGTATTCGGCGGCTTGCTGTGCCTCGCTGTTGATTTCCGCGTAAATCTCGGCGCGCCTGGCTGTGTCGGTTTCCAGGAAGTGTTCCTCATAAAGCTCAACAATTCGGTCCAGGTGGGGGCGCTCGGCTTGGTAATCCAGGGTGCCGAGATTCTGATTTCCCTTGAATAGCAGGTGTTCGAGATAGTGAGCCAGTCCCGTGGCATCGGCCGGATCATGTTTACTGCCGGCGCGCACTGCTATCTCTGCATAAAAGCGTGGTTCTTCATGGTTTTCAGTAAGGTAGACCCGCAGCCCGTTATCGAGTTCGTAGATGTGAGCATCCAGCGGATCCTCCTCATTGGGCGTATTGATGCGCCGGTAACCCACCATTTCTTCGACGGCCTGGGTACTCGCCGTCTGGGCAGATTCAGTAGCAACAGATACTTGGGAAGGCGATTGCTCACTACAGGCCGCCAGTGCCAGTACTAAAAGCGGCGCAAGAAAAACGCTGTACCATTGCCTTTTGACGAAGCGGGTAATCATGTTGAAACTCCTGATTTGGTGATCCTGGGCTAATAATCCCTAGTTTGGCAGATTATCCACGCTGACGCGCATATTTCTAATCGCTGTCTGGCCATTTCCATCGGGAATCGCGTCCAGTACCACATTGACGGCATTGCTCTGATTCTCCACGAACTGGTCATACTGGGACAATTGTGTCCCGTCCAGGTCGTCTTGCAGCCGTGTTCTGGCACGATTGAAAGCCAAGCTGCGATCCGCCACTGCAGTAGTCATGCTGCCATCGGCTGCCACAATGGCGCCGTAGTTATTGGCCTGGGAGAACACTTCATCCATTAGTACATCCAATACCAGATCCTGAGTCGCACCGCTTAGACTGCCGCCGGAATTTGGCAAGGAATTGGAATACAGCTCCCGCAGTGCCTCCTCCCGTACGATCAGATCATAATCACCCAGCAATGAACTCTGCTCTTGGGTCAGTACATTGGAAAGATTGCTCAACAGCGCATCCGGTCCGAATATGGCGGCGGCCTGTTCCTGTGTCAGATCTCCAGACAGCAGTTGCCCCATCATCTGGTAACGCGAGTCGGCATAGTTAATTAACGCATCTTCTATGGTTTCCCGATTTGCAGAGCCGATACCCAGAGAATCGAGATAATCGCTATACAGCACGACACCTGCCTGCGCCAGTGAACGGGTCATATCGGGGTCACTGAACATAGCCAGCGGGCTTGAGCCGCTTCTGCGCACTGGTCGAGTGCGGGCGACTTCCTGTCGCGCCTGCTCCAGCAAGGCTTCGTAGTCAGGGTCAGTCTGCTCTCGCGCTTCCTGCAGGGCCTGGCTCAAATTGGAAAGCTGGATAGCAGCAGACTGTATTTGACTCTGCAGTTCCTCCAATTGGGCTTCGGATTCCATGCGCAAGCGAGTGTTCGCTTCTACCTGCTCATTCAGCTGTTCGCGAAAACCTATGGCAGACTCCAATTGACCCTGCAATTGTGAATTACTGGATTGCAGGTTCCAGGTGATTAGACTGAGACCGCCTACGATAATCCCACCAACAAATAGAGGCAGTGATTTCATGACTAAGGACCCTCTGAACAAGTAGTTGACCACTCTGGCCCACAGCCAATTCTGCTATCAAGGCGTGCTGACCCAGGAATGTGTTGACCTTGTAAGTTAGTACCCATGTTCCCTCATCGTTGCCGGCGTTGCTGCATTACTTTGTCAAATAGATCCCATGCCCCGGGAGTGAGGTCTGAATCAGGTCGGGCGGTTACATTCAATTCCACGTAGTTTGGATCGGCACGCGTATAGGGCTGCCACTGCGGTAGTCCCGTACCATTTGGATTGCCGGTCCTGGCGAAATTTACCCAGTAGTCGGACATGATGTCAGCGATCTGACGATCCTCTGCGGTGGCCGGGTTGCGCAATGTATGCGTGTTATCAAATGCGTAGGCTATTTCAGCAGCATGGTAAGCACCCAGCTCATCCTGCATGGGACCCGGAGGGCGGTGGCTGAAGAAATAGAGGTAAGCGTCTTCATCGACATTGGCAGTCATCCGCACCCAGGTGAGCGAGTTCCAGCCGAAGCCACCATCACGATATCCGTCCAGCGTCGATTTGCGCAGATCGCTGGCGGGATACAGCTGAAGGTATTCGTCTGCAAGGTCACCGTAAATCTCTCTAGCGCGCGAAATGTGCACATCGTCATTCTCGGGAATACGACTCAGTGCTCCAAGTGTGGTGCCTTCCTCGGCATTATAACCAATTAGAGCTGGCACCTTGTTCTGCTTGCCTTCGGAAAAAAGATTGAAAGGCTGATCTGGAATAACCCAGCCGTCGACAATGCCATCGGTGCGAAAACGAGTTTCTACCGCCGCGTTGTGTAAATCGAGTGCCGGAACAGCACGTAATGCCTGAAGTGAATTAGCATTCAGGGATTCGCCCAGGCTGGCTCCCTGGCTGGCAGCCTGGCCGAGTGTCATTCGAGGGTCGAGTCGGGCACCGCTCTCTCCGATTGCTTTATGAAACAAACCTTTTGCCAGCGGCGAAGCCGCCAATAAATTCACGCTCCAGGAACCGGCTGACTCGCCGAAGATCGTCACATTGTCCGGGTCGCCGCCGAAGGCAGCGATATTGCTCTGAACCCATTGCAGGGCTTTGATCTGGTCCAGCACGCCATAGTTTCCAGCGGCGTTGTTGCCCGACTCATCGATCAACTCCGGATGCGCGAAATATCCAAATACACCGAGCCGGTAATTGATGGTCACCAGTACCACGCCTTTCTGCGCCAGGTTCGTTCCATCGTAAGTCGCAGTCGCACCGCTGCCCCGGGTCAAGGCACCGCCGTGAATCCACACCATGACCGGCAGTTCTGCATTGGCTTCTTCTGCAGTCCAGACATTTAGGTACAGACAGTCCTCACTGGTGAGGCGTGCCGGACGATAGAAAAATGAATTCTCCGCATACGGCTCCTGCATACAATTCGGCCCGAATGCCGTCGCAACCAGTTCACCTCCCCAATTGCTGGGATCGGCCGGTGGTTGCCAGCGTCTGTTGCCGGTGGGAGGTGCGGCGAAGGGAATACCCTTGAAAACGCTGACGGAATCGCCGGGTCCGGTGGTTTCTCCAATAAGTGCTCCCTGGGGAGTATCCAATACAACCGAATCGGCCAGCAGGCCACATGAAAAACAGAAGGCTAAGGCAGCCAATAAAAATCGCATCGTTAAATCCTCTTCGTTGTCAGTGTTAGTCAGTCAGCAGGGGATTGGTAGTGAATCGCAATCCAGAATACATCCAGAAGAATTCCACTGTTGTTTCGCACTACACTTTTTATTCTTTTCTCTAGTTTCTAGCCTACTATTGCACCTGAGCCATCTGTGCGTAGCCGCCCCAATAAGTGAACGGGCAACTCAATATTAGCAAGGTCTTGTGCTTCATTCTTGCTCCAGCGAGTTAGCAGTGGGGTAGTGTAAGAAAAACGGGACAGAAATCATATTGTTATCCCTCGTACCTCACAGGCACTTGGTCGCTAAATAGTGACGGAAATTGCGAATTGGGGCGTATAATCCTTCAGTTGAGTCCCTGATTCTAGAAACACTGGTATTTCTATGCCTGCTTTTCGTAACTTATTGATAATGCTTATTTTTAGCTGTCTCATGGCGGCCTGTACCAATGCGTCTTACCGGGGCAGCGCCGACGATGAGAGCTACCAGGCGATAGCAGACAAGTCCGAATTGGTCCCGGGCATGAACTCGGGCGTGGTCGTCGATGAGGAACAGATCGTTGATCTCAGCGCTTACCAGACCAATAGTGAATCCTTCGAATTCCTCGACAACGAGGCGGACAGCGAGATTGACGCGCGCATACTCCCTCTCAATGCTGCCCTGGACCTTGCATTTCAGCACAGCAAGGATTATCAGACCCAGAAGGAACGACTCTACCTGGAAGCGCTGGCACTGACCCTGGATCGCTACCGTTACGTCCCTGCGTTCACGGCCACGGGCAGCGGTGACTACCAATGGGACACTGAGGATCAATTCGTCACCGACATGCAGGCATTGACTGGCATGCAGGACCTGAATACCAGTGAATCCACTTTCACTACTACCAGCCTCGGTGCCCGCTATTTTCTTAAGAGCGGTGGGGCTATCGCCCTGAACCTGACCAGCAACTTCACCCGCTTTCTTACCGGAGACGTCAGCGAATTCGGTACCGGCGCATTGATTGGTTCATTCACCCAACCGTTGATCAGAAATTTTGGAACTGATATCGAAACCGAAGTGCTGATGCAGGCTGAACGCGACCTGCTTTATCAGCTGCGGGATTTCACCCGTTTCCGCAAGAGTTTTGCCGTGCGCGTTGCTTCTGATTACTACTCGATACTGCTCAATCGAGAGACTGCCACGAACAACTACGCCGGCCTGTTGGCGAATAACCTGTCACTGGAAAGAGAGCAGGCTTTTCAGGCAGAGGGACTCACCACCTTGCTTGAAGTGGGGCGCTTGGAACAATCTTCGTTGCAGGCAGACCTGCGTTGGACCTCATCGATTACCCGCTACAAACGCAGTCTGGACAATTTCAAGATACTTATCGGTCTTGATGCCGATGATACTATTATTCTTGACGATAACGAGATGACGCTGATTACTGAGACGGGAATGGACAGTCCCGATATCAGCCTGGAGCAGGCCACTGAAATGGCGATCCAGACACGTCTGGATTTATACACCCAGTTGGACCGCGTGCAGGACAGTGCAAGAAGAATTGAAGTCGCCGCCAATGCTCTAAGCCCGACTCTGAATCTCGCCCTGGTAGCCTCGGTACCGAGTTCCACCTCGCTGACACCTGGAGAGCTCGACTTCGAAAACACCGTTTATAGCGCAGGCCTGGATGTGGACCTGCCGGTGGATACCAAGCTGGAGCGGAATAATTACCGGCGCAGCCTGATCGACTACGATGCGACAACGCGAGACTATCTTCTAGCGCTGGACGAGATAAAACTCAATGTATTAGACACCTGGCGACGCATGAACGAGGCCCGTAAGAGTTACGATATCAGCGTGACCAGCGTGGAGATCAACGAGCGGCGTGTCGAAGAGGCGGAGCTCCGGGCGGAACTGGGTCTGGGTGATATTCAGGACACGGTGGATTCACAGAATGATTTGACGGCAGCGAGAACCGAGCTGGTGAGTTCTATCGTCGAACATAATATTGCAAAACTGGAATTTTGGAGAGACGTAGGCTTACTCTATGTCGATGACAATGGACAGTGGGAGGAAGGTATCGATGAGCCTCGATAAGCCAGGTTTTCTGTCGCAGTTAAAAGACCGGATTCCTCAACCGGTGCAGGAATCAGCGGCAGCTATGCGGTCTCGCTTTCTTGCCGCCAGCAAGCCTGTTCAGTACACAGTCAGCGGAGCTGCGGGTGTGCTGGTACTGTTGGTACTTTTCAGCTTTGGTGGTAATTCCTCAGATTTTGAAAGCAGCATCACGTTTCAGGCGCGCCGCGGCGACCTGGATATTACGGTTTTGGAAGGGGGCTCGCTCGAGGCCATGCAATCCCAGGAAATCCGCTCCCGCATCAAGGGGCGTGAAGGCGTCAAGATTCTCAATATCGTCGAAGAGGGGTATCAGGTGACCCCTGCCGATGTAGACGATGGACTGATTCTGGTGGAACTGGATAAGTCCCAGCTGATCGACCAGCAACTCAACCAGGAAATTGCGGTTGAGACTGCAGAAGCCACCTTTATCGAACGCAGGGCCCAATACGAAATTCAGCTGAATGAAAACATGACCGAGCTGAACGATGCCCGTCAGGAGATGCGCTTTGCACGCCTGGATTTCGAGAAATTTCTGGGTGGCAACGTGGTTACAGAAATCATCGAACAGCTGGAAATCGAAGAACGCCTGGCTCGGGTCGAAGCGGCCGATCTGGCGGCAGTAGCAACTACATCGGCACTTTCAGACGATAGCACACTGCAAAACATCGCCTCACAAAGAAGCGCCCAATCTGCATTCGATCCTACTGACCTGTCATCCATCCCGGAGCCGATGCGCGAGCGTATCGAACAGATGATGGCCGAAAATGATGGTGTGCTCCCGGCAGAGATGCTGGAGAGAATGCAGAGTTTCTCACAGGGAGGCTTTCCCGGTGGAGGGCGCGGACCGGGTGGGCCCGGCCGTGGCCAGAATCGCGGTCAGGACAGGGGTCAGGCTATTGCGGCGGCACCTGCTGTGTCTGTTCCGGATGGTCCACGTAGCAATAGTGAGCCCACCGAGCTGAGACTGGAGCCGTTGGCAGCGGAAGGCCCGGACTTTGAAGTGACCCTGCTAATGGATGATAGCTACATGGCAATCCGCGATACCCTGGACTTCACTCAATATGCGGATATCGAGAATCTGGAAGATGGCGAGGCCAAGCAGCAACTACGCTCACTGCAGGATGACCTGCAGGTTTCTCAGGAAGAGTACCTGCTAGCCCAGGACCGTATCGAAGGGCAACGCCGGCTGGAAGACCGCGGTTTTATCACACCGACAGAACTGGAGGCAGAAGAACTCAATCTGAGCAAGTCGCGCAACAAGGAGGCGGAGAAAGAGACCGCGCTAAGCCTGTACATTCAATACACGTTTCCTAAAGACGCGGAGCAGAAACTGTCCGATTTTGAAAACGCCGTGATGGGCTATCAGCGTCAGCTCAAGGAAAACATTGCTGAGAAGGCCCAGGAAGAAGCCAGGTTCAGCTCCGCCGAACGCAAGTTCAACCTGGAGCGGGTGAAACTGGCGGACATCAACGAGCAGATCGAGCTGGCTACTATCCGGGCAGAAAGACCAGGCCTGGTGGTCTATGGTGCGTCGAACCAGAATTCGCAGCGCTACCGTGGCAGTAGTCAGGAAGCGATCCAGGAAGGTGCTACCATCCGGGAACGCCAGGCGATACTCACTATTCCCGATATGCGGGAGATGGCGGTCAAGACTAATATCCATGAATCGGCAGTGCAGCGAGTTGCGGTTGGGCAGCGTGTAAAAGTGTCAATTGACGCCTTTCCCGATCAGGAACTCACAGGCACTGTAATCAAAGTGGCAGTAGTCGCAGATTCGGCCAATGCATTTATGAATCCTGATCTTAAAGTTTACCCCACCACTATAAAGATTGATGGCACCCACGACTGGCTTCGCCCCGGTATGAGCTCCGAAATTGAAATTCTTGTACAGAGTCTTGGCGATGTGATCTATGTGCCAGTGCAGGCAGTGACTTACTGGGACGACAAGCGAGTAGTTTACGTCGCAAACGGCGGCAGCCCGCAACGCAGAGAAGTGGAGATCGGCGCTTTTTCCAAATCATATATCGAAATCACCAGCGGACTGCGGGAAGGCGAAGAAGTGCTGCTGCTGCCACCGCAACAGAGCCTGACGGATGTCGGTGCCTGATTTTCGACCGTTACCATGACTACCCTCGATTCCCATTCCGCTCAAGGGGCAATCCCTAGCCCCGGACTCGTTGCTGGCCAATCGGTCGTCGCGAGACTGGAAGACATTCGCAAGACTTATTACATGGGAGCATTGTCGGTCGAGGTATTGCATGGCATCTCACTGGATTTCTATGCCGGAGATTACATCAGCATCATGGGTCCATCCGGTTGTGGCAAATCAACTCTCATGAATATCTTGGGCTGCCTCGATCAAGCCACCGAAGGAAAGTACTACCTTGGTAGCGAAGACACTTCGCAGTTGGGAGATGACGAGCTATCCGGCATTCGAGGAGCCAGGCTGGGATTTATCTTTCAATCCTATAACCTTATTCAGCAGCTGGATGTGCTGGAGAACATCGAGATGCCTCTGTTCTACCAGGGTTATTCCGAATCTGAGAGTCATGAGATTGCCATGGGACTGGCCGAACGGGTGGGCCTGGAGGACCGACTGGATCACAAACCCTTCGAATTGTCCGGCGGTCAACAACAACGGGTAGCAATTGCCAGGGCGCTAGCGGTAGATCCACTGATCATCCTCGCGGATGAACCGACCGGTAATCTGGATACAAAATCTGGCGCCGAGATTCTGAAACTATTTGATGACCTGCATGCTCAGGGCAAGACCCTGATCATGGTGACGCACTCCGATGAACTGGCGGAGCGAACCAAACGGGAAATTCGGCTCATTGATGGCACGGTGGAGAGCGATGAGCGACTTCACGCTTGATACATTTGTAGAACATCAAGCTCGGGCAGCATCTCGCTCGAAATTCAATCTGGTGCGTTTCAAGAAAATCACCCAGGTTGGCGTCAAGAGTATTTTCTCCCATGGCTTGCGTTCCATGCTGACCGTACTCGGCATCGTCATCGGTGTCGCCGCAGTTATTGCCATGCTGGCAGTGAGTGAAGGCGCCAGCTTCGAAGCTCAGCAACAGTTTCGCGATCTGGGTGCCAGCAATATCCTTATCAAGAGTGTCAAACCAGCCGCAGTCGAAGAAAGTACCCAGCGCGGTTTCGGTCCTCCACAGGCGGTGATATACGGACTGACTAATGCCGACATCACTACCATTCGAGACACCATACCGGGAGTCTCAAATGTTATCGCTTCGCGTATTGTGAAGAAAAACGTGTGGAACCTCGGTATCAGCATGAACACAGATGTTGTTGGCACTGCGGTGGACTATCCTATTTCGCGCAACTACAACCTGCGTGCCGGACGATTTTTCAGCGAATCGGAAATGCGGGACCATGCCAATGTGGTGGTGCTCAGTGACGAGGTCGCCAGCGAGTTGTTTCCAATTGACAATCCTCTCGGAAATTCCATTAAGATTGATAGCGATTACTACAACGTCGTCGGCATCATGGAGTCCGAAGGATTTTCCAACCTGGGCCAGAATCAGGCGGGAAGTTCTAACGCCGCGCCTTCTCGAGTGTTTATTCCATTCACTGCATCGAAAAGTCGTTTCGGTGAGACCACTACCCGGCAGACGGCTGGTGGGATGGAGTCGGAGACAGTCGAGCTGCACGAAGCCATTATCCAGGTGGAAGACCAGGAAGCGGTTATTGAAGTCGGTGAAATCATCGATCAGATCCTGCAGCGCCGACATCGGGATGTTGATTACACGATCGAGATACCACTGGCACTGTTAAGACAGGCAGAGGAGAGCGCCTTGCGTGATCAAATCGTTGCCGGTGCCATTGCCGGTATCTCACTGTTGGTGGGCGGTATTGGCATCATGAATATCATGTTGGCCAGCGTCACTGAACGCACGCGAGAGATTGGAATTCGCCGCGCCCTGGGTGCCAAGAAGCGGGATATTATTGCGCAGTTTCTCGTCGAAGCAGTTATCTTGTCAGGCGTTGGAGGCCTGATTGGCGTGGTATTGGGTATTATTATTCCGTTTGTCATCTCAATCTTCTGGGGTATGACTACTATCGTGACGCCGGTTGCTCCGATATTGGCGTTTTCGATCTCTGCTATGATCGGGGTTGTATTCGGGATTTACCCAAGCATGCGCGCAGCGGATATGGATCCGGTCGAAGCATTACGACACGAGTAACGAGCCGAATAATTGCATAACCCTGAAGATTGTCTTGCAGGACATTCTCTTAGCTTTGTGATGTCATTAAAAACTACCCTAAGAACAGCCTTTCGAGAATTTCAGAACCGGCTCGCATACCACGATGCACTTCCTCAGTTGGTTGTGCTGGGGATTATCTCCGGCATCGCAGCGTCTTTGCTGATAGTCGCGTTTCGCTGGTTGGTAGAAAATGCCTCTTTCTTCATGCTGGCAGGAACCGGGGATGGCTTCGAATCATTGTCGCTTTCGGTGCGCTTTCTGTTGCCACTATCTGGTGCGCTGTTAATCGGTGTAGCGTTGCATTTTGTGAGTGCACAGGACCGCTCCGTCAGCGTAACCCATGTACTCGACCGCTTGCATAATCACCAGGGCAAGCTACCCGTGAAAAATATTCTTGTGCAGTTTCTGGGCGGGTTCGTGGCGTTGGTTTCCGGCCAGAGTGTGGGACGTGAAGGTCCTGCAATTCACTTGGGGGCCGGGATCGCCTCCCTGTTAGGTCAATGGTGGCGGCTGACGAACAATAGTCTGCGTACGCTGGTTGCCTGTGGCTCGGCCGCGGGCATTGCTGCTTCTTTTAATACACCCATGGCGGGTGTGGTGTTTGCCATGGAAGTCATTCTGATGGAGTACACCGTTGTCGGTTTCGTCCCGGTGATAATCGCGTCTGTTGTCGGCGCGACAACCAGTCAGCTGGTGTTCGGCAGCGATATCAATTTCATGATCGCAGCTTCCGAGGTCAATGTATTACTGGAAATGCCATACATGGTGTTCTGCGGATTAGTGTTCTCGGTGGCGGCCGCCGGATTTATCCGCTTGCACCTCGCCTTCTTCCAGCTTCAGTCCTATTCGATTGTATTGAGGTTAACTTTTACCGGACTGGTGACTGGTG
>PBYU01000053.1 GCA_002730035.1 Gammaproteobacteria bacterium | reverse complement strand
TTGAGTCATACCCTGGAGATCAAACACTTCTTCCATTGAGGAAATATCATCATTTATATGTTCAGCTGATTGGTCTTTTAAAATTCTGGAAAAAACTTTATTCATTGCTTTTATCGAAGCACGTATCCCCTGGTTTGCGTAAATTACCATCTTAATGCCAAGTTTTTCTATTTCTTTTAACTGTATGCTGCTATATGTTGTGGGAACAATAACAATCGGCGCTCTATTGTCCCATGCGCTCATAAATTTGTTTATTTCGGCAGGTGTTTTTGATTTTGAATGGATCAAGATGGCATCCGCACCGGCATCAGTATACGCAAGGGCTCTTTTTATTGCTTCACCAACTCCAAGGCCATTTATTAAAGCCTCTGTTCTGGCTATAACCGATGAAATCGGGGTCCTCTCTGGAATTGACGGCCGCCATAATTTTACCGACAAACTCCGGTATCGAAGCTAAGGTTTGACGACCAGCAACAAAGCTATTTACCTTTGGAAACTGTTTGTCTTCAATGCAAACCGCGGCAATCCCCGCTGCTTCATATCTTTTTACCATGTGAATTACATTGTTAGAGTTTCCATAACCGGTGTCACAATCTGCAATTATAGGAATTGAAACAGCCAGATTCATTACCTCAGCGGTTTCTAAATATTGAGTCATTGTTAATATATTAGCATCAGGGACAGCGTAACTGGTTGATATTTCAAAACCACTTGCCCATATTCCATTGAAACCGGCATTTTCCACTAATGTGGCGCTCAGACCATTATGAGCTCCCATTACCCGTATAACTTTTTTCTCATTAAAGTATTTTCTCAGAAGACGAGTTTTCTTCATGATTTTCTTATTTCAAATATTTTTTATTCATTTATACTGTGAGAGTGAATCGCAAGCGCATTTTCATAATCTTCAACGGTATCTATTTCTTTCCAGTTTTTTTCTATAGTCACACAGTTAACGGCAATTTTCCTATCAACTAATTCCTGGAACATATCAGTCAAATAAGCATTTTCAAAAGAAGAAGCTTTCTGAAAAGGTTTTCCAGAGAATTTATTTTTATTTTCCCAGAAAAACTTTTTAAAGATATCCGTTCCTTTACGTGTGAGTTTAACCATTCCAATAAACTCACCGTCGGCTTCCTGCCTATTGGAGAATGTTTTCCCAATTTTTAAAAGTTTATTATCGGAACCAAAAATAACTTTTTCCGCCTCAGTAATTGGATGGTCTTTTCTGCATATGTAATTATCCTTCCAATCAATATCAACCACAATTGAGATATCATTGTAATCAGTTAAAAGTTTTTCTATAATACTTTTTTTGAATACAATATCTGAGTAAGTAATAATTACATCATCATTCATTTCTTTTTCGGCATAAAAAAGGGAACACAGGATATTATTGTTGCTATAGTTATCATTATAGTAATATTTGCACCCGGGGAGGTTTATTTTTTCTCTTTGATATCCGGTTACTACTGTAATGTCAAAAATTCCAAATAAATGAAATACGTCTATCTGTGTTTGAAGCAAAGTCTTTCCATTCAATTTTAAAAGGCATTTAGGGATTTCCTGAGTTAAATGTTTTAAGCGTTTTCCTTTACCAGCAGCTATAATAAGTGCTTTCAAAATGTTTTCCTTCTGAAGATAATTTATAAAACTAATGATTAAGTTAATAAATAATTTTTTACAATCTGGTTTTTATATCATGGCTGAACTCCACAGCGCCATAAAGTGTACAATTCTGCCCTCCTATCAGAAAGACTTAATTTTAAATTTGTAAATGTGGAAAGGAACTGGGTACCGAATTAAGATTATAATCTTCCCCAATGAGAGTAAAAGTTTTCCATAATTTCAGGGATTCCCAAAAGCGTTCCACAAGGGAGATAGCGTAGCGACCAAAAGTCTCTCCCTTTTATGGATAACTCAGAGTAAAAGGTATCTTTTAAAGGATTATTTATAAACTCAACAATAGGAATAGAAAAAAATCATTCTGTATGATAAAGTTTAACAAAAAAGTATTTAAAGTTCAATGATTCTTGTTCAGGTAGTATTTTATACTATACACGAGTTCTACAGTAATAAGAGGATGTGATCATGCAATCTACCTTGAGGCAGTATTAGTGGTTAAAAGGGCTGAAAAAAGAAGACTTGACCGTCTTTATGTAAATATACAGGGAACAGTCAATATCCTCGAAGCCTGCACTAAAATAAAGATGAAGTATATAACAGGATAATCTTTCTAATTAGCCCGAAGGGCAGAGTTCCACTTGTTTACCTGTGGGTGGATGTAAAATCGCCCGAAGGGTGTCGAGCAAAGCTCGAAGTGGAAAAGATGCCACGGGTTTACCCATGGAACTCCACTTTATCCGCACTTAACTCATGTCACTATCAAAAAAATTCACATTTGGATTAATCTGGAACTTTATTGGAAAAACAATGATGGGTATTTTTGGCGCTATTATTTCTATTCTTATTGCCAGGAAGCTTGGAAAAACAGAGTTGGGTATATATGCTTCTATCCTCACCATCCCTTCGACTCTAAGGCTATTTACCTCCTTAGGTTTTGAAACTATTTTGAATGTGAAACTTCCTGTTTTAAATACATTGGAGGATTCAATTAAAAAAATGCGATTTTTAATTAGAAAATTATTTTTGTATCGCATAGTAATCATACTTGTAACGGCTATTCTCCTGTATTTTGCTATGCCGCTGCTTCAGGGCTTCTTCAAAGATGTCATTTTGCCTAAGTACATTATTTTTATTATCTTGTATTTTAGTACCTTAGTGACTTTTTCCTATTTAACTATGATTTTTAGGGCATTACTGAGGATAAAGTTAGTTTCAATAATTGAAGGAATCAACCAATTTATTAATCTTTTGCTTTTGACTCTTTTTTTTGCAATGGGATATAAAATTGGAGGTATTCTCAGCGCCTTTATAATCTCAAATCTATTGACCACTTTTATTTTAATATTTTTAGGAAAGGATTACATATTCGGACATACCTCTCCTGTGAAACTTAATGAATCATACGAAATTGGAGCGGCAGCGGCATTAAGTACTTTTATTGCCTTTGGCCTAGGAGCACAGGCTGATATAATTATTATGAATTATTTTAANGTGCCAAGTGAAGANATTGGTTTTTATTTTNTATGTTTCNNNCTTGNNTCNATGATGNTNNTNCNTTTACAAGGGATTGGAGCGTTATCNCAATCTGTTTTTTCAGAGNAATATTCAAAANANGGNAACTCAGGTCTCGCNCTTTCATGGTCNATGGTTACGCAAGTCTNTANATTNCTCTCAATACCTATTTATATCTTTGCCATATTTAACGCAAAAANCATAATTGAANTTTTATATGGGNGCCAGTTTTCTGNNGTAGCAGTCTATTTTAAGATATTTGCAANTTTCNNCTGCATTACNANTTTAGGTGGAGCAGCTTTTTGTATGCCTGTCTTTTACATCCTGAGGAGAAAGGCTTTGGCGCTGAAAATTCAATTTGCTGGAGGAATACTTAACATAGTGCTGAACATTATTTTAATTCCAAAATATGGTGTTTGGGGTGTCGTTGTAGCGACAGGTTTTTCACAATCACTGGTAGGGATTGTTAATATGCTTTTTGTGCGTTATTACATTAAAGTGGAATTCCCACTAATTTTTGAGATGAAAATACTGTTAGCCTGTATAATTGCTTCAATGCCTATAGCCTTCGATAATGGAAGTGGTTTTATATCAATTTTAATAAAAATAGCAATATATGGTTTTGGATTTATAGCTATGCTTTTTCTGCTTAAACCACTGAGTGAAGAAGCAAAAGCTTTTGTTGAAAGTGCGAACAAAAGAATTTTTGCATTTGCAAGATTCTTTTAGATGCAGTGAATTATCTTCCAATATTCAAATTCTTTATAGAATATAAGGTTTTAGTCAAATAAGTTTTCGTTGTAACGAAGATATTTATTTATCTGTTTCAATTGTGCGATTATTGTTAGAATAAACTTTTTCCTTTATATACAGAAACGCATTCTATTTAATGGCTATATAGGCTATAGTGGTTCTCAAAATAACATTCGCATTTAAAAACACTATTTCTCCGATCAAGTGGGGAACAAGAAGCACAGAATTTCTATTTTTGTTCGTTGGTTCAAGTCGTTGAATTGAATCATAATAGTTTTTAAGCCAATTCCGTTGGTTTACCATAAAGATTAAAGGTGTGATATTGAGGACAGATTTTCCACAAAACAATNTCCGGTTCAGATCAGGAGAATTGAGCCAACAAACTGGGTGGTTTGAACAACTAAAGAAATAAGCGCACGTATTTTTTACATTTAATAGTATAAAAAAAGAAAAAAATGATAACTGGAATTATTTTAAAAGTAGCAAAAATTGCTAAATCAATAACAATTACCGAAACGATTCTTAGAAAATTTCTCCTTTCAGAATTTGCTAAGAACAACTTATCCCCCAACTTATTGGTATTGTTAAGAGACGTTGTAGTTGGTACAGAACGAAAAATGGATGAAAAGATAGTGCTTCATAGATTTTGGAAACAAGATAGTCCTATTTTAAACAAAGCAGAAGNTTACATTAACCCAAACTATAAAAGTGAATTCTTATATAGTTTTTTGCCCAAGTTGGAACATTCATTGCCTATTATAGAGCTGGGTTGTAACGTTGGTAGAAACTTAAATTATTTATTTACAAAAGGTTTTTATAATCTTTCGGGTGTGGAAATAAATGAGCACGCTGTTAAATTGATGGAAGAAACATATCCAGAGTTTTATCGACAAGCTACCATTTATAATGACTCAATAGAAGTGACTATAAAAAAAATTCCTGAGAAATCATTTGAATTGGTTTTTACAATGGCGGTGCTTGAACACATTCACCCGAGCTCAGAATTTATATTTAATGAAATGATCAGAATTTCCAAAAAATATATCATTACAGTAGAAGATGAAGTTAATGATTCCCATAGACATAAGGCTCGAAACTATAAAAAAATATTCGAAAATTTAGGAACCAANGAAATAAAAAGCTCTAACCAGNTTCCAAAAAATAGAGCATTTGTTGCTCGTTTATTTAGAGTAAAATAGGCTATANAATNCTGATACAATCATTTATGNNTAAGATANTTTTTTCTCCNTTTTTGNTTAAACTTATANANCCTATACTCGTCAAGCATTCTCACCCTAATANTTGAACAATTTTCACACTGCGGCATTTTTTCAGGTGTTCTTTCCAGGTGATATTTTCTGAACTGTTGAAGTTGGTTTCCTTCCCATATTTCCTTTAATGATTTATTCTGCAAATCACCAATAATAAGTTTTCCGTCAAAGTCCACACAACATGCGGAAACATTACCATCCCATTGAACATGAAGATTTGACCAGAGAGTACGGCACGGGTTTTTTATTCTATAATTTGGTTTTTCTAATGCATTTTTTTCCATATCAATTTTACCCCCATGGTCACCTAGATTGTTAAAAAAAATATTATTCGGTGTATCGACCATTGGAACAAATAACTTATAAAAAGCAGCTATTTCCTGCTCATTTTCTTTCATCAATATAGAGTTTATTATAATGTTTACATTATATCTCTTTTCTTCCTTAATTCTTTTAAATGTTCTTAGATTGTTGATTAATTTTTCAAGGCTTCCTCCCCTTCTGATTTTGGAATAGGTCTCTTCTGTGGCGCCTTCGACTGAAACCCTGAGGGTACGTAATCCTGCTTCTAATAACTTTCTAGATTTTTCCTCGGTAAGCAATTGACCATTAGTAGTTATATTAGTAATAAGCCCTTTCTCAGTTGCGAATCCAATCATTTCTACAACATCCGGGTGGAGCAATGCTTCTCCGATTGTATGTAGAGTAGCAACCTTTACACCTATCGCGGAAGCCTGCAGAATAATCTCTTTGTAAAGAGACAAATCCATATTACCTTTTTTTCTTGTTCCTTTTTGCGTGGCGCACATGATGCAATCCAGGTTACACTGGTTTGTAATTTCGATCATTATAGATGTGGGAGCATCTGACACATTTCTCTTGTTGAAGTTGCTCCAACTGTTATATTGTTGAAATATAAAATACGCCTCTTCAGCTAACGGCATATTTTTAATCAAATTGTAAAAATGTTTATACATTAAATATTTATTTAGAAGTTTACAGATTTACAAAGTGCGGTAAAATAACAATCGAAAATAACTAAAAGCCACCTTCTTTCTTCACCTGCCAAGGATAAAAGGAGCTTAAAAAAGTTTGTTAAAAGTAAAGTTTTGCAGCGTTGATCTATTTTTTTAATTTTACTGATCTTGGATGGGGAAAATTACTGGTCAAGTATTAACTAACTCCCACCTCATGGGAGTTCCTCTTTTAACATCACAGGTTGCTTTTTTTCTTAAAAGGATTTCATAGTGTCTTGGAGACAATCCATCACCTGGGCGAATAACCCTAATATTTTTATCTGTAAATTCTTCGCCTTTCCTGATATCTTCCACCACAAAAATTGAACGTTTAAATTTGACAGAACTCTTTTCTTTTTTTGTGACTCCATAATAAATTTTTCCTAAAGCTCGCCATAACTTAGAAGATTCTTCTACTAAAATTCTCATTTCATCTGGTTCCATTGAAAATACGGAATCAACGCCTTCATCAGACCGGGATAAACAAAAATGCTTTTCGATCACCGTTGCGCCCATCGCAACACTTCCGATACTTACTCCTATAGAGAGAGTATGATCAGAAAGACCCACTTCAGTATCAAAAAGCTGCTTCTTATGAGGAATTGTCAATAAATTAATATCTTCGGGAGTTGCAGGGTAAGTGCTTGCACATTTAAGTAAAATAATATCATTACAACCTGAGTCGCGAATAGTGCTGATAGCCAAATCTAAGTCGGTAATGGATGCCATGCCTGTCGATATAATTACGGGCTTTCTTGTCGACGCTACTTTCTTGAGTAATGGTAGATGATTATTTTCAAATGACGCTATTTTATATGCGGGAACATTTAAATCTTCTAAAAATTCTACAGCTGTTTCGTCAAAAGGCGTACTGAATGCAATAAGACCCAGTTCACGGCACCGCTCAAAAATAGGCTTATGCCATTCCCAGGGAGTATAAGCTTGCTGATAAAGTTCATATAATGTTTTACCTTTCCATAGACCGTTAGGATTGTTAATGACAAAGTTACCGGATTTTTCGTTGATTGTTATGGTGTCTGCGGTATAGGTTTGCAGCTTTAACGCATCTACTCCAGCTTTGTGCGCCGCTTCAGCAATCTTCAAAGCTCTTTCCAAAGACTGGTTGTGGTTCCCCGACATCTCCGCAACGATAAATGGCGGATGGTTAATGCCTATTTTTTTATCCGCTATGGTTATTTCGTTCATAATAATTAACCACTAAGGTACAAAGTCACAAAGATATGAGGATCAGGTAATAGCTTTTATCATTCAAATTAACAAATATCTCTCTTTTAGGCAAGGCTTTACTTTTTGGTTTTACCCCAAAAAACTGATCCACCCTTAAAGTTAGTATTGTGATAAAAGATTAAGCAGAAGTGGGGTAAGTTTATGTGAAAGAAGGGT
>PBYU01000052.1 GCA_002730035.1 Gammaproteobacteria bacterium | reverse complement strand
CCATACTCGTTGTACTTCTCAATAGCGGATTCCAATCGGGATGGCAATGATGGGGTAACCAGCCAGCCACAAACAACCAGCAGTGGCAGCTGAATCAAAACATGTCCCACCATCGTCATTTCCAACTGCTTGCTTGTTAGCAGCAGCACGAGAAAAAGCAAGCACGCAAGCGTAGTTGACTGAATCCGTTTCAGGGTGTTTTTCAAAACCACCAGAAAGCTGACTGTGTAAGATGTCGGCCTCATAATTGTTGTACAACTTGTTGGATCTGCTCGCTTGAAACGTCGTAGTCCAAAATGTGTGCGACACGACCACCTCGATCAACGACGTGGATTGCTGCGTTGTGCTGATAGCCACCGAACTCATCCGGAATGATCACAACTCCCAACTCCTTGAGCAGAAAATCCAGCTTAGCTTGATCGCTGACACGCGCCATTCGCCAAGAGCTTCCATCGGCACCAAAAGTATCGGCGTAGCTGCTGAGAACGGCAACCGTATCGTGTTCGGGATCGAAACTGATGCTCAGCAGGGAATATCTCTTGTCAGGGCTGATGTTTTCCATAGACCGGTGCAATTGCCGAAACCGAGCGCCCATGATTGGGCACATTGTAGGGCATCGGGTATAAATGAAATCGACAAGTACGACGCGGTCGTTATAGTCTGCAAAGCCGAATTCACGACCATTTTGATCCTGCAATGTCACAATGGGTAAGGGCTTTGGCGTGGCGGTCACCGCAAGCCGCCTCGCCCGCTCTGAGGTGAATGCCTGGAAACCGTCAGTTTCCGACCATAAGACTGAACTACCTGCTACAACGATGGTGAATATTAATACAGTCAGGCGCATTATCCCTTCTCTTGCGCATGCATTATCAGCCTTCCGCTTCCGTGGTATCAGCCCCAGCCACAGCAACTTCAGCAGGTGACCTCATGAACGAGATGTATCGCACCAGGAACCACACAGTGGCAAGCACCACCACAACCGCGCAAACAGCGCCATAGCGATCATAAGCTACCCATTCCGGCAAGTGTACCGCCCAGCGCCGGGGAACACTATCTGCCCCAGACATTAAGAATGCAAATACAAATGCGAGTCCGCCACCAGCGTAGAGCCAGACAGCCAGACTATCGAAGGCACTATCTTCACGGTTTCTTTCTGCCTTGCCAAGGTAGAACATGAAACCAAACGCCATGGCTATCATGCCGAGCATCAGATAAAAATGGAAATGGCCGGGAACCCACATCGTGTTGTGCATGACCACATTCACGACGATGGTTGCATCGATGATGGCAGGTATGACACCCGCCGCCCAACCAAACACTGACAGCACCAGTAGGGAGGACGCGGCGTCCCACTTGATGCCTGATTTGTGGATTATCGTCAGAGTCCCAATCATGGTAACCAGCAAGACCGGTATACCGCTNAAATATGAAATGATCTGACCGAGCCAAAGCATCCATTGNGGCATGACAAAATCCAGCAATAAATGGTGCGGATATACAGTCAGCACCATGACTGTCGCCGCAGTCCAGGCCGCCAGAAAGGGCTTTGTGCTCTTCCATGGACGGTCCGTGTAACGCGGCAGAATCTCATAGACCGCAATGATTGACATATAGATCGTTGAATTAACGAAGGTATGACCAAAGAGGTAAATCATGTTCTTGGCCAACAAGGGATTCACCGTGAAATCCGGTATTAAGATATTGATGATGCTCATCACCAGGATGGCCGCACCGGCCACCAGCGCAGCTACATTGATGATGGTGACCATGGTGCTGGCGACCACTGTTGGCGGTGGTGCTTCGCTTTGATCGCCACCGAACAATTGCGGCCAACCCAAACTCCGCCCCAGGCTTCCATAGCGTGAAATGATGGCGCGGCCTACATCGAGGAAAAACAGCAAAAACCCAACGCCAACAATCAACACCCCGACCAGGTAAGTGACTGCAGCTGCGTCACTCCAAATACTCAAGGACAGTCTTGGCAGTGGGTACAGAAATGTCCACAATCCGCCAAAGCCTCCAATGAAAGTAGCCCCTAGAATAAAAACCACGCCAGATAAGAACAGGACAAGGTTGGTGGCAAGAATCGTAGTGCTCAGTTCTACATATTGACTTAGGAAATACCACAAGATTGCGCTACCGGCGAGCGCGGCGATACCAACCATACCGATTCCATGCGCGGTTAGCAGCTGGTAAAAAAATTGCGGTGACATGGACAACCACCCCCCCTGTGCGAGGCGCAGGAGAAGNCCGAAAACCATCATAAGCACTACTACGACAGCGACTATAGCCACATAGGAAAAAATCAATTTCTTTGCACCGTTACTCATGGACATAGGACCAATACTCATCTCGCACCCCCTGTTGTTCTTGGGTTGACCGTGAACTCCGTAATCATTCCATGATGCGCCAAACCACAGTATTCCATGCACAAAACCTGATATGTACCAGGTGAGGTAAACGTGTAATACAGAACGTTAGTGTATTCGGGCATTGACTGGGTCTGGGCAACCAGCGTCATGGATGAATCATACAAACCGAATCCATGATTGACATCGGCACTGGTAACGTGGAATTCGACAGGTGTGCCAACTGTGGTTTCGTTGCTGCTGAATATCCAATACCACTGCCCGCCGGTGACATCGATTATCTCCGGCTCCCCCTGCCGGTTGGGCGGCGCAGAATAAGGCAGACTGGTCAACGAGAATCCTACCAAGGGAGCGACAAGAGCAAAAAGTAGGGCAAAAACGATCAGCCTGATGCGTGAGGACTTGTCCTTTATTGGTCCGTATTCCTCTCGTGATCCCGATTGTGATACAACGAATGCGAACAGCGCCAACAAAAGCAGAACTAGAACGATTGTGAGCTGCCACGCTAGGGATTGGTACATGGTGATACCTCGTTTATTTTATCTATTCCGTGGTCAACTAATATCCCACGCTGTTTTGGGCTCACGTATGAGCTTTTTGTCCCAATACTACATGATGCCGGGCCGATCAGCAGTCTATCAACACTTCCTTGCTTCCACTACCAATGCATGTCGACTCAACTAACAACTCTTTGATCTACCTCATATTAGTGGTGTTTCCGTCCCATTTGATGCATGCTCAAATGATCAGATGGAGGGTTGTGCCTGCATCGAGCATTGAGATGGCTCTATTGGAAATGGGAATAGGAATGCCTGTATGACTTTGATTGACGAGACGTTTTCTGATGAAAAGATTGAGAGCAAATCCTCCGAACCCCAATTTCCCGGGCAACGGGTAGTCACCGACGGCAATTCCATAATCACCAGAGTTGCCTACAAGGTCAATGGCGGGATCTCCATCTATACCATCACCCCGTCATCACCCTTCGGGGAAGAGAGTGCCCGCATGGCTGCAGCGGGGGATAAGAACATCTATGGTGTGGTTCCCCAGGTGTTCATGGCCTGTGATGAGGCTGCCGCGGCATCGTTTGTACAGGGATTAGCCGCCAAGGGAGTGGGTTCGGCGACCTGTTCATCTTCCCAGGGGATACTGTTGATGATCCCGGAGATGTATAACTGCGCGGGACAATTACTGCCCATCACTTTCTATATCGGTGCCCGGGACCTGTCCCGCCATTCCCTCACCATATTTGCCGGACACAGCGATGTCTATGCCGTGCGCGACACCGGGATCGCCATTCTGTTCGCCGCCGATGCCCAGGAGCTCCAGGATATCGGAGCCATCGGTGAAAGACTGAAATGGGAGGCCAGTTTACCCGTTGCCATTGTCTACGATGGATTTCTCACCACCCATCGCCAGACCCAGGCACAGGAACTTCCAGACGAGTTCTTCTGGTCGTTTATGCCCCACAGCAAGATGATAGATCACAAGAAACGCTCCCTGGATCCCACTCATCCATCGGTGTGGGGAACCAACGAGAATCCCGATGGCTATATGCAGGCGGGATTAGCCCAGCGGCCGCACGCCATAGGGATCGAAGAGATTCTTCCAAAGATCATGGCGGAATTCACAGAGCTGACCGGGCGTAGTTACACGCCTTACCAATTCGCGGGTCACCAGGAGGCAACCGATATCATCGTGGCTGCAGGCAGTTCGGTGACCACGATCCGCTCTACCGTGCGCCACCTGCTTAACGAGGATCCGGATCGTCGCATCGGGGTGATCAACGTGCTTGCGTTTCGCCCCTTCCTGATCAAGGATTTTATCGCCACGCTACCAAAAAGCGTGGAAAGAATAGCTGTCCTGGATCGATCCATGACCCATACCGCCCAGGATGAACCCCTCTGTGCCGACGTGCGCGGGGCTGTAATGAAGGCTAGCCAAGGTTTTGATGGCATCCCGAAGATGGAGAAGATGCCGGTCGTAACCGGCGGCATTTACGGCGTAGCGGGCAAGGACTTTCATCCTGGATCCGTGCTCGAAGTCTTCGAGCACCTGCAGCGGATGGCGGATGGCGGCAGGATCTGGACCGGTTTCACCGTAGGGGTAATCGACGATGTGATGGGGACTTCGTTGCCGCCGGTGAAGGCGCCCGATATTTTCGAGAAAACCAATATGAAGCAGGGTCGCATCATCGCCTATGGCAGTGACGGCACAGTTACCATGGTGAAGGGATCCGCATTAATCTATGCCTCCCAAGCCAATCCGGAAAAGACCGATGGCAAACTCTTCGTTGCCTCCACCGCAGAATATGACAGTAAGAAGGCAGGTGGGGTCACGGTTTCAAATCTGCGGGTTTCAACCCTGCCCCTGGATGAGGCCTTCGATGTTCGCACGCCGGATTATGTCGCCGTGCATCACCCTTCATTACTGGACAAACGGGATGGAATCCTTACGGGTATTCGTCGTGGTGGCACCTTCGTCATTAATACACCCATTCCGGCGCAGGACATCTTTGAAACCCTGCCGGATGAGCTAAAGCAGCAGATCGTCAAGAAACGCCTGGAAGTCTGGGTGGTGGACGCCTTCCAGATCGCTGAGAAGCAGGGTCTGGGCGGGAAGATCAGCATGATCATGCAGCGGATCCTGTTGGAGAAGTTCGGTTTTCTGGACACCAGTGAAGCGGAAACACTGATGGAAGCAGGCATCAAGAAGGTATTTGGGCGCAAGGGTCCCAAGGTCGTGGACAGCAATATTAAGGCATTCAAGAAAGCAGTAGCCGCCCTGCAACAGGTTCAAGTACCGGATTTCAATGCCCAAACCCGAACAACGGACAGCTCTGACATTATTGCCACCTCGGCGACCGAGGGGAAGCCGAATCTGACCGTGATGACGCCCGACAGGGATGGGTTCGTTAAATCTATTCAGAAAGCCGGAGTGGCGGGTCGCGGTAGCGAAGTTCCGGTGAGTGATTATTTCAATTATGCCCGCGGGGGCGCCAGGCCCCTGGATACCTGGAAGAATTTGAACCGGGATTTCGCCACCCGCCTGCCGAAGTTCGTGCCCTCGAACTGTACAGATTGTGGCGACTGCGTCTTCATTTGCCCGACAGGGGGCGCACTGGACCAGGCCATACTAACGCCACATCAGCAGGAGGAACTTAAGGATAATTCATTGCTGAAAGTATTCCGTCACGCCGGGCGGGTTAGCATGGATGCCAGCGAAGGGATGTTCGGCATGAAACGGCTACAGCCCGATGACATCTATGGTCTGGCAGTCGACGCGAATCTGTGCACGGGTTGTGGTCTCTGCGAGTCAATCTGTACCAAAGACGCGATCTACATGGTAGCGCGGGATGAGCTCGACAGGGATCAGTTAGATGAGCAAAGGGAGATCCTGAACATGGGTCGTGACATGGGAGCCGATATCGACCCGTCTCTCGATCTGTCCCGAAGGATTCACACCACACCGGAGATGGAGAGTATACCGAACTATGTTGGCGCCTCCGGTGCCTGTGCCGGTTGCTATGAACCACTGTACGTATCGAAATTTCTGCAACTGTATCCCTACACGATCATATCCAATGCAACCGGTTGCTCTTCAATCTGGGGCGCGCAGGCCTATGAAACCCCCTTCAGCACAGATCGTGAGGGTTTTGGTGCAGCCTGGATGAATCCGCTGTTTGAAAACAATGCGGCCGTAGGCGGTGGAATCGCCCTCGGCGTGGCTGCGGAGGAAACTCAGACAGAAGCATCCAGCCGCTTTGTCCTCGAAGCTATGAGTAAGGATAGCAAGCTATCAAAACTCCAGAGTTTCATTGAGCTAAAAGAACAACTCGAATTCGTCACAGAGTCGATCGCAGCGGAGGGTACGACACTTGCCGACAGAATCAACCGGGCGAACAACATCAAACAGGTTCAACGGGTAGTAGGCAAAGCGATCGAGCAGGCACCCGAAGATGATATTAGCCTGAAGACCCATCTGGCACTGCTGCGTTCTACCATCTCCAGCCGCCTGGATAAGACGACTCTCATCGTCGGCGGTGACGGCTGGGCATTCGATATTGGCTTGCAGATGCTGATTCACGTATTGCAGTCCGAGCTGAATGTGGTGGTCATGGTGTTGGTCACCGATGCCTATTCCAACACCGGTGGTCAGATGTCCAAGGCAACTCCCATTGGGATGGATACGCCGTTTGCTCCCGGTGGCAAGGATTCCCCTCGTTATCCGCTGGGCATATCAGTCGCTCACGGTGGCAATACCTTTGTCGGTCAGGTTAACCTGGCGTTTCCTAATCATCTGATAAGCACCTTCAAGAAGGCTGCCGAATACAAAGGCCCGTCACTACTGCTTTGTTACGTGCCCTGTATGACCGAGCAGAAATTTCATGCAGAACTGGTGGAGGATCAGGCACGCAAGGCAACCACCACTCGCTATTGGCCGCTGTGGGACTACGATCCGTTAACCGACACCTGGAATGTAGACAGTAACAAGGACAGGAAGCTGAGAGTGGCCAAGTTCGAAGGAGACTACATCGAGGATTTCTGCCGCTTCGAGGGGCGCTTTCGCTCCCAGTTTGATGCCGATGGCAACCCTTCCGATCTCCTGCACAATCAGGTCGAAGACAACCTCAAGGTCTGGGATCAACTGCGCAAGAATGCAGGACTATAAATAATTTTAGCTCAACCCTTAAATTCGGCGACCATGGCCATTACACTCTCTTTGGCATCGCCAAACAACATCCTGGTATTGTCTCCATAGAACAGGGCATTATCCAGACCGGCAAAGCCGGTTGCCATGGAACGCTTCAAGACTATCACCGTGCGGGCCTCATGTACGTGGATAATGGGCATGCCGTAAATGGGGCTGGATTCCTGGTCTAGGGCCGCCGGATTAACCACATCGTTGGCGCCGATCACTATGGCCACATCGACACCGCTCATCTGCGGGTTGATATCATCCATCTCCACCAGTTGATCATAGGGCACATTGGCCTCCGCGAGCAGCACGTTCATGTGTCCAGGCATGCGTCCGGCCACCGGATGCACGGCAAAACGTACCTCACAGCCATTTTCTTCCAGCTGTTGAGCCAGTTCCTGTACGGCATGCTGGGCTTGCGCCACCGCCATACCGTAGCCCGGTACAATGGCGACCACCGAGGCGGCCTCTAGAATCAAGTATGCATCTGCCGCCACTACCGGTTTCACCTCGCCCTCGATTGCTTCGGCCTGCTGGATCACCGCACCGAAACCACTAAACAGCACGTTAGCCAGTGAGCGATTCATGGCTTTACACATGAGGTTTGTGAGGATCATGCCGCTGGCGCCCACTAGGGAACCGGCCACGATCAATATGTTGTTGTTTAATACGAAGCCCGCGGCGCAGGCAGCGAGGCCCGAATAGGAGTTCAATAAAGAGATCACCACCGGCATGTCGGCACCACCGATGGGAATCACCACCATGACACCGAGGATAAAGGACAGACCAATCACCACCCAGAAGGCAGTTGAACCAGACGCCGATTCAGGATTCATGCTGAATACCACCGCGGCGCCAATAATGCTCAGTAATATGGCGCCATTCACGACTCTCTGTCCCGCGAACAATACCGCCTTGCTGGGGATGGTTTCGCTTAACTTGCCATAGGCGATCAGGCTGCCGGTGAAGGTGATGCCACCGATTAAGATTGACAATATGATGGTCACGGCTGTACCGCCGGATACGGCACCGGTATAGAGTGCGGCCCAGGCCACAGTTACACTTGCCAGGCCGCCGGAACCGTTAAACAACGCCACCAACTCCGGCATGCCGGTCATTTCTACCTTGCGAGCGGCGACGGAGCCGATCGCGCCCCCCACCACCAGGCCGAAGAGTATCCAGCTGTAGTCGACGATGCCCTGGTCGAACAGGGTTACTACGATGGCTATTAACATACCGATCGCCGAGAGCCTGTTGCCCTGCCGAGCGGTGGCCGGCGAGGTCAACATTTTCAAGCCGTAGATGAATAGGCCGGCAGATACGATGTAAACAAGATTTATTATGATTTGCCCAGACACTATTTAACTCCTGGTGTTTTTTTCTTGAACATTGCCAGCATACGATCGGTGACCATATAGCCGCCAACCACGTTGATGGTAGCGAGCACCACGGCGGCGGTTCCCAAAAAGGTAGCGATGCCGCCCTGGTCTGCCCCTGCCGATACCAGCGCCCCCACCACGGTGATTCCGGAGATCGCATTAGCGCCGGACATCAAGGGTGTATGCAGGGTGGAGGGAACCTTAGAAATTATTTCGAAGCCTAAGAACACCGCCAGAACTAAAATAAAGCTGAGATAAATTACATCCATTTTAAGCCCCTTGTTATTTCGCGTTTTTTCTCGCGTTGATAATCATGTCGTTGACCAATTCACCCCCATGGGTAATCACGCAACCCTGTAAGATGTCGTCATCCAAATTAAATTCAAAACTCTTGCTCTCCGCATTCCAGAAATCCAACACCAGGCTCAACAGGTTGGCGGAATACATCTGGCTGGCATGTTTGCAGACCCTGGAGGGCAGAGTCCCCAGGCCAATAAGCCGAACCCCGCCGATTTCGATCTCCTCATCCAGTTTGGAGCCCTCGACATTACCACCGGTTTCCACCGCCATATCCACGATGACGCTGCCGGGTTTCATCGCCTCCACCATGTCGGCGGTGACGATGCGAGGTGCAGGGCGTCCAAACAACTGTGCTGTGGTGATGACGATATCGGACTGTGACATGACTTTCTTCATGCCCAGGCGTTGCAGTTCCAATTGTTCCGCTGTCAGCTGTTTCGCATAGCCTTCCTCGGTTTCACCGGTTTCACCCAGATCGATATGCACGAACTTAGCACCCAGGGACTCGACCTGTTCAGCTACTACGGGACGGGTATCGAATGCTTCGACGCGGGCACCCAGGCGTTTAGCGGTAGCGATCGCCTGCAGGCCGGCGACACCGACTCCGATGATAAATACCCGTGCCGGAGAGATGGTGCCGGCCGGCGTCATCATCATCGGCAGAATAATATCGAGTCGATCGGCGGCGAGAATCACCGCCACATAACCGCCCAGATTAGCCTGGGAGCTCAGGGCGTCCATTTTCTGCGCACGGCTTATCCTGGGGATCATCTCCATGCTCAGCGCGGTGACGTTGGCTTTAGTAAACCTATCCACCAACTGCTGTTCGTTAAAAGGATCCAGATAGGAGATATGGATACAGCCGCTCTTGAGCTGACTTATCTCCTGCAGGGGTGGTTTGTTCAGCCTGAGAATGATATCTGCCTGATTTAGCAGCTCCTTGCGCTGCCTCTGAATGCTGGCACCGGCCTCCCCATAGTCCTGATCTGAGAAGCCACTGGCCTCACCCATACCAGTCTCTATATGGACATCCGCTCCCTGTTGCACCAGTTTTTTTACCGAATCCGGTATCAAAGGCACCCTTCTATCGGACGGATTTAATTCCTTAGGAATGCCTATGATCATGCTTACCTCCATTTGCCAATGTTTATTGGCGTAGTTCTCATCAATCAGTTAAAGCATCACAATGACTGAGTGCCCCGTGGTCGCCTGGGCGGCTACTGCAATAATGCCGTCACGCCTTTGGGCTGTGTCTCTCGGTTTCTTAACTATTTTCAGGTGAGAAGCTTCGAGGTCATTCGGAATCTTGGCCCAAGTCACAGGGTGCGCCGCAGTCACCACAGGCAGCATCCTCCTGATCGACCGATGAGCCATCAGCCTGGCGCCCTGTCCATAGCTGAAACAGCGCCCAGCAGCCTAAGCCGAGGCTGAAAATCAGGATTGGGATAATATAGCTATCCATGGCCTATACGGTGGAACTGAACAGTCCGGCAAATCCCATGAAAGCCATGGAGAGAATGCCAGCGATAATCAGGTTCATGGCGGTGCCCTGGATCAGGGCTGGTACATCGGAGAGTTCAGTCTCCTCTCTGAGCCCTGCCAGCAACACCATGGCGATGGTGAAACCGAGTCCCGCGCCCAAGGCATAGACCATGCCTTCGAGAAAACCGTAGCCGCGGTTGAATGAAAATATGGCCAGCCCCAGAATCGAGCAGTTAGTGGTTATCAGTGGCAGGAAGATGCCGAGTGCCCTAAACAGGGCAGGGCTGAGCTTCTTGATTGCCATCTCGATAAATTGAACAGTACTGGCGATGACGACGATGTAGCTAATAAGCTGCAGATAGGGGGCGTAGATAAGCAGGTAGGTGTTGAGTACCCAGGCACACAACGCGGTGACCAACATCACGAATGTCGTTGCCAGCCCCAGTCGAAATGAGGTTAAGAGATTATTGGAGACGCCGAGAAACGGACAGATCCCGAGGAAGTAGGTCAGCACAAAATTGTTGATCAGCAGTGAACCGATAAAGATGCCGCCGAGACTATCCATTATTGACTACTCCCTTCAGCCTCGGCGACCCGTTCCAGGAACATCGCCTTACGCTGAGACATCCAATTAAAAACCAATAGAATCAGCCCAAGAGTGAGAAAACCACCCGGTGGTAAAATCATAATGACCCAGGGTTCCCAGGCGGGGCCAAACAGCTCGATGCCAAACAGAGTTCCCGTACCAAATATCTCTCGGACGGCGCCCAGGGCTAACAGAGCCACCATAAAACCGCTCGACATGCCGAGCGCATCCATGACGGCGAGACGCGGTGTGCTCTTCGATGCGAAGGCTTCCTGGCGGCCCAGGATCATGCAGTTGGCGACAATAAGCGGGATAAATGCCCCCAACTCCTTGTGTACCGTGGGGATCAGGGCCAGCAGCGTATAGTCAGCGATAGTGACGAAGGTGGCGATGATGATGATAAAACAGGAGATGCGTACCTGTTTTGGAATCCAGCCCTTGAGCAGCGATACCAGGAAGCTGGAGCCAACCAGCACGAACAGGGTTGCCCCTCCCATGGCCACCGCGTTGACGGCAGAATTGGTGACAGCCAGCATCGGGCACATACCGAGTACCTGTACGAATACGGGATTGTCTCGCCAGATTCCCTTGCTAAATTCTTCGTAGTCTTCCGTGTTACTGAATAACATTTTCAGCTTCGCTATTGTTGTCTTGCATTGGGGGCTCGTTCCCCGGTGTGGGCAGATTTTCGAGCCACGTGGAATTGGTGTCGTTGATAATCTTGACTACTGCTCGGGAGGAGATGGTTGCACCAGTAATCGCATCGACTTGATTATCTGAGACCTTCCGGCCCTTCTTAACTACTTCGATAGTAGGTTCAATGGGCAGGTCAGAAAAGGCTCCGACGAAAACCAGATCTTTGTAGATTTTGTCACCGAGACCCGGTGTTTCTCGGCTCTGAAGCACCTCCATTCCTACCACTTTGTTAGCAGTAGGAAGATAACCGTATAACAGTTTTATGGTGTCCTGGAAGCCTGGTCCCTCTCCTGGAATTGCATACCCTACGAAGTTCCGCTCCTCATCATAGCCACCATAAATGGTGTTATCTCTGCTTTCCTCGCCCTCTTCATTGACCACGGCAACGAGTTGGTCACTTTCCTGGGCTAGCTCCTGCATCTGAGTAACACCCGGCAGCACCTTAAAGACCGCTGCCCGAAGTTCCTGGGCTCTGTATTCGGTGATGGTTGATAGTGTCGCCTCATAAACGCCGACGATACCCAGTCCGGAAATCAGCCCGCCAAGGGCCAGAGTCATGACCAGTTTAATAGGTCGCGGTTCGTCTTGCTCGGGCGGCTTTTCGCCTCCTGATTCCGGCGACCGTTGCTGACGATCTGAGCCTATGATGTCACTCATGTCTTCTTACTCCGCTGGTGCCCGAATATTCTCGGCTGGGTAAAGCGGTCGATCAAGGGGGTTACCGCATTCATCAGCAGGATGGAATACAAGACCCCTTCCGGCATACCGCCGAACACACGGATCAGTATAACAAGTAGACCGATACCAATCCCGAAAATCCATGTCCCGAGTGGCGTCGTGGGTGAGGTGACAGGGTCCGTTGCCATGTAGATGGTGCCCAGCATTAACCCGCCGGAGAACACAGAGAATAAAGGTGCCGGGTAGATGAGCGGATCTATGGAGTAAAGAATCCCGGAGAAAATCAACACGGTGGTAACGATACTCACAGGGACACGCCAATCGATATCGCGCCGTAGATAGAGATAGATGCCACCAAGAATTAGCAATAGGGAACTAGTCTCGCCCAGGGATCCCGCCGTGTTACCGAAAAACAATTGCATAACATCAGTCGCCTCCTGATCAAATTTCATCAGCCCGAGGGGTGAGGCGGCGGTGAGCCCATCGATCTCTGTATAGGTGAACGGGAAATCGAAATTAGTCAGTCGAAATGTCCAGAATCCTTCGCTTGCCGCCGTCCAGGTGGTCATGGCAATCGGGAAGGTCGCCAGCAGAAAAGCCCTACCTACTAAAGCAGGATTAAACAGATTGTTGCCCAGACCGCCCCAGATAATCTTGCCAAAACCGATCGCCACAGCACCACCGATAAAAGCCATCCACATGGGCAGGCCTGGAGGCAGAGTCAATCCAAGCAACAGACCGGTCAGGAGACCACTGCCATCCATCAATATCATTCTGCGCCGCTGCCGCGGTACGAATGCCATCTCGGTGAGGACCGCACCGGCGATACTGGCAGAGATGACTAGCACTGCGCTGTTACCAAAATACCACAGTGCCGCCAGGGTCGCAGGAGCAAGCGCGATAATCACATCCATCATGGCGCTCGGCGTCGTCATGCCCTGGCGGAGGAATGGGGCGGTTTGCAATAGCAGATCGGGATCTTTGGAATTCACTTCTGCTTCGCCTTGGTGTTACGTAGCTGATCTTTACCGGTTCGAATCAATTGCACGATGGGGATAGAGGAAGGGCATGCATAGCTGCAGCATCCGCATTCGACGCAGTCCATGATGGCGTAGTCCTCCATCTCCTCGAACATTCGCGCCCTGGACAGTCTCGCCAGCCGCGCAGGATTCAGGAAATAGGGACAGGCTTCCAGACATCGACCGCAGCGAATACAGGGGTATTCTGTACGGGTTTGAACCAGGTCTTCGGTAAACGCCAGAATACCGGAACAGCCTTTCACGACGGGAGCGTCGAGACTGGCTATGGGTCGCCCCATCATCGGACCCCCCATGATAACTTCCTTGGTCTCATCCTTGAGTCCGCCACAAAATTGCAGCACGTCACGTACCGTAGTGCCAAGGGGGACCATGAGATTCGCCGGATAGCTGACCCCGGGACCGGAAACCGTGACGATGCGTTCAATTAGCGGCATGCCATAATCGAAGTAATCGGCGATCGCGACGATGGTACTGACGTTGCTAACGTTCACTTCCACATCTCGGGGTAATTGGCCGGCCGGTACTTCACGCTTGAAGATGGTGCTGATGATCATCTTCTCCGCCCCTTGAGGGTACTTGGCCTCCAGCCCCACCACTCGAACCGGATCGCCGGGCTGAATGTGCTGATTAAGAGCCGCAATGGCGTCCGGTTTGTTCAACTCGACACCGATAACCACCTCCTCGGCACCCAGTTTCTGGCGCACGATTTCTGCGCCTCTAAGCAGCCGCAGGGGTTGTTCCAGCATCAGCCGATGATCGTTGGTCAGATAGGGTTCACATTCGGCCCCGTTGATTAACAGGTAGCGAATATTACAGCCGTCCGGTATTGAAAATTTCACGTGTGCAGGAAAGGCGGCGCCACCCATGCCGACAATCCCGGCCTGTTGTACCGCCTTGATAAAATCATCCGTGGTCATCGAACTCCAGTCGATGGGAGTACCTACCTCGGTCTGTTGTGTGGCGTAGGGATCGGCCTCGATCTGGATAGACTGGGAAAAGTTGCCATCATAGGCACGAAATTCCCCGATTTCCTTGACCCGACCGGTGACCGGGCTGTGTAGTGCCGTCGACACGAAGCCACCCGCAGTAGCAATCAATTCACCTCTGCGCAGTCGTTGATTTTTTTCCACCACCGGTTTGCAGGGCACGCCGATGTGCTGATTCAGGGGCATAACAAAGAGTGAACCGAAGGGCACGCGTTGAATCGGCAGGTCCTGGGTTTGCGCCTTCAGATGCTGGGGATGGACTCCGTTTTGAAAGCTTTTGCTGAGTAGATTGAAAGGATTCATTTGGCCCAGGTGGTTTATTGCTGATCTGTCTTTTCAGTAGCTTCAGTTTGATGGCCTGGTTCAGGGCTTGGTGGCGCATTGCCCACCAGTCGGATCAGCTGGCTGCGAACTGTACTCGCCATGTCCGACTTGACGTTATCACCGACTTCTTTGAGTTGCTGTTCGTACTGCTCCCGAATGCCGGCAATTTCTGCCTCATGCTCAGCCTTGAGCTGTTGTCTGACAGTCTCTTCTACCGCTGCGGTAAACGGCGTAACTACACCGGATAATTCCTGTAACAGCTGCCAGCCATGCTGGGCAGTGACCGTAGCCTCGATCAGCTGTTCATCGACGCCGAGTCTACTACTGTCTTCACCAGCACCGATGGTGATGAAGGCGCTCTTGCCTTTCCGTGCCCGCTCATTCAGGCCAATGTATTCGAGGAGTTCGATCCCATCGTCATCGATCACAGTACTAAAGTGACTTGCGAAGCGCTGCTCGGTGGCAGCCCAGTGTGCAACGGTGAACGGTGCTTGCTCCGCTTCGCCGCCGTCGTCGTTGACGGAAATGTCCAGGCGGGTGCCGTGTACACCGGGCAGCTCGGGATTATAATTGAACAACGGAAATGCCAGAGACCGCACCGCGAGTTTAGCCTGCTCGATGGTCAGCCGTGATTCGAAACCATGTCGTGCCGGGCTGGGACTGTGAACACGAATAAATGCCGGTCCTGAGAACTCGATTGCAGCCGCAATACTGCGCTGATAATGCTCAGGATTGGCGATCGATATTTGGGCGACGTAGGCCGATTGGCAGGCGACCGCCAGCAGGGAGGTATTAGTCCTGGTATCCTGCGCTCGATCTGGCTTGCGTTGCAGGCCGAGATCGAGATCTGTAAGGGAAATGATCTTGATGGGCAGGTCCGAATGCAAGGACCATAGGACTTGTGCCATGCCGACACCGCCCAGCGTTTCATCGTCACCGACGATGAGTATCGGCGGACAGATACGCCGCTCCTCAGCAGACAGATCTTGCCATGTCAATTTAGCGATTTCAGCCCTGGCGAATTCCACCCCCGGCGGCTGATCGATCTCTAATCGTGCCAGGCGTAGCAATGCAATGGATTCACAGGTATCCCGAAGATGACCTTCCAGCAGGCCGGCGGCCAGCGGCGAAGTCTCATTGGAGAAGTCTATGGTGACCGGAGACTGGAAGGTATTGTAGGGAAACACCCCGGCCCAGTCGGTTATGTTGCCATTGGCTATAGCCAAACTGAATCGGGAGCGCCCGAGTGCCTGTCTGCCACTGGTGAGTTGGTATTGCAGCGCCGTGAGTCCCCTGGTGATATCCAGCAAGCTGCCCAGTCTGGCCGTATCAACGGGGCTGATGCCGATGGCGGACTCGACGTCTTTCGCCAGGGCACTCAGATCGACTTTAGGTGATTTGATGCTATCGACACTTTTTTCCAGCTGCTGAAGATCCTCATTGCTCAAGTCCAGGGCGACTACTTTTCGTATCTCGCCGCGAATTTCGTCGATAACCTCTTCAATCTCGCTGGAGAACCACGTAATTGTCGGCTGCTGTTGGAATTCGGTGACGGCGAGGGCCATGCGTACAGCAATTTTTTCACCGGAGCCCGCCTCTCCCCCATCACCACCGGACATGCTCAACAGACAGTGGCGGGAAAGATTCAACGCCGCCAGCTTGTCCACAGCTTCTGAGTCGACGATGCGCTCGATAGTCGCGCCGCTGGTGTCCGGGGTCTTCATCCAGGCATCCCAGGCCTGGCGGGCATTACTCAATGTTGCTGCATCCTGGGCCTCGAACGAGATAGCCTCCTCCTCGCAGACCGCTTCGCAGAGACCGCATTCCTTGCAGGTGTCCGGATTGATAACCAGCGACAGCAGCTCTCCGCTATCCTTGGTGTTGGCTTCCGCCTGGGTAAAGATCACATCGGTAACGAAGATTGACAGTGAACCAATGCCATCGCAGACCAAATCTAAGGCCTCATCGACAGCCTCTTGACGTTCGGGAGTCAGGTCCAGTTTTTCCTTCAGCCAGTCATAGGCCTCACGAAGTATCAAGCCGGCGTTGTCACCGAGACGCTGTTTCCTGGCCTGGCTGAGGATGCGGGATGACAGCTGGTTGGCTAGTTGCCGCAATGAATCCCCACCGGTCACCCTGATACCGTGATCTATAAGGCCTGCCGGGCTTATAGCCACGGGGGCAATGGCACTGTCAGGACAGGCACTCCAGCAGCTACCACAGCCGGTGCATTTATCTGTATCGATGTTCGGGAATCTGCTACGTCGACTGGAAAAATCCCTAAAAGTTGCACTGAGAGGCGCGACGGTCCCGCTGGCGAGATAGGGGTCCGCCGACAAGCGTTCCGTGCCATCACTGGCGTATAAAATTCCCACCTGATCCCAGAATCTAGGCACGCTGTCGAATTGATTATCCTTTGCCGCCAGCTGTTGCAATGCAGCGGGGGTCGAATCATCTCTTTGCTCTAGGTGGTCGTTGCTGATCGTCGGCAATGAGTCGAGATCGACGGGGCCTACCTGCTCGAAGCCGTGCTTGAATAGCTCGACCCGCGCTTCACGATCTTGCTCCGACAGTGATTGCAGGGCTTCATTTCTGAGGGAGAATACCTTGCGCGCTTTCAGCTCCATTAGACCCGACTGCACAATGGTTCCCAGTACCGCCCCCAGCGTGGTTTCTTCGATGTCGGATTGCGCCATGGAGTCTGGCAGCGGCGCCGAAAACAACTGTAGCGATTTTTGCTCTATGCTGGATCTGAGTGGAGAGAGTAATTGCGCTAGTCGCTCTGTCGGTAACTCGGGGACAATTAGCCTGGCACCGTGGCGAAGTCGTCGCAGGATATTGGTATCCAAGGGAGTGACCTGTGCATGGCTGTCAAGGGCCAGACAAGCAATATCCAGCGCAGCATCGTCGCCGGGATCCACCAGGTCGACAGTGGAATGAATCAAGAAGTCGACCCCGTGCGCACCCCAAATTTCCCGTGACAGTCCGGGGCGAGAACGGACCGTACCCAGGTTTATCTGATTGAGGATACTCCCTACATCCTGAGTAATACGGGCGTGCCCTGTTGCTATACTTCTAAGCACTGCGATGGAAATTGTCCCTGCGCTATTGGCATCCGGTGAATCATCTTGAGCTCGTAATCCCGTCCCTGCGATGTCTGGATAGGCTCGCTTGATCTGGTCATGGAGGACCTGCCGCTTCGGGTGGCTGGTAGCTGTTTCAAAATCCATACCCAGGTGCAGGGTAACGGGGTTTTTCGTGCTCAGGGAAGAGGGCACCAGAGCCAGGTCTGCCGCTCGCAAAGGAGCGCCGCCGACGCCATAGTAGATGGAATGTAACAGCGACCCTGGGGAACTGCATCGACGAATTTCCCGCAACAGGGGCGTTTCGGCACCGGGGGGGGCTAGTAGCCGCTCCAGCACCACGATGTTGACTTTATCTTTGAGCGCCGTTCTCAGTTCCTGTGCCGGGAACGGTCGCATGCAAGTGATACCGATGACGCCGGTATCGGGCAATGAATCTGCTACCGTCATGGCTGTTTCTACGGCAGCACCCTGGACAATAAAGACCGTCTCTGTTCGCTCCAGCCGATGCAGAGTCAGGCTGCCATACAGCCGCCCCGTGAGTTTGTAAAACGCTTCGAAGGTTTGCTCGAGTACTGAAACCAGTGCCTCTTCGAAATAAAGTTTCCTACCTGATGCCCCCATGCTGTAGCTATCGCCATCGAAGGCTGCGCCGCTAAGTACCGGTCTATCGACATCGTGCCAGCGTGGCACGGCGAGCCTGGTGTCGCCGAACAGGAGTCGCTGGGCTTCATTGGGAACCGGCAGTTCACTATTGGAGGGACCGAGAAAGCGCTGAATCTGTGAAGGATTCAGGATACTCACATTCTGCAAAGAGAGGGCTGTTTCGTCTGAATCCATTGCCACCAGGGCGGGGATCAGCGTGGTTTCGGCAACACGACGGGCGATATAGCTGAAGTCTGCTGCCTGTTGGGCGTTCTGTGCAAACAGTGTAAATACGCCAGAATCACAGCTCAGGTGGTAAGCCTCATGGCCGCTACCCGGTGCGATACCGTGGCCGGACATGGCCTTATTAGTAAGATGAATGACCAGGGGCAGGTGTCGACCGCTGGCGGTAAACAACAGATCTTGTGCCGAGCCAATATTTTGACCGGTCACAAACGCGGTGGCGCGTTTACCCGCCAGGGACAGACCGATGGCACTGGCAACGGCCTCCCGAGCAGCCTTGGTGGTTATCGTACTTAAGGGCTGGTTATAGGTGTTCGATCCGTTATTGTCGATCTGCCGGTGCCAGGATTTATCCAGTTCCCCATCGCCACCGAGTACGGCAGTTTCACTGATGGTGGCTTCAGCGATTGCTACGGCGTCGTTGCCGGTCAACAGCGTCAGGATCTCATCTTCGGCTTCTCTAATCTCGCCAATATACTTTCGATATAACCGCACCGCCATTCCTGACAAGCCGGCCAGCTCAGCCATATCGTTCTCCCCTTACCTCAAGCTCCTCTTGTTCCTCGAATTGGTTTTTTTCCACCCACTTAATGGCATTGGTAGGACAGCGAAAAATCGCTTCAGGAGAAACCATAGCACCACTATTATAGTCGATGACAGGCAGGCCGTTCTCCATCGTGATTAGACCGGGGCTCGCGTCCAGGGCACATTTACCGCAGGCGTCGCAGGCGGTGGTGCACAAGACAGTTGCGGCGTCACCCTGTAGGGGTGAGTTGCACTCCACGTAAAGCTTCTGAGAGATGGGAAGTAATTCGAACAGGTCCTTGGGGCAGGCGTCGACGCAATCCGGGCACGCCGTGCAAAGGTCGGTGTCAACCTGGGGCAGACCATTGCTGTTCATGTGAATGGCATCGAAGGTACAGGCGACCTCACAATCCGCCAGGCCGATACATCCCCAGATGCAGCCCTTGCCACCGCCGGACACAACTGCTGCGGCACGGCATCCTTCGAAACCCTGGTATTCGGCTATCTGATGAGCCTGTACACTGCCGCCGCCACATTTCATACGGGCTACCAGGCGATCATGTTCACCAACATCCACGCCAAGGTATTCCGCGATATTTTCAGTTTCTTCTGCCGTCGATACGGTGCACTTGCTAGGGGCGACGCTACCGGCGACTAGTTTCTCCGCAAAGGGAAGACAACCCGGCTCGCCGCAGGCGCCACAGTTGGTACCCGGTAGCAGCTTGTTAGCACCATCTATTCTGGGATCTTCATCGACTCTCAGATAACGCGAGCCAAAGGCGATGATTACGCCAAAGAACAGTCCAATGCCGACCATAAGTGCAGGGGCGATCAGTACGCTGTTCATTAGTTGAAGGGCTCGGCTCTTGCTATCAGATCATCCAGACCAGGCTCACTGGCATCGAGTGGTTTGCCCGGATGGATGCATCGGGCCGGACAAAGCTCTGCGGCCTCTACCAAATCGGCGTAGGGCCCAGCCTTTGGATCGGCGATTATTGCCTGGCGGTCGTCGTTGTAAACAAACATCTGCTTATTGAGGTTCAGACAGTCATCACAGGTGGTGCAGAAGATGGAGTCGATCCATGGCTCATCGAAACTGACGTCTTCCTCATCATCTTCTTCTTGCACTACCTCCGCTGCCGCGTCTGGCGAATCAATCACCTCAGGCTGCTCTGCAGCTGCGGCCGGTGGTGCACTAACAGAAGCAGGTGCCGATGCGGTTGCGGTCAGAGAATCGCTGCTAAGATCCAGTCCTATCAGGACATTGGTGAGTCGGGCCATGACATCACCGGTGGATTCGGACTGAATCTGTTGCACGATCTCCTCATGGGCCTTAATGAGCTCTTCTCGCTGGGTTGCCGCCAGTTGTTGCTGTTCTTCCTGAGATTTTTTGACGGCTTCCTCTACGTAGATGTTTCTCACGCCAGCCAGGGATTGCAGCGACCGCCAGAAGTTCAGACGATCGCGGCAGGCATAGATAAGACGCCGGGAGACTACCAGTTTGTGCATTTGCCCATGGGGGTTGACCGACCAGATGTAAGGCACCATGCGGTCTTGATCTTCTGTACTGGCATTCAGATAGGCTTGGACTTCTACAAGTTCCTCGGCGTTGCAGCCATCGGGTACCAGTCGATAGTGATCCAGGAGTTCGGGTCTGAGTAAGCAGTAGTCTGCAAAGGTAAAAGTAAATTCCTCCTCCACGAGTTCATTCTGCTCATTGGTATAGCTGCATGGGTTAGATGCCCAGTCGTTTTCGGGGCAGGGATTCCCCGAGAAGCTCAGGCCGCCCGCATCGTCAATTCGGGCCGGATCGAAATTGATGAGGGGGTGGGCGCGGCTTTCCAGCGCCGCACTCGCCATGACCCAGGGATGCAGGCTCTGGGCTTCGGTGAAACCGGTGTTGATTAAATGCAGGCAAGCCTGGTTACTGTCGAGCGTCGCGGAGAATCCCGACAGCAGAGACTCCACCTTGGCAGCGGAAACCTGGTTGATGACTGCATGTCTGTGGCCTATGCCAAGATAGGCGAGTTCCAGTCGCTGTCCGCCCAGCATATCCTCGGTCTGACCGGGATTGCTGTGTGGATCGGTGTTTATCAGAATGTGTACAGCTTTCCCCGATCCCAGCAGGGCGGAAAATGACTGCATGCAGTCCGTCGATACATGCTCGGCAGATTCGAACGCCATGACGGTGGGAATCATCTGCTTCTCGGTTTCGTTGAAGGCATCAGCATCGAAGCTTTTGAACCAGGAATCGTGAAACCTGGTATCGTAACTGTCGGTAATTTCGAGTTCCGCGGTGCGCAGACTCGCAAACAGCTTCGACAATTTGGCGGCACTCAGGTCATGTAATTTCAGCGCCTTGCTACAGGGATCGGCGCTCTCGACGATAGTGAGTGCGCTGGCATCTTCGATTGAAAAGCTGCCCGGTCTGACGACTAGATGCAGCGCATTATCATCAACCTTAAATTTTTCCAGCACTTTAAGGATTGATTTCACCCGCTTGAAGCGCGCCTTATCCATCGGTACCGAGCCTTGGCCACGATGCTTGATTACTTCCGCCATCGATGCGCTATCAAAAAACCTCGAACCGCCACCGACAATTTCACCCTGACCGTCCTTTTCTTTCTCGATCTTCACCAGCTGTTGCAAGCCTCGAGTCGCTTTCTCGATGCGCCGTATTAAAGTTTCGTGCTGCCACTGTGTGCGTTGACGAATTTTACGCTGCAGCAAATGCACGGCGACATTGGGTCCGTAGGGCAACAAAACGCTTCCCACAGGGACGTTGCTAATGAGGCTGTCGAGGTCAGCCTGTAGTGCCGCCCGGCTTGATTCATCGAGGTCAATCTGATTCTGCAGTGCAACCCCAGCCTCAGACAGCAGATCTCTTGCCGGGCTGGCATAGTCCTGCCCCACAATCTGATCTCGAGAGAAGGTCTCCAACCAGTTGAGATTATCTCTAAGACTGCGTTGTGAATTTTCGTCCTCCGGCAAGGCATTCCCTAGAAACTCATCGAGGGGGGTCGCGTCTAACTCCCCGTTGTCAGCAGGGGAAAGCAACAGCGGGTATTCGTACCGAAATCGATACAGGCTACGGAAGTTGTTCAGCAGCAGAGGAAGGCAGCTATCATCTGGCAATGTCGTCGACGCAGTAGCAGACGGTTCACCCAGATGAAATCGCCTCAACAGACCAATCAATTCTTGAATCTGCGAAGATTCGAGTGTCTCAAAGGGTGGTATATAGGGATCGTCTGGAGGCGATGGTTCGATTACACGAGAATCCATGTTCAGCTTTTTCCCTCAGTACTCATTTGGCAGCTAGTTCCTGGATTACCCTGCGGTTCCAACATCGTATTGCCTAAATTAAAAACTTGTCGAGGGCCTCATTGACACCCGCCAATTTGTCCTCACTGGTGAAATCCAGCCCCTGGCTGGAGAGTTCGTTGTATATGCCTGCATCAGGATTTCTGTACAGCAGTCCCACTGGAATCTTGGTTCGATCATTTGCAAGGCCCAGGGCTGCAGAGAGGTCATTCGGATCGTGATCAGCCTGACTCTCGAACATTTTGCTAACGCCATCGGGTACCGGTATGCCCTGCTCATGATTTAGTAGTAAGAATCTGGCCGGATCATCCATTAGCTCATCGTTCATCACATCCATGAACACCGGACAGCGCTGCACGATACGGACGAAGCTGGTGCCCTTGTGCGCATGAGCCGCCTTGATGGTCTCGTACAGCAATGGTGTATTCCAGTCGACCACTTGCGCCACAAAGGAAATATTGGTGACACCGAGTGTTATTGTCAGTGGGTTAAGCGGGGGCAGCACCGCTCCACCGGGGTGGGTATTGGTCTGGTACGCCTCGGGTGTTGTTGGTGAAGTCTGTTTCTTGGTTAGCCCGTAAATGCCGTTATCGAAGACCAGCACCGTCATGTCCATATTGTAGCGTAGGGCATGAATCCAATGACCTGCACCGATTGAAAAACAGTCGCCATCTCCGGTCGCGACCCAGACATCCAGGTCGAGTCGTCTTGATTTGACTCCACAGGCTACGGGTAACGCCCGGCCGTGAAGACCGTGAAAGCCGTAGGTTTTCATATAGTGCGGCAGTCTGCTGGAACAGCCTATACCAGATACCGAGACGGTATTCTCCGGTAATAACTGGTTTTCCCTGCACACCTTGTGCACACTGGCAAGAATAGCCAGATCGCCACAGCCTGTGCACCACCTGGGTTCAGCAGCGGAGTAGTCATCCAGCGTGAAGTAGCGATCGTTTGCCTTAACGGACCAATCTGATTTTAGGCCAAACATTATTTCCCCCCCTCGACTTCGATGACCCGGTCGATAATCACCCGACTGATCTTGCCTGGCTGTAGTGGATTGCCATAGACCGCAGACCAGCAATCGATATCCAGCAGCGTGTGTGCTCTCAGCAGTTGAGCGAGTTGTGCGTAGCGGCGGGTCTCGCCGTTGATATAGGACGCATGGATTTCGTCGCTATAGTTAAGCTCGATAGTCATTACCTGCTTGAACCGGCTACAGATTTCTCTCAGCCCTGGCTCCAGCGGTGATAAGAATCGCAGATGTATGCAAGAGACCTTATGGCCGTTTTCCCTTGCCACGTCCACGGCTTCTTCGATCGTGCCCAGGGTGGAACCCCAACCAATTACCAGCATGTCACCTTCCGGGTCCCCGTGTACTTCCGGAGGGCTCAGCGTATCAGCCAATGCTGCCAGTTTGCGACTGCGCATGGTGCTGCCAACCTGGTTGGTGGTGGCGTCATAAGCAATTTTTGCATTGCGGTTGTGGGCCAGGCCGGTGAGCACATATTCACCACCACGCATACCGGGAATCGGCCTCGCAGATAGTCCAGTTTCCTCATCCCAATCGTAAGCTAAAACCTTTGGATCCCATGGCGATTGATCGATGGGAGCGGCGAACCAGTCATCGGCGACTTCAGGCCGTTCAAAGGGCTGTACTCCGGTGGCAAGGTTTGCATCTGACAACAAGAAGACTGGGATGCGAAACGACTCTGCCAATTTGCGCGCCAGGATCACAAAATGAAAGCAGTCGCTGATAGTCGCGGCGGCCAGGATTATCTTGGGCGAGTCGCCTGGTGCACCAAATAATGTAGCCAATAGGTCACTCTGTTCAACCTTGGTAGGCAGTCCGGTTGAGGGTCCACCGCGCTGCACATCGATGATAACCAGCGGTATCTCTGCCATGCATGCCAGGCCGATCATCTCGGTCTTGAGTGCTATTCCAGGTCCCGAAGTAATCGTGCAGGCAGTCTTGCCCGCATAGGAGGCACCGATGGCAAACCCGGCCGCAGCAATCTCATCCTCAGCCTGGTGTACGAAGCCACCAACACTATGAAACTCATCTGCAAGGAAGTGAGACGCCGAAGTTGCTGGGGTTATGGGATACATGGCGACGAGTTCCATCCCCGAAGCCATAATTCCCAGGCCCACGGCCTGGTTGCCGTTCATTACTACCATGCGATGGTCGGGCTCTGAATGGGCTGCTATTTCATAGTGGATTTCGATGTGCCGCTGGGCGTAGGCATATCCGGCGTTGAACAGTGCGTGGTTGGATTCGACTACCTTTGCACTCTTGCGGGCGAAGATCTTGCTTATTTCGGCGAGCGCCTTTTCCGTGTCACGACTATAGATATGGCACAACAACCCCAGGACAAACATATTCTTGCCTTTCCTGGGATCTGGAACAACCTTTAGACACTCTTCCTGGATTGGAAGTTCATGAACTGTAAGTCCGCATTCAGCAAATTCAAGCAGAGCATCGGCGTACTGATTGCGAATCTTTTCGTCTGAATCACTAGCCCACATGTTGTCGAGCAGCACCACGGTCTGATCATTGTAGGCATGACTGCCGATTCTCGATCGAAGCACTTGTTCGTTAAAGGCAACCACCAGATCGGCATCGTTGCCGGTGTTGGTCATGGGAGAGTCGCCGATACGGACCCGAATGCCGCTGGCACCATCTGGAGTGCGGGCGGGGGGTTGGATTTCTGCCGGTATAATTTCAACCGTCCAGACACCATTTCCCATCTTCGCACTAAGAATTCCCAGGGTTTGACCACACTTCTGTGCGCCTTCACCGGAATCGCTTACTATTTCGACGATATGTTCTCTAATCGCTATTGCGGTATCGCGAACCGGGAGTTCTTCTACGACATTATCTATCTGTTTTACAGCGATGAGTTCAGATGCTTCATTCATGGGTTTTCCTGGTCACTGACTTCGACAAGGATGATGCATCGTTCATCGGTTCCTATTAATTAACGAGAAACTCACAAACATCCGTGCTCCCTATATAAGGTTAACCAATTATATCAACTATATAGAAAGAATAGAAAGGCAATTGATGGGTTCACGCCAATCGCCTCGGGGGGTTCACCCCAATCACCTCGGGGGATTTCAATCCAGCGACTATCTTCTCGAATTGTCAGCTTTCCTGGTTCGCCATCAGACTGATGCTATACGACCCGCTGCTACCGCAGCTCGGCAATCTCCTCAGTCGAATACCCTAGATCCACCATGATCGGTAGGCTCTCCCAGGATTGGGAGCGCCTTGAGGGGTAGAAGTAGAATAAGAGCTCTATCACTCGTTGATCAGTTGTTTTGAATTAGTTGAAAATTCAGGCCATAGTCTGCCTTGCCACCTTCCCTGACTAGGAAGGATACCAATAAGTTAATAACTGAAAGTCAGCTTTCACCCCCTCCCTCAATGTTTTGATTTACTATCTTCAGTGCCCCCTCCTGCTCGCTTTATGTCCAAGGATGGGCGGTATGCCGCGGGCGCAGGGATGCGCAGGAGCGGCCATGTCCAGGGATGGGCGGGTCGCTCTTTGACATCCTGTCAACGCGGCATTCGTATATCCTATACGACTTCCCATGGTTGTGCCCAAACCACAAGTAAAACTACGGACTGTTGCTCCGCCACAGACAGAGGATGTGCCTGAGCAACCGAATTCATTTTTTGTCTGCGTAGTTAAGGCCCGGTTCGCTCACGGTCATCTTGCTATAGGCTAGAAGCATGGCAACAGCCTGACCCTTCTCGGCTGTATAAGTGACACCATCGCCAGCAATGAATAACGATTGATTTCTTAAGGTGCCAACTCGCCCTAATTGATTAGTAAAGAGAATTTCAAGCCTTGCAAGGCTGGGTAGTTGCGCACATTGTCTGGTGTCTCGCCATGGGCGATTCGCTGGGACTGAATGGAATTAGACTCGCATTGAAATACTCTCAATAGCTGACTATCTACCGTGTTTTGTTATGGAAAATCAATTCCATTAACAATTTCCGTGGTGCGCTTCATGCAGCAGTTCCATTCTTTCAGGAATGGTTTTACAATTTTTATGCGCCATTTTTCATCAGTTTGCTCGTCAAGCTCTGGAAGTATTCCTCTTTCTTCTCTTTCCTGATGATGTTCGCACAGGCCTTTAAAGGTTTTTTCCTCATCAAGCAAAACAATAATCTCTCTTCTTAAATCCTGGTTTGATAATTGGCTTTTACTAAGCGATAACAAGTTTTTTTCGGTCTTTTCCAGCAGCTCCTGAATCTTGATATGCTCATTTTTATAGAGTGTTGCTGGCCAACGTCTCTGATTGACAAGCCCATCAAATTTAGGAATTAACTGCTTTTCTTCAAAGCCCCTGTGAAACTCGTGTAGCTCCTTAAAGCAACTCAATAATTGTGTGGCTGCATCGAATTTTTCCAGAAGGATAGCTTCCTGGTGCAGGAGAAATAGTTCATCAAGTTCTTGATGGCACTGGGCAATTACTTCTGTCAACTTGGTATTATCCAGCATGGTTATGGTGCCTGTGGTAAATCAGAGTCGGGCTACTATTAGCATTCGTGAATTCATTTGCTAGTGCAGCGCTGGATCTAATCTCGAAAAATACCTGATTGGGAGTTTTAAGGCCAAGGCATTTTCTGGAACGGTTATTTTACTAATGCATTACTTTATCAAACTGCTGTTGGGTGATGCTAACGCTGAGCGTGGTAACCATTGTAGGAGCTGTTGCGGGTAGCCACGGAAGGTTGTGGCGCTGATCACCGCATTGTCGATGAAATACCAAGTGATTTGAAACTTGAGCAAAGCAGAGAGTTCGTCAATTCTTTCTTGTCTTTGGCGTTCCGAGGGGGCGCTACTCTATCGCTGTTGGTGGTGAGCTCTGTTCCATCAGCTCATTGTCCCACCCACCTTCAACATGGATGAATGCCTTGGCATCCTTAACGAACGCCATGATGAGGTTGTGATTCAGGTAAGCATACGTGCCCTCTTGTTCAAACGTGTACACTGCAGCAGCCGTGCCACCCGGAACAACATCCCATGTCTCGAGGCCTTCATCAGGTAGGTTGTTGAATTTCCCGTATGGCCATACCCAGTCACCATGTCCACCGATCAAGTGCGGCCATGATGGATAGTTTGCCTGGGAATGAAGCATCAGTATGGTCTCGCCAACTTGTGCCTCCAGGCGAATATCCTCGGTAAGAGCGCCGGTTTGTCCATTGAAGACCACATGGGTTGGAACGAGGCCGTCCATGACTCTTAGCATGTCGCCCATCTGGGTAGCAAAATTGCTTGAACGCTTCCAGCTGCCATCATCATTTTTCGGTACGTAGTAATCCTGTTCACCAAAGTGGAAGGCCCGGTCATAGCGAATCGGATCACCATAGCCATCTCGCAGTCCTTCGCGGGGCAGCACAAGTATGGCTCCGTTGCCGCCGGTTACTACATGATAGGGAACTACACCTGGGGGTGCACAGTGATAAACGAATAACCCGGCTTTCACAGCCCGCCAGGTCAGTACCACCTCCTCTCCCGGTTGGATCCTAGTGAGACCGCCGCCACCCAGGGCACCGGTAGAGGCGTGGAAATCTATATTGTGTTCCCGAAAGTTCGGNNTGGAACCATCGTTGAGNGTAAAGCTCGCCTCNTCGNCGGNACCGTTGTGCAGAGTAAGTTCCACCCAGTCATATTGATGGACTACAGGTACCGGGCCTGGTACTGAGTTATTGAAGGCCATTTGCCATACAAATACATCAGGTGCAATCTCTACCTCGCGTTCCACAATATCCATTCGGATCTTGACGAGCCTCGGTGGCCTGTTCGCCACTTGTTTGTGTTCCGGGAGAAAGGGTGGCGCAACTAAAGTTTGCGTGACGACTTCAGCATCTGCTCGTTGGAAATTAACAATTTCAGGGTTTGGAGGAATTTTCCAGTACTGGCCCATGACGCTGCCGGTTGTGCATCCAACTATTCCGAGCACTACCAGGATAGTTCTCAACACATATCTCAGCCTCGTAAACCAATGCGATGGTGAGTTCATGACTTTCTCCTTGCATTATCTTGCGATTGTCCTAATGCCTGCGCCTGAATAACAAATCTATGCTAGAATGTTACGTCTCTCTGCTTTTATTCATTACATAAGGTATTGGCCGATTCTGTGTCATTCGTATGACGGATGTCAACAACCTTTTCGCAAAGTTAAAATAGAGCTTCCACGAAGCTATGGTTTGCGCGAGTAACTTTGGTCATTTGGCCGGTTCGTCGTAAACTAACTTTGAAACCAGGCTAGTTCACGAGTGCATCAATGCCCCATCTTGTTACCGAAAATTGCATCAACTGTAAGCACACACATTGTGCAGTTGTTTGTCCTGTACACGCCTTTCACGAAGGCCCTAATTTTCTGGTGATTGACCCGCAGGAGTGTTTAGACTGCGGGGATTGTGCACTGGAATGCCCGGTGAGTGCCATCGTGAAGGATAGGAAGGTTCCCAAGGATCAGCGGGCATTTATGCAGCTGAATGCGGAGTTAGCCACTATCTGGCCCCCCATCACAGCAAAAAAAGTGCCGCCACCTGATAGGGAAGAATGGGATGGGGTGCCGGATAAACTAAGACTGCTGGAGCGCTAAGACCGTGGCTTTTCCAGGCTCATAATTATAATAACTTTAACCGGGGTGCAGCAGACTATTTGATAGATACTTTTGTGTCACCGCCGGTCTTTTCTGATCGCTGACTCCGGTGCTTGACTATTCCTGGTTCAGCTTCGTACGGACTAATTTTGGCGAAGCTTATTTAGAAACTTCGGGCCGGCTTTAGTAGTTCCTTCTCTCTTTCAATTCACCATTTTTATCAAAGTATTCCCAGAGACCATCTAGCAGGCCATCTTTGTAGTTTTCCTTTTTCCCCAGTTGGCCGTTGTCATAGTAAAACTCCCAGCGGCCCTCCATGCCGCTAGCTCTATAATGCCCGGTTTTTTGTAATCGACCATTTTCGTAGTAGGCCTCAAGAAGGCCATCCCTAAAATTACGGAGATAGGTTCCCTTTTCTTTTAATCGGCCATTTTCATGGAAGTTCTCATACGGACCGGTTTGCTCTCCATTTACGCAGTTGTATCTTTCTGATACTCGACCGCTTTGGTAATACCTTTCGAAAGCACCATCTGGTCTGCCATTTCTAGAGGCCCCTTTAACTTTTAATTGGCCGTCTTCATAAAACATCTCCCATGGGCCATGACGTCTCCCTTTCTTGTAGGCTCCTTTGAATTCTATTTGACCATTCTCATAGAACATCTCCCACGGACCCTCTTGTAGCCCGTCTACATACTCCCCTTTGGATTCTAGTTGACTGGCTTTGGCGCCCCACATCCATGGGCCATCCGGGAGCAAACTTAGGACTTTGAGCAAGAAACGAGAAATCATCTTCATAGTTGGGTTTCCACAGCGATAATGGTAAGTCTTATCGGGTTAGTATCTTCTTTCTTAACTTTGAAGGACTCCATCTTCATACAACTCATATGCGCCATCTAGCACGCCATTTTTGAAGGTCCCTCTGCTTTTCAATTGACCATTTTCATCGTACGACTCGTATGGGCCATGTTTTATGTCTTCTTTGTAGTTCTCTTTGATTTTTAGTTGACCATTTTCGTCGTACGACTCGTATGGGCCATCTTTTTTGTCGTCTTTGTAGTTCTCTTTGACTTTAAGTTGACCGTTTTCATAATACTCCTCAAAGAGACCATTTTGTCTGTCAATTTTGTAATTTCCTTTGCGGCTTAACTGGCCGTTTTCGTGAAATTGCTCCCATAGCTTATCTCGTTTGCCGTCTTTGAAGCTCTCTTTAGATCTTAATTGCCCGTTTTCGTGGAATTCCTTCCATAGCTTATCCCGTTTGCCATCTTTGAAGTTTCCTTTGGCTTCCAATTGACCAACTTCATGGTATGACTCGTAGGGACCATCGCGCTCATCGTTTTTGTGATTTCCTTTGGATCTGGCCTGGCCATTATTGTAGAAAACCTGAAAAGGGCCATTCCGTCCACTGTCTTCGAAGTTTCCCTTGGATTTCAGCTGGCCGTTTTCATGGAATAACTCCCAATGACTATCTTTTTTACCGTCTTTATAAGGCTGTCTTTCCCGTAATTGACCATTATTGTGAAACCATTCTTGAAGACCATCTGCTTTACCATCTGTAAAATTCTCCTTAGATTTCAGCTGACCGTTTTCATAGAAGAACTCCCAATGACCATCGAGTTGACCGTCTTTGTAGATCCCTTTAGACTCCAATTGACCATTTTCGTAGTGCGACTCGAAGGGACCATCTTCGTGGACCTCTTTTTTGGGGGATTTAAACCAGGAAAGGATCTTCATATCGTTCTCTTCGTCTGCCTCTGCCTCTGACTCTAAAGATATCAAGCATATCCCAGAAATTAGTGCTATCTAATTGAGCTAGATCAAAGATTAAACGCTGCTATTATATACGCTATACAGAGCATTCTGTGGACATTTATAGGCCCGGAATCTTAAGGGGAACGTGCAATTGCGAAAACCTAGTACCTACATGCTTGATGACGCACGCCCAGTGGTTGTTACTGGCAGTGATGGTACGGTTATTGCCCAGAATAAGTCAGCCCGACGTATGCTTGGACCTGGAACAGGCAAATACTGTTGGGACGTCGTGGGTAAGATGGAAAAAAGCAAAAAGTTACCGTGTCGTCAAGGTTGTGTTATGAAGTTGTTAGCATCTGACGTGGATACTCAGGAAACCCAGTTCAAACAGGCCGGTAAGCAGCGTGATATTAGTTGCCGTGCCATGAATGGAGTGGTGGTTTGCATGTTCAGTTCCGAGGGCCACGAGCCGTCAAAAATGTGGCCATCTTTGAGCACTCGGGAGCAAGAAATACTGCGAATGCTTGCCGATGGCGAGACTACCTCCTCCACCGCAGACCGCTTGGATGTCTGTGAATCCACAATCCGTACACATGTCGAGAGAATACGTAGCAAGCTTTGCGTCAATACGCGTGCTGCAGCGGTTGCAGAAGGTTTCCGGCTCGGATTCCTCGAATAGTGTTGCTGCCAAACATCGTGCTCCCGCATGGTGTCCCCTATTATCCCGTTATTTATCTGCTTTCGCAGATACTTTCTCGTAAAAAAAATATCTGGTGCAATCAATGACGAAGTTCTTAAAGTTGCTTTAGAAGAAGCGAAACAAATTTGTGAAGAGGATGTAAAATTTTGTGAAAACATTGGACTTAATGGATTAAAAATTATTGAAGAAATTTATAACAAAAAGAAA
>PBYU01000051.1 GCA_002730035.1 Gammaproteobacteria bacterium | reverse complement strand
CTGAAAAGGGTGGTAATAGTGGCATTGACGGCAAGTGTGGTAGGAGAGGTGTGGGAAAGATGCCAATCAGCAGGGATGGATGGATATGTGGGTAAACCGTTTCAAGTAGAAGAATTAAAACAAAAACTACAAGAATTGATGTTCTCTTAGTCTTTCTGGTCTGGATTGTGTCAATGAACCAGAATCAGAAATTATAGGACTGTAAAGGTTGTACGTATCAAATAATATTCAGAAGGGTTAGTCTTATTTGTGAAGTGGTTTTGAGAGTTGTCCTACAACATATCCTTCTGGCTTCTGACCTTCTTTTTCAACCCAGCCGTCACATTCTTAGCCTCTTTAGGATCCACAAAGATCTGCACCTCTAAACCTGCTGGCGTCAGCATCTCAAACCCTCCTTATGGATCGGTATAGGTCCGACCAGCTTCTACCAATTCCTTGGCTGGATGGTCTACAGGGAACAAGTAGATCACAGCCTGATCCGCTCCTGCACTGTCCTGGTTACTTAGTGGGTCTGTTTCAGCTAACTCATCAACAGGTGGTCAATATCGTGTTTGTTTTATCAAAACAGTCTTTTGATACGGTTTGGGCCTGTTTGGGGCGCTTTGTTTCAGACAACTAAATGTGGTAGAAAAAGGGTCCTTTTGCTGATACGCATGTCCAGGCTAAACAGTGAAGCAGACACGGCTAATAATGAAAGCCCTCATTTCGCAGACGGCGATGCGGGACTGGCTGTCAGAGATATCGGTCTGATCTGACCTTCCACTCTCTATTTAGGAATGAGGTAACTAAGGACTTATGTTGGACATGATTACCCTAAATGCTTACACCCAGGTCTAAAATGAAGCTGCCAAGCCAGAGATAAGCTGATCAAGACGGAGAAAGCAGAAGCTTAGTATCACAAATGGTGTAAACGGGGCGTGTGTACAAATGACCAAGAAGATAGGAGGCACAAAAGAAAGATCTTTTCTTTTGTGTTTCCCTTTTCTTGCCTTCCTCGTAATATTTATTGATTAAAGGGAAGGGAATGTCAAAAGCTGAGAGTCTCCAGAATTCAGAAAAGCAATCCGCCATTTATTCTTACTTAGCTAAAAATGGGGCATCTAGGCCTTCAGATATAGCCCGAGGGCTGGATAGTACTAGACAATCGATTCATAACGCTCTAAAGAGGTTAGAAAAAAAGGGAATAGTATCTAATGGCGGTGGTAAATATCGATTGAAAGATCAGGATACTATTATCAAGATCGTGGATGGTTTTGCTAATAAGGATGTAAATGCCGTAAATGAACAGGTAAACGGAGACATAAGCGAAGCCAGTGAACCTGTCAATGGTACTGGCCCACGATGGGTGATCAAGCTGGTGAAAGAGTTAAAATTGGAAATTGAAGCTTTAGAAAGGCAGTTAGCTGAAAGGAGTGGTCAAATAAATAAGATAACCGAAGCTATGATCGAGGAAAGGAAGCGCACCGACTCAGTAATTATGCAACAGGCTAAAACTATTGATGATCTTTCTAGCCAGTTGCAACTAACTGAGGCTAAAAATAGAACTTGGTGGAGGTTTTGGTGGTAAAACCTGATTTTGGAGCGGAAGTGGCCTCAACCCAAGCAGGTGGGTAAGGTGGAACAGAATGAAACCAGCTGATTTGGTGCAATTAACAGGTAGGGCCAAGTCGGCCGCTATAGCTAGAGCGGCTCGAGCGGAAGCTATAGCCATCCGAGGGGAAGCCACAGTGGCTGGAGATAGGACGGTAGAATCAGATCGGCAGAAATGGGTGGCAGGCTATGTGGCTAAAGGGTTGTCACTTCAGCGGGTACTAGAGGTTTTTGCTCCGTTTTTAGAACCGGAAGTAACAAGATACTATCAGCAGGCGCAAGCGGAAGCGGATAAGAAGTAACTAGCCGCATTGGTTGTAAGGTGGGATGATATTATAAATAGGTGAATCAGGTGAATAACTACATAATCTACACTACTGTCCTGTCACTTTTCGTCCTCATCTCCCTGATTTGGTTGGTCGTGGCGCTATTTCGACGTTCCCCATCTCGCAAAATCGCTGGCGCTATTTTCGCGGCTGAAGCTCTGGTACTCGTCTGTTTCTACTTTTTCTACTTCACTCCGCGCAGATTCCCACGAAACTATCTAACTGCATATCCGCCCCTACCCGCAACCCTGGCTCAAACCGCCACCCAAAACGGCTTCTACATCGGTGCCGCCATCAACAGATCGGCTAATCCGACCTACGCCGAATTGGTCCCAAGGGAATTCAACTCCATCAGGCCTGAAAACGCCACCAAATGGCGCCGAATGCTTGTGAATGGGAAGATCGGGAAATATGACTTTACCGAGGCCGACGCGATCGTCGACTACGCAATCGCGAAAGGCGTAAGGGTGCGAGGGCACACATTGGTGTGGGGTAAGTTCCCGGGCAGGACATATCCAAAGGAACTCGATCAGCGGATTGCAGAGACGGGCGATCCCGCGGCCGAACTGCAGCAGATATTGGGCGATCATATCACGACGGTGATGAGGCACTTCAAAGGACGAATTAAAGTCTGGGATGCGGTCAACGAGCCGATGTCGATGGACGGACCTGATCTTGACAAGAACATATTTCTCAATACACTCGGAAAAGACTATATCGCCGCAGTTTTCCGGATGGCACACGAAGTTGACCCGTCGGTTCAGCTGTTTCTCAACGAGCAGTTCGGCAACTACACCGGTGAGGGGGTGGAGGTGTTCTTCGGCTTGCTTCAGCACCTGAAGGAGAGCAACGTTCCTATCCACGGTGTTGGCATTCAAGGCCACAACATCTTTAAGACGCATAATCTCGACGAATACCGCGAGTTCCTGACCCGCATTACTGATCTGGGTCTTCTGGTTGAAATCACCGAATTTGACGCCCGCATCCGTCTCTTCGAGGACTCCGATGATCCATATCAGGCGCAGGGGGACTACACGACTGCATACGCGGTAGCCTGCATCGAGAATCCCTCTTGTGTCGGCTTCACCGTTTGGGGCCTCAGCGACGCCAGCACTTGGTTCGATTCCATCCCACCTTTCAGATGGATGTTGCCTAACGATCCCCTGCTTTTCGATACTGAGCTCCGTCCCAAGCCGGCATACCACGGCATTAAGATCGCTCTCAAACGTCGCCAACCTCGTTAGCCTTCCTCTTGTCATTTTCACCATCAGGCTTACAACTGTTACTTTATATGAGGGAAACATCAAAGGGTGGTTTTGGAGCCAGTCTCAATAAGAGGGCCAAAACGGCCGATAATCGCCCTTACCAGACGTTTTGTCCACCTTAATTTCTGTAAAATACTTTTGGTTTATAACAAAGGATGCTCAATGAAGTTAGATAAAAAAGGCTTTGTCAGAATGGAGGGAGTATTAATTCTGACATTATTAATCAGTGGTTGCAGCGAAGAGCAAAAAATTAAATGGGAAGTTAATAAACAAATACGCCGTATTAAGAGCAAGAATGTTGAAGTCCGTGTTGATGCAGCCGAAGCATTGGGCCAGATTGGGCCAGCAGCCATCATGGCACTAATCCAAGCCTTGAAGGATAAGGGGGATCGTTCGGTTCGTTATTGGTCGGCAAAGGCATTAGGCCAGATTGGTCCAAAGGCCAAAGCAGCGGTTCCTGCCTTAGCCCAAGCCTTGAAGGATGAAGATGAGTGGGTTCGTGCGAATGCCGCAGAGGCATTAGGTCGGATTGGGCCAGAGGCCAAAGCAGCAGTACCAGCACTAATCCAAGCCTTGAAGAATGAGGATGTTCTTCGGGTTCGCTGGGGTGCAGCAGAGGCATTAGGCCAGATTGGTCCTGCTGCCAAACAGGCGGTTCCAGCCTTAGCCCAAGCCTTGAAGGATATTGAGGATTCCTATTCTCCCTATTTTCGTGAGTCTGCAGTAGAGGCACTAGAAAAGATTAATATTGAAGCTGAAGCGACAGAAGATGCCAAGTTTGACTTCTGATATTTCGGTCTAGCCGAATAACATTCGATAAGTCTATTTATCAGACGTATACACTAGCATGAAAAATTCTCGGCACGATTTGACGCGGGGAAGCGTCTTAGCCAACCTTTTACATCTGGCTGTGCCTAGCTTTTGTAGTCAATTGCTTCAAGACCTCTTTAATGTGGTTGATATGATCTTCGTTGGCAGATTAGGTGCTTCAGCACTAGCAGCAGTAGCAATGAGCGCAAATTTACTGCGCTTAATTGGTATCCTGGGCCATGGCATTTCAACCGGAACGGTAATTCTAGTCGCCCAGTCTCTTGGGGCTAACAAGCCTGAGGATGGGCAGCGCATTGCCATGCAAGCCTTGATCCTTAGTCTAGTTTGTGGTTTAGTTATCGGGGGCTTGGGGTATCCATTGGCCGAATCTGGCTTGGGGTTGCTGGGAGCAGAAAAGGATGTAATCTCACCAGGTATTAGCTATCTACAAGTGACGCTACTCGGATTGGTCTTGATGTTCCTATCCCGGACCTTAAATGCTATTTTTAGAGCAGCTGGAGATGCTATCACACCAATGATAGTCCTGGTCTGCGCCACAATTCTAAACATTGTTCTGGACCCGCTGCTTATCTTTGGGATTTGGTTATTTCCACCTCTAGGTATTGTCGGTTCAGCTTATGCCACCTTGATTAGCCGAGGGGTAAGTGTGGTGATGCTTCTGTCCTTCTGTTTGGGTGGTCAGGGTGTGATTGGTTTGAGCGGGGTGAAACCGGGTGTTAACTTGAAGATCATGGGGCAGATTATGAAACTGGGCATTTTTACTTCCATGCAAGCTTTGCTTAGACACAGCTCACGCTTGGCTTTTATTCGAGTGGTTGCCTTTTTCGGTACTGATGCGGTGGCCGCTTATGCGATCAGCATGAGACTCCGTATCCTGGTGATGCATTTTGGCACTGCCTTTTCAACGGCGGTGGGTCCAATGGTAGGACAGAATCTGGGAGCTAACCGCTTGGACCGAGTTGAACAATCGGTCCAACTGGGCAGTAGACTAGCGGCGGTCGTTGTGATGTTGGTTGGGGTTGTTATATTTATCATTCCACATTATTTTGTGGGCTGGTTTACTCATCAGCGATCAGTGCTGGAAATTGGGAGCGTTTACCTGCGTTATCTGGCGGCCACTTTTGGCTTCATGGTGGTCTCTAATGTACTGGGTCGAGCGCTGAATGGGGCGGGAGACACCATTTCTCCAATGATAGTTACAGGCATCTCCCAACTGTTTATTGGCTTGGTTCTGGTACTGGTACTTTCTCGTTTGATAGGAATAGTAGGTATCTGGATAGGAATAGCCTTGTCGAATATTGTGCAGTGTTTAATGATGGGGCTTTGGTATCAACGAGGGGAATGGAGGTCAAAAAAGCAGGCCTATGAGCTGTGAAGGAGATGGGGCAAAGACGCAGGTACTGGACCAGCGGACTGCCTTGATGACAGTAGTAGTCCCACAACACTCTTTATATCCCAAGCTGATGGCCAGATTAAAGACCCAACCAGCTCAGCTACCCCTCTGCCAGTAGTAAAGGACGATCCTTCGTCGCTGGTAAAGGCCCGTGCTTCGTGCGGCCAAGGGTAATTAAGGCGATCCTGACACACATCGAAACCCGAGGCGGACGTCCCAATAATTCGGAAGGCCGTTGTCGAAGCGGTAAGCCACCCGCAGGTAGCGAGTATTGAGGTGCCAACCACCACCCCGCAACACCCGCTTGGTGCCTGTGCTCGGCCCTGGCGGGTTCTTAGCTGGAGATTTACTATAGTAATCAGGGCCATACCCTGTGGAATAAAGACGGTGCCGAGATGGCTTATATTCCAGCCGGTTCCTTTGAAATGGGTGATCATCTGGACAATATGAGTAGTGCCCTACCACTGCATACAGTTACGCTAGACGGCTTCTACATGGATAAAACCGAGGTGAGAGTGGGGCAGTTTAAGGCTTTTCTGGCTGATAGTGACTATAGTTGGGGTGGGAATTGGGATAGTGTAGCCACTGATTCACCAACCGATGACCATCCAATGATTTATGTCAATTGGAACGATGCGGTAGCTTATGCTGAGTGGGCTGGCAAACGACTGCCAACCGAAGCTGAGTGGGAGAAGGCAGCCCGAGGTGGCTTGGATGGCAAGCGTTATCCCTGGGGAGATCAGCTTGATGCTACCAAGGCCAATTATGCGGAAAATGTTGGAACGACAACGGTAGCAGGTAGTTATGCGGCCAACGGATATGGCCTATACGACGTGGCAGGCAACGTTAGGGAATGGTGTCAGGATTGGTATGACTCTGACTACTACGATAGCTCACCTGCTACCAACCCACTAGGGCCGGGCACCGGCTCATACCGGGTGTTGCGGGGTGGTACTTGCTACTACAATACTAACCTCCTGCGGGTAGCTGGCCGCGGCAACAACTCTCCGTCTAATACGAACAACTACTACGGGTTTCGATGTGTGTCAGGATTGAATTTTACCTCTGGCCCCTCCGCAGGAGGGGTCTTTACCAGCGGCGAAGCCACACCTTTACTACCGTCAGAGGGCGAAACCGGTTCCAACTGGTTCGCTGACCTCAGCCTAGATCCTTCCGACTATACTTGGTCTACAATCGATTCTAGCAGCGCCACCTTGTCCGTGCGTCTGTTTGTGCAACCATTGGGCGGGATTGATGCCAGTGCTTGGGATTTTAGCACTCTCAGCACGGTTGATACTCTGGCCGACCAACTGGGTAGTGGTGGCTTGAACTTAGTGGAAGGCACGGATTATCAACTGTTGGTGGTGGGACAAGATGACCAGGGCACAACGGATGATGCCAATGATGATCTGACTGAGGCAATCTCTATTCAGTTGAGTGATTTATCGGCTCCAACGTCTAGCCAGCCGGTGAGTCAAATCACTCAGGTAACGGTCGCTAACCTGAGTAGTGCCAGTGTTACCATCACTTTTGTCACCGACCAACCTGCTTTAGCCTCCATCCTATACGGTACCACTACCGCTGTGGATCAGCAACTGGATGAAACTGGCACGGCTAAATATCTGCACAGCATGGTGGTGTCGGGGTTAAGCACCGAAACAGATTACTACTTCAAGGTGGCGGCTGGCGATCTGACCGACGACAATCAAGGTAGTTGCTATCATTTCACCACCTGTGGATCAGGTGTTGGTGTCCCATATACTACCTNTGGTCAGGTTCTGTTGGAGGATGGGACTTCCCCAGCCCAGAGCGTGATTGTGCATCTGGATGTTAGCAGCAGTGATGCCAGTTCTCATCCACTATCCAGTTTGACTGGCAGTGACGGCTATTGGAACCTGAATTTGGGCAATTGAAAAGATGCTAGCAGCCAACAGGTCTTCAACTACACTACGGATGATTTAATCACCGTCAGAGCCGAAGCCGGGCCGGATGGGTTTGGTCAACAAGCAGGTCAACTTGACCAGTGATAGCCCGCAGAAGATTACCAACATAGTCTTACAGCAAACCATCAGTCTGGATGTAGAACTAAACTACCTGTTGAATCTGATTACGCTACCAGTGGCCCCTATCGTGGCTGAAACCACCAGCAGTCTGCTCTCAGCGGTGGCCGAGAGCAAGGAGGTATTCTCTTATAGCAATGCCAGGCCCGAATCGGCCGTACCAAAACCAAAAGCTAATTTGACCAGAGTCGCCGTAAATTCATTCTCATCGCTACTGTCGTGATTCCGATCATTGAGATCATCGGCCGCCTGTTCCCAGTCGATGGCGGCTGAATCATTCTGAAAACCAACGGCTTGGATCAGATGATTAATGGTGAATTGATCCAATGTTTCGTTTTGACTACGGTCCGCCTGGTTGAAGAAAGCCAGCGCTTGCTTCGAATCAGCCGGGAAGTTCCAATACAGCGCCGTCAGTAAATCATCCGAACTCAACTGGCCAATATCGTCCGTTTCCTGGTTATTCAGAGAATCAGCCGTTAATTGAAAATTTTTCCACTCAAACCTTTGCTTATAATTCAGGTAAAAAGATATACTACTACTATTATCCTATTCCTAACCAACATAAAAACATAACCGACGTAAAGGTTTTGGCAGAAGTTCGCAACAGTGGCACATTTTATGCTTCCATTTTAAACTTAAACGTTTCATAAGTTCTCCTTTTGTAATCACTGAGATAAAGGGTTAGCCATCCTCTCCTTAGGTACACTCATTAGTTTTTGGCTGACTCCTTATTTTGGTTTGCTAGTCTGAATTAGCAAGCCACCCAATTAAGCGATTATCTGAAGCGCTCCATTTCTGCCAAATGAAAACCTCTGCTAAATCTATCACGGGCATTCAAAGAACTGGACAAAGTTGAAATTCTTGATTTAAGTAATTGAGATTATTTATGGACGTGTTCTAATGAAATCTCGTCGCTCAATTCCCGACAAAATCCTTCTCTTTGATCCCAGTGATATTGTGGTGAAAGCTCTATACAACCTTTTTCGTCATCTCGGTTTTCAGCAGCCCCTAACGGCCGCTACGGTTGACCAGGCCCGTGGCGTGATGGAGAGTAATCACGATCTTACCCTCTACATCTTTGGTCAGCAGAAAACGCCTGAAGATGATCAAAAACTGTTTGTCCAATCTCAAATGCTCTGTCCTGACGCTATCGGAATCTACCTCTACTCAACCGGTGGCGACGAATCCTTAATTCAGCAAACCAGTAACGAGTTTCTAGTGTGGATGATGAATCAAGGATCCATCTTCAAAGCTGTTCCCAAACCCTGGGACAATAGCCAACTGGCTCAATTGGTAATGGAGATGCTGAAAGAGAGGTATTTGCAAAACCAACAGCAACGAAGGCAACAACAGGACAGACAAAAACTGCGAGCTCAAAAGGAGATGATCACCCAACTCCAGGCCGAACGGCAACTGCTTCAGGAATCACGTGATTCTCTTGAGGCGTCTCTCAGCCAGGCTGAAACTAGATCAAACCAGAGCCTTACCGACACAATACTCTTTATGTTGCAACTCGCTAATCTCGATCTAATGCGCCACTCACGTCGGGTTGGTTTCTGGTGTCAGAAAGTAGCCGAAGAGTTGAAGCGTCCTCAAGATTATCCTCCCGAACTCTTAAACATAGTGGGAATACTCCACGATGTAGGAAAGATCAACTTGCCACCGGACACATTCGGACTGCCAATCCATCAGTTAAATCCGGTTCAACAAGAGGTGTATAATGCCCACCCTACCCGGGCAATTTGGTTGTTGCGCCGACTGCCAGATCAGATTCGACAAAAGGTTCGTCACCCTATCCGTGAGCACCATGAAAAAATGGATGGGTCTGGTCCCTTGAAAAGGTTTAGACAACAGATTGATCCCTGGGCCCGGCTTATTTCGATCGTCAATCACTACGATCACCTGAGACACACAACTAAGTTCGGATCACCAACGGGAAAGGAACACGCAATGGAGAAACTGGAAGCGGAGGCTTACTCTCANGNNAAACGAGAGGGGCAATACGATCCGGCACTGCTCAATNTTTTTTTGGAGTTACTTCAGGAGAGCAATGAACTGGAAGAGAAAGAATTGGAACCCAGACAGGTGACGGTTGAGCAACTTCGTGCTGGAGATCAACTAGCCGAGGATCTCTATACGACGACAGACCTCTTGGTTTTGACACGAGGTACTACTATTTCTACTGAATCACGGGTCAAGCTAAGTCAATATCTCGACGAAGGGCAGGAGATAGATCAGGTGTGGATCGAAGCAGCTAGGTATAGATTTGATGTAGTTAGATGATAAATCCAAAGTTTCCAGATTGGTCAGTTGCCCTATTTCAGGTGGAATCTCCTGGATCTGGTTTCCTGTTAAATTGAGTTGAGTCAGACTGGTCAGTTGTCCAATTTTAGGTGGAATCACCGAAATCTGATTGTCTGCCAAACCGAGTGTCGTCAGATTAATCAGTTGCCCAATCTCGGGGGGAATAACTTCAATCTGGTTGTATGCCAAATCGAGTTGAGTCAGATTGGTCAGTTGAACCATTTCAAGGGGAATTACCTCGATCTGGTTGTGTTCCAAATGTAGTATAGTCAGACTAGTCAGTTGCCCAACTTCAGGGGGAATTACCCCGATCCGGTTTCCCCAAAGATAGAGTTCCGTCAAGTGAGTCAGTTGCCCAATTTCAGGGGCGATTACCTCGATCTGATTCCCTCCCAGACGGAGATCGACTAGATTAGTTAGTTGACACAGTTCGGGGGGAATTTGCTGAATCTGGTTACTTCCCAAATCAAGTCTAGTCAGATTGTTCAGTTGACCAATCTCAGAGGGAATTACCTCCAAAATTGCCCAGTCGCTAAAATGTGAGTTGTCCTGGTCCATCGGTTGGCAAGGGTGCAGAGATTTGTTCAGCTAACACTGCTTGCTGTTTTGGTTTGATACCGTTATTTCCTAACAGTTCAGACTGCATCCACAATAGCAACTTCGTCCTTTCATCGGGCGTCATACCCCATATTAGATACTTAGCTCGTTTAACACCAACGGTTTCATTCCCAGTATTAGTATCTGCATCAGGAATTCCCCCTATTCTATCAACATTTTCAAGTATCCAATAACATTCAGTTGCAATATCGTTCAATCGGTGTTCCACGTTTTGCTTCTCCAGAGCCTCGCTAATCCCACCTGGTTTGTACTTCCTAAGTAACCCGTCAAACTTCGAGTTCAAAGTACTCAAATCATCGATGAACTCATTCACCCATGAGGTGATCTTTATGTACTCAACTTGCTTCTGCTTATCTTTATAGAACTGGGTTCTCATAGGGTCGGTGGCAACAGATGAGTTATCATTGCTTACCATAACTACTAGCTCGATTAGGTCACCGAAACTAGTTGGTTCGCTTGTGTCAACTGGCAAAAGTTCAGGTTCGGCAGTTGACGAAGCTGGCAGGCTCTTCGTCTGGTTGACTTGGGCATCTGTATCAGGCTCCAGAAGGAGTGCCATGGCAGATGGTGGGTAGTCCCGTACTCTTTGACGGTCATCAACACCCAGGTTAGTTTTAAAATAGACGGGTACATCACTTGCCTCAGCTTGCTCTGAGAGGTGGTCTATCCATTCTTGTTTCGGGTGGAATGCTTTTACCTTTGTTGCTTTACTCTGACCACCTACTACCAACCAGTCAAACAGGTCAAGACGTTCAAAGGTCAACCGTTCCAACATCGGTTCACAGGATAGCCACGTGATACCGCTAAATCCACTATCACGTAACCGTTGAAAGGCCTTCTCTGCCCGTGCTACCATGTGCTGTCCATCCACCGATGTTCCCAGCCAGACATTGTCTGGATACTCAAACTCACTCATCCTGATAGGGAACTTGGTCAATAGTAGAAAATTCCACTGTGGGTTATCCTCTATCACCTGCAATACTGCCTGAATCCACTTTTCAGGAACCCACTTACCAAACAAATCCGTCATGCTACCGGTAAAGACATTTTTCCAGCCTAACCGATCCACCGGGTCCTCAAATTTGGATAGATCTTTTGGTTTAGTGTTGGCCGGTCTGCTTAACCGCTCTGGCCAGAAATGCGGATCAAACCGCTGGCCCTTCTCTATTTGGTGGTAGTGTAGGTTCGCACTGTCCCTAGCATAACAGTATTCACACCCGTGCAGACAACCAGTAACCGGGTTCCACGACCATCTAGCCCACTCGATGCTGTCATTATTCTGTGTGTTGAATGGTCTACCTGAACTTGGATAGTTAGCACAGTGGCTGTTCTGTTGTTCCTCGGTCAACTTGTCCCAGGTCTCAACTGTCAAAGTTTCAGCTAATGCATTTGCACTAGCTGTGCCTCCGATGTTATTGACATCATAGGTTTTACCATCAGCCCCTTTTCGTTGTGTGGTGGCCTCGATCTCTCCGTCTGCTTCCAGTGCCTTTCTGTCTCGCTGAATAGTTCTAGTATTACATCCACCGTAGGATCGGGCAATATCGTAGTTGGACATCAACGGATCTCGCTCCAAGTTAAACTTGATGAAATCCCGCCTTGACCGTTGACGTTCGGATCTGGTCATGTTCAGCCCATGTTGAGCATTGGCCTTACAAGCAAACATCTTGGCTTCAAACACTGTGCCCTGGTGAATGTTGGCGGTTATCGTTTCCCGTCCCTCTTGCCTGTGAGCCTCTAGCCGATGGTATCCACCAGCCAGTATCAGCCC
>PBYU01000050.1 GCA_002730035.1 Gammaproteobacteria bacterium | reverse complement strand
CCGCGTCGTTGTCGTACTTGCCAAGGACGATGCCATTACCTGCGCACGACGCCTAGCGGCAGAGCACGACAGACTCCCGCAGAGTGGCCATAGACTTGTTCAGAGGGTCCTTAAGCACATCGCCTGGATTTTGTTTTCAACCAGTCTGCTAACGGCGACATCACTGTCGCTGGCACAGGATGAAACAGAGCAGCACTGGAACGGCGAGTGGATCGCTGATGGCACTCTGTTTCAAATCGAGGTGGCCGTAGAAAATAATGTCATGAAGGTCTCGCAGATCGAATCGCTGGGTTTTGTCTGGACCAGCCAGGATGGCAAGGTGAACGGCAATACCGTACAAGTAGAAGTAGAGTATGCAGGTGTGAAAGGAATCATCCAGGTGGAACTGGTCGATCCCAACACCGCCATCGCGTTCGCTGCAAGTTGCTTGCCGGAATTCATGGTGGTGTGCTCTCTGGCGAAAGATCGCCAGGCTGTCTTCAAGAAGGTACAGCCAAACTAAATTTCTGCGCTGGATTTAACCACCTTTCCAACTATGCCGTAGTCGATAGCCTGTTCGACGCTCATCCAGTGATCCCGGTCCGTGTCTTCTGCCACCTGTTCCAAAGGCTGACCGGTTTCATCGGCGATCAGCTGATTGATGCGCGCCTTCATCTTGACGATCTGTTCTGCCTGAATGGCGATATCGGTCGCATCGCCACGGGAGCCTCCCGAGGGCTGATGCACCAGAAAGCGTGTATTGGGCAGGGCGAAGCGATTCTCTTTCCGGGCGGCCAGGAAAATAGTAGTGGCCGCGCTGGCCACCCAACCTGTGCCAATTACCTTCACCTCCGGTTTAATGAACTTGATCATGTCGTACACCACGTCACCGGATTCCACGTGCCCTCCCGGTGAACTGATGTAGATCGCAATGGGATCATCGCTGTCGGCTGCCAGGGCCAGTAATTTCTCTGTCACCGAGCGGGCGATCTTGTCATTGATTTCACCAAATATCGTGATGGCACGGGACTTGAACAGTTTTTCGTCCATGAACCCGGAACGCCCGGTTGATTTTGGTTCTTTGCGGTCGTCATCTGACATAATTGCTTCCTGAAGGGTGTGTAATCACAAACGGAGAATTTCCACCGCTTGTCTCTTGTCTCTTGTCTCTTGTCTCTTGTCTCTTGTTTCTTGTTTCTTGTTTCTTGTTTCTTAACTACAGGCTTGTTGGTTAATTCGCAGGTAGGCGATGATCTTCCACAGATCGTCTTCGCCTTCCGGAAAATTCGAACCAAATCCCACCATGCGAGTATTCGGCACACCATTGGTCACGGTATCAAAAATCTCCTGATCGCCGCCACCATGTTTCCATTGGCAATCGAATAGAAACAGGGCATCGGTCTCTTCCGGCGTGGTCTTGTGGCAATAGCCGGCACAAGTGCCGATAAACAGAGCCTGACCGCGCTTGACTGCCTCGGCGTCCTGCATGAATGCCTCAACCACTGTTAATTCAACTGCAGGAGTCCCACCCTCACCACAGGCAGTCAATCCTGTCAGCATTAACAGTACACACATAGCGGTTACTAGCTTCATCTAAAATTCCTCTTTGACCTCAATTCACCGAAAGGCCGTGGCAACGGTCAGGCAGCATAAAACACTACCGCTTCGAGTTTCAAGCCTCACAAAATTCTCTCGCGCACTCAAGAAACAATTATCGTTAGAGTGCGGCTGCTGCCGACAACTCTGAGCCATGGGTTTCCGGTCCGAGTGGTTTGAATGTTTTCAACAGCTGCGGTAATAAAGTCAGTGAACCGGTCAATGCCACCAACATGGCCAGACTGGTAAGCAGGCCGAAGACGATGGTGGGAATGAAATTTGACAGGGCCAGAATGGAGAAACCAGCCACAATCGTCATCGAGGTGAAGTACATCGCCCGTCCGATACTGTTGTGACAAAAGTACATGGTCTGGCGATAATTTCCAAAACGAGGATATTCGCGCTTGAAGCGATGCATGTAGTGAATCGTGTTATCCACACCAATGCCAACTGAAATTGCAGCGATAGTAATGGTCATGATATCCAGCGGGATACTCAGCCAGCCCATGATGCCTAACACAAAGGCCGCAGCAATGGCGTTTGGAATGATGCAGATCACGGCAATGGCCAGGGATCTGAACAAGGTCAGGAACATCAGCAAGATGGCTAACATCACTACACCAAGGGTCAGGATCTGCGACTGGAACAGGCTCTGCAAGACGTTGTTATACATTACCAGGATGCCAGTCAACTGCACCTGTTCGTCCTCGAATCCGAATTCCTGTTCCACTCCAGCCTCAATGCGCTGCAGCAGTTCATTGCGATTCAGGTCGTCCGCCGATTCGATGACTCGCACGTTGAAGCGTAATTGATTGTCATCGATGGCCACGAATGGATACAACACCGTGTCTTTCAATGTATCAGGTATTCTGTTGTATAACAGTGCCCATAATAATCCATCTATGGGTTGATTGGCGTTGAGATTTTCAGCCAGTTGAATCACCGAGCCAAACGAAAGCACCTTACCAGTCTGAGGATCGGCGTCGAGGTATTCGTGAATTGCCTTCACCTGATCCATTTTCGGTGCCGTGAACCAGTAGGCGTCCTCGTCGCCGCCAGCGTCTCCAAAATCGCCGAAGCCATCATCGAAGCCACCGAAATCATCTTCGAAACCATCATCGAATTCATCTTCAACTACAGGCAAATCAACCACTACATCGAAGGACAGGGTTCCACCCAGCTTGTCATCGAACAGTGTCATGCCCTGAAAAATCTCCGTACTCTCGCGGAAATAGTCGATGAAGCTGTTCTCGACACGCAGACGTGTCAGACCAACGACACTGAATAAGAGCACCAGGGAATAGATGATCAGCACCTTGCCCTTCAACTTATCGGTAATAGTGGCCAATGCACCGGTAAGATTAAGGCGCAAGTCTGCAGACAGTTTGCTGTCGTCGACCTTCAGCGACTTCATCACTGAGGGAAACAGGGTAAAAGCCACCGTCAGGGCGGTAACCACACCCATCATCATCATCCACCCGAAAGTGATAATGGGCAGAATGCCGCTGACGATTAGCGAGCCGAATGCCACGGCTGTGGTAAGTGCCGTATAGAGGCAGGGTTTGAACATACTCAGCACGGCATGCCTGAGCAGCTTGTCATGCCCACTGTAATGTCGGGTTGCGCGTAGCTCGCGGTAACGCACCATCAGGTGCACGGTGAGTGAGATGGTAATTATTAGTAACAGGGAAAGGAAATTGGAAGACACTACCGTTACCCGCCAGTCCATTATTCCCAATACGCCTACCATGATCGTGCCGGCGACAGCACAACAGGCCAGTGGCAGCGCCACCCAGCGTAGCTTTCGAAATATCAGCCCCAGTGCCACGATGATTAACAACACTACCGCGATACTGAAACTACTGAGGTCATTCTGTACGAAAGTCACCAGGTCATCGGCAATCATTGGTGCACCGCCCAGGTAGATCTGAGCACTGTCACGATAGTTATCTAATGTTCCGCGAATCGTGCCTATAATTGTACGTTGCCGATCAGAGGCGATGACGCTCGATTCGGCGTACTGTGATTCCACCTGCACCAGTTCCACCGCTTCCTCGTTCCCGATAGAGCCATCTCGAGCCAGGTTTCTCAGTTCGGTACGCCGATTGATCAATGCCCGCAGTGGCTCGTCAATGGCAAAGCTGACCAATAAGCTAGCGGTCTCCCCATCCGGACTCAATAGGGCGTTGCTGAATACCGGACTGATGATAATTTCTTCGCGGGCAAGATCGAGATCCTGCTCCTGGTCCATTATGGTGAGATAGTCTTCCGAGATACCGGTAAGAGGGGTATCGCCAAACACCGGCACGTTCAAAATACTGTCCACCGACTCGACGCGATCGATCGCTAACAAGTCTTCCCTCAGTTGTGCGAGCCGATTCAGCTCTGCCCGAGAGAAAAGTTCACCCTCGGGAGTGTAGGCCACCAGCACCGAGTCACGTATGCCATAACGGGTGTTGATCTGGCGGGAATACTCCAGATCAGGGTCATCTTCCAATAGCAGGGAATCGGCTGACGCATCCAGCCGAAAATTTTGCGCATGCCAGGCAAAAAACACCACCGACAGCAGCAGCACGGAGATAACCAGTGAGGGTTTGCCAAACACGACATCGCTATAGCGCCTGGCCAGTGAGGAGGACATATCGATCTACTAAAATTCCAATTACGCAGGGGTCACAAGATATTCACTATACGCGACTGGCTGCAATTTTTCGATTGTAGGGACGATTAGAGATAAAAAGCTGCCAGGCTCCGGAGTCTGGCAGCTAATGGCAGTCTTTGCTCGATACGCCCTAATTCTGTGTGGCATCTGCCTCGAGCCGTCGGGCGCCCGCCAAGATGCCATTCAGGGCATAATTGCCTTCGTGGCAGGCATACTCATACATGACTTCTTCCGGGGGCTTGCGATTCATTGCCACTTCGCCGCTCCAGGGACGGGTGTAGGTCAGAGGATCTTCGATGGTAAAGGCATACTTGATCTTGTCGCTGGCAATCATGTCGAAGCGCTCCGTAATTACCATCTGGTCGGAGCTGCCACGGAAGGCTTGTTGAGGATGAAAATTTCTGGTGCGCACGACCAGGGTGTCGCCATCCCAGTATCCCACCGAATCACCCATCCATTTCTCGAAATCCGTAGCGCTATGCTCCTGCTCGATGGGAACAATCCGCGCATCATGTACCATCTCCACCAGGATCACCACATAGTCTCCGGTCTGAACAATCTGGTAATTATTGTTATAGAGAATCGGCAACATGGGAGGCCCGGAACCGGAACCAAAGGTGAGCAGACAGCGTTCCGCCAATGATCTAAGCTCGTAGGAGTCAAAGGGTTCGACTCCTTCCCTGGCTCGCCACCTCGAGCGCAGGTCGTTGCCGGGATTTGCGCCGCCAATATAAGGTATCTGTCCATCGGCCGGATCGATAATAATAGAGGTACGAAACCGGCCATTAATCTCAATGGCCGCATCGCGTGGATCCCACCAGAAACTGTTGTACCCGAAGTTGGCATTACCGTCGGTAGGGGGTGGCCGATCGGGATCGATGTCCTGCCCGAGCCGATTGTAGCGATCGCGCCATTGCTGCATCTGGGCGGTGGCTTCCTCAGGGGTGAGAAAGCCTTTTTCACCGAATTCGGCAGGTCTTACCAGCGGCGTCTGGGAGGCATTGCTCCAGATACCCTGCATGTCCGGGTTGCCATCGGTTGTGCGTGGCATTACCCAGTCCTGGGCGGAAACTACTCCAGCGAGAGCCAGGATCATTGGAAATGCTAGAGATAGTGCAATTCGGCGTCCCATGTTCTTCCTCCGCTTTAATAAACAGGTTTTTCCAATACACCGCCAATCAGTCCGAGCTTACTCCTTCTATCGACCGGTCTCAATAATCAGGCTACTCGTCTCAGGCTTTCTAATCCCGTCAGATAACGCGTCATAGTAAGTTTGCCTGGAGGCGCTCAGAATCAGTCTATATCTATGTTTTTAAGGGAACTATTTCAACAGAGTCACTTAAAGCAAAACTTTTGGGCAAGATTTTGAAGTAAGAGGAACCCTGGAATGAAGTTGCCTGGTAGCAATCTTCCAGGACTCCACGCACAAGCTACACAATGGAAAAAGACAATCCGTTAACGCCGCTTCTTGGTTTCCAGAGCACCTACGAGTCTCGTTAACTTCACCATTGCCTGATACAGTGACTCGTTTGTCAAAATCAGGCGAGTCATTTCTGCTTCGAGCTTCCCTGCCTTTTCGTAAACCGTACTCTCGACTTGATCGCGTGTCAGCTGTACGTCAATCCCTTGCACGTAATCCTGAACGTTTTGCGAAATGGCATCCCGTAGAAAGGCTGCCATGCAATCGCGCTGCGGAAGGTGAGAACCGGTATAAACTTCAACTGTACAGGTCATATCGTATTCATCAGAACTGTTGAGTTCATTAAACAGCGCAAAGACTTCTTCTTCTGCTTCTTCAATCTGGACTCTCAATGTGAAGAAGGTTTGCTCTGCGATTACCGTAATCGCTTCGATTTCCCGTGCTGTGCTTGAAGGTTCCGTGGCATCGTCAGACTCCGCTTGCTGGGCTAATACAGCTGGGAAACTCAAACACGCCAGGGGCAGCAGAATGAGAGCAGTACGTAAGGGTTTGCTCATAGCAACAACTCCTTTCAGGCAGGTCTAATCATTGCTTGCATTTCCACTTCATGCTCTTCACGCGGGCAATATACCTGATTCGGTTTCCTTGCTCGGCTTGCTTGTGCCAACTACTGATCTTTATCAAACATCTCGGCTCGATGTGCCGCGTAGTTATCTGTCAAATCGGCATAGTCGGCGAGCATGTTGGCAAACTCTTCAGAACTGAGCATCAACTCACTTATTTCGCTTTGCAACTGATCGAAATCACCAGTCGATTCAAACAACAGCTGCTGCTGTGAGTTAAAAGTCGAGCTAAAGCCCCGCAGAAACCCTCTCATCTGGAAGGAACGCAAATTCTTGAGGAAGCGCGGCTCACATACACGCCTGGGAATATGGGTTCCCGTCTTGACCCGCTTGCCGCAGATAATGTCTATCCTGTTCGAGCTATTATTGGCATTGAAAAATGCGAAAACTTCATCTTCTTTCTCTATAACTCGCCGCCGCAATCGAAACAGCGACTGCTGCCCCACCACGCTAATCTCTTCGATCGGATGAGGCCTAGATGTCTGTCGCACTCGCTCGGCAGTGTCAGTCGGTAATTCACTGGCCTGCTCTGCATCAATTGTTGACTGTGCAGATGAGTCAGGCTTCTGAGCGATCACCACACTAGTGCTAAAGGCCATTAACAAGCCCAGTACACGCCCCATTAGTGTCAATTGATTCATGGTTTATACCATAGATCGCCTACCGCAATCGGCATAGGTTAACACGATTCTCAACCTGCCCCGGGATCTACCGTCAGCCGATCGAGGAGTGCTTGCTGCTGCCAGTAAACTGGCTGTTCAGCCACTGCCATCCTGCTTATTGAGATGGCACTCGAAAAGTACTGATATCCGGGGGAATGACAGCTGTTTCCGTTGGTGGGGTCAGCTGCGGAATCCAGTCATAGGGCACGCGATAGGCACGAAATATCCGCCGCGATATCGGCTCCCGGATACCTATGAATGGACTCATGTATTCCCAGACAATTTCTTTGCCTGGCGTTAGCTCGAAGAGGCGCCCGTCAGATCCTTCGTTAACCAAGGTGTTGCCGTTCGGCAGGCGCTGGGCATTGCTCACGTAGTGGCTGAAGAATTTAAATTTTTCGGTGGCACCGATCGAATACTCCCAGACCAGCTCCAGGGTAACGGGATTGAACTCCAGTACCCGGGAGAAGTCCCGTCGCACCGAATCCCGGCCATTCGGCGCCGCCGGATCGGCGAATCCATAGCCGGCCGATCCTCCGTTGTCGAAGACCAGCATGTTACCGGCACCGGGCAGACCTGCCGGAATGATATGGGGATTGTGCTGACCGATTATCTGACCCAGCTGTTTCGATGCTTCGGTACTTGTGTAGTCTGGTCCCAGTCGCCAAACCACACTGCCTCCCCGGTCGATGATGCCGATGATGTTGGCGGCACGGGCGCTGAATATCACGTTGTCCGGATGAAAGCGTTCGTCCCCGTCGTCAAACCACTGGTTGGGTCCCACATAGGACAGGGAATTGATATGCAGCCAATCGGCACTCTGGCGACTTTCACTCCACTGCACAGAGCGATGAATGGCTTTGCGCGCCCTCTCTGAGAAACCCAGTTCGTCCACATGATCGCTGGCCAACCATTCCCAGATGACCTCGCCTTGCCAATTCAATTCGTAGATGTATTCGTCTTCCAGACGCCTCGGAGAAATTTCAGGCACCGTCACATTTTTGTGTGCCAGCACCAGTGTCTTGCCACTGGCGATCTGCGGTTCCATGCCTGGTGCGTAGTAACCCACTGGATTGCCTTCCCGCTGCCAGTCGTGGTGTTGGCGAGCGGACCAGATTGTCTCGCCGCCCTGCTTCTCGCCGTCTTCATTCTCAGTTTCCTCGGTGACCACCTGTTCTATGCGGTCGTAGCGCCACACTTCATTGCCGTCCCAGTCCAACTACAGCAGCGCGATCGCTTCCTGATTAGGCCGGCGTGGTATATCTCCGCCCATGACATAACCGCCGGGCAATATCCGAGCCGGTCCGGGTACCGCGTTAATACCTTTCCACTGCTTCACCACGTTGCCATTCTTGTCGATGAGTACGCCGCCATGGGGTTCCGGCGCATCATGGATGGTGTACCCGTTCCAGGTCTTGCCCGGATCATAGATCGTTGTGCCGGTTGGAAATACCGATGGAAAGGAATTGGCAAATGTTGCAATGACAATTGCCACAAGAGGAAAAAGTATCCAGGCGACCAATTGCTTGTTACGACTTATTCTCAGCTCCTGCCTTGTTATTGGTGTGGACTGCACTTAAAGCGTAAAGCTTTCTGCAGCTTTCCACTATTAATGTGTGGATCGAGCCAGCCGCTGATGGCGCTGGCACTCCGGGAGCAGCCGCGCCGTCATCAACCAGTTCTGCCTGGGGTAAATCTTGCTACTGCGCTCCAGGGTCTCTAGTTCTGAGTATTGCGCTAGGCTCTGCGTTGCCTGCGCTGCTCTTCAATCGATTCGTTTAATTCCAGCCTCGGGCGAACAATCTTTACACCGTCGGCATCGACGGAGCTATTAAAGAACATCATCGACGACCCGGATCTGGCTGGATTACCGGTAACCTCCAGTCGTTCCCCAACCTTGAAAGTGCTGGGATTCCAGCCCGCCCTGGTCAGGTGAAGGCGGCCATCGAATTCGACAGACCAGGATTGTGTATTACCACTCTCATCCACGGTTTCAATACTCATCATGGCGTGGGGATTTACCATTCTGAATCTAGTGACAGTTCCCGTAACGGTAACCAACTGTTCACCATCAAACACGGCGAAGAATGAATGATGGGCCTAGGCAAGACCACTGAACAACAGGGTGGCTAGTAGGACTAACATCGATTTTCTGAATTTCATCTTGCTGCTCCTCTTGACTCTATAAAATCAGTGGGTATTTCACAGTCTGTGTAGGAATAGATTTCCTCATCGAGTGACCAATTCCAGATCTTCTTCAGAGTTAAAGGCTGCTTCAATGCCCAGGGATCGGAAAAGGTCGCATCAAGCGTCAGTATCAGACCGTCCGCGGAAACCGAATAGCGCTCTTCTGCAGTCAGTTGATCACTGTGGTCGAAACGGGACAGGATGCCTGCGCTGACATGTGTCGTGCTGACAACCAGTGTTGCCCCGTCAAAATGACCCACCGAATAACCTAACAGGCTTGCCTGGAGATTTTCAGGAGCTGTCCTGCCGTCGGTATAGATCATGCGGCGTGCATCCCATTCGCCGTAGTGCATTTCGATGTGATCCGCTTCGATGGTGATCTCATTCTGGTGCGGGCTAAAAATCTGTCGAGCAAAACCCCAAGGTTCGCATTTCAGGAATCCAGGATCCTCAGCCGGATCGAGCGGGTACGTAGTGAGCGTAGCCGCGGTCAATTTCGGCTCCATCACATTGTCGCTGAACATTCGGTTGGCCTGTGCTGTGAGCGCGCCGTAAGGACGGTCATCGTTGGCGGGATCATCCAGCAAACCAACCTGTACTTCCAAGGCGTAGTCAGAACAGGAGAAGAAACAAAAAAGTCCTTCCGGGGTATCTGGCGGACCGCTCCACATGCCGGATAATCCAGCCGCCGACGATTGCGCCTGGACATTCCATGTCATGAGAATTCCGGCCAAAAAAATTATTCTTGTTATAACTTTGGTCATATGTAGCCCCTAAATTTGTATTGTTTCTTGAAATTTATACTAAGAGATGTGGGATATTCTCCATTTACCGAGACGAAGTTCAGTGGTGCGACACCAAAATTGATGTCTGCCTGTTGGATAATTTGATCCCCGACCGGGGGTGTGCCTCTATTTGGGTCAGAAGGAAGTCGCTCAATCCGATTCCGCTCCACCACCGCAGCTTCTAATGCAGCGATTCCATCTAGAGGGTAGTTCTTCTTATTTCCCAGCTCGGGCGATCGCGTAAGTGGGGTTAGCGAAGGATTGGTCCACGAAACCTGTAGATCAGGATGGCCGTGCTAAGTACGAGGGGCAGTGAATATTTGATCGCCGCGTGCAGAAACCGCGCCATAGGCGAAGACACAGCATGCACATGCCAGAACTTCTCTCAGGGACATCTGGAGCATCTCAAACAGTCTTATTTATTATTAGCTCTCCCGCGGGAGAGTCATAGCCCAGACCAGCAACGATCGATTTGTGACTCGTGACTTCCTAGAGCAGTAATACATAGATACCAAGGACTACCACCAATAGCAATACTGCCGGAAGATTCCGCTGGGACCTGGGCTGCCGTTGTTTTTCCGGGATTTCCATAGCCTGCAGATTAACCGAGGTGCTGGCAAGTTTGTATGGGCAAGCAAAACCATGTATCTATGTACAGTAGATATTCTAGAGACTAGTATATTGTCGACTACGTGTTGGCTTTTGAGATACAGTAATTCTGTAGTCTGATATGCAGCAATCGGCTGAATTTCAATACAGGGATAACGAGGAACTCCCATGCCATCTCTAAAGCGCGCACCAGTATTTCTGATTTCATTTGCACTTGTGTTGCTGCAGTCAACAGCATTCTCGGCAGATGGCGCTAACTGGACTATCGCGGCAAGCAGCGTGATTCCTCAATCGGCGGAGTAGTGGCAGGCTGGAGTAAACAACGCTGATGGCAAACGAGCCGGATAGTAAGGAGTTTGTGCAGAAATCTCTTGCCGATCGTATTGCCGACTATTGTGTCGCCAACTGCAAAATATTGTTTACGATTGCCAGCGTGATCACCCTGCTGCTGGCAAGCGGCATACTGCGCACCAGTTTCGATACATCGCTCGATGCCTTGCTCACCCGCAGCGATCCCTACCTAGACGAACTCGAATTACTCAACGATGAATTTCCAACCCCGATGGACGTGTATTTCGCCTTCGTCGCGGAGGAAGGATCCCATGTCTTCGAGCCCGTCATTCTCGAGGCGATCGCAGACCTGAGAGAGCGATACACGGAGCTTCCATTTGCCGATAGCTTCGTCTCTGTAATCGACTACATTTACCCGGAAACCCAACGCCGCCTGTTTGCCAGGCCGATAGCCGATTACTCGCAGAGCGAACTGAACGCCATGGTGAACGAGGCAGTGGCTGACCGCATACTTACCGCCAACCTGTTATCCACTAACGCCGAGTTAAGCTTCGCAATTGTAAATCTCGATGCCGAAACGGCGAGCAGTGCCGAACGCCTGGAGATTGCCGATGCCATACTGGCACTAAGAGAGGAGCTGCGGGCTGCACACCCGGAGGTTTCCATTCAGGCTAATGCCGATGTGTTGCTGGAACAATCCAGCCAGCAGGCGATGGTGGATGACCTCACTACACTGATGCCCTTCGTCATTCTCATCTGCGTGTTGACGATCTGCTATTGCTTCAGGTCAGCCGCCCTCGGCGTGTGCATCCTGACCCACACGATCTTCACAATCCTCTGTACCGTAGGAGCGCTGGCTTACCTCGGCTTCGCTTTTAATACCATCTCAATTATCGCCCCACTGGTGGTCGTCATCATCTCTGTCGCTAACAGCGTGCATATCATCTCCATCTACAAGCAGGCGCTACACAAGAACGATTGCAAGGCCAAAGCCATGCGGCTCAGCGTAGCCCACAACTTTCAGCCGATTACCCTGGCAGCACTCACCACGGCCATCGGCTTCTCTTCCCTGAATATGTGTTCCTCTCCAGCCATACAGGATTTCGGGCAAATCGTCGCGATCGGCATCGTGTTTGCTTACTTGTTGACGCTGGCCATACTACCGGCACTGTTGATTCAGTTCTCACTCACGCTTACGGCAGCGGCAGCCGCCAGACCACCGTTCCTGTAGAAGAGCCTGCAACAGCTCATCGAGTTTACCAACCGCAAGGACAAGACGATCTTCTGGTTCTGTTCCGGTTTGGCTGGGGTAACTTTTTTGCTACTGCCACTGAACCAGACAGACTTCAATCGCCTGGATTTCATAGCCACGGACTCAGACATCAAGCAATACTACGACGACGTGACGGAGAAGATAAACCGTGGCCCTGCATTAAGCTATGGCGTCGATACCGGTAGAGTAGATGGCGGCATTCAGCCTGCTTTCCTGCGCGAGATCGATCAGTTTGTGAACTGGCTTGGCGAGCAGCAAGATATCGAGTCGGTAGCGAGTATCGCCGAGATTGTGAAGACCGTCGGGCGTGTGGCGAACCAGAACGATTCAGCCTTCTTCCAGATTCCCGACACCCCCGAGAGCGTCGGCAACTACCTGAATGCGTATCGGTTGGTGGAAACGGAAGACCTTTCCCTGTCTGGATTTATTAACAGCGACAATTCCCTGATCGCCGTATTTGTGAATGCCACTCCGATGTCCAACCAGCAGTTGATCGATCTGGATGGGCGCATTACCGATAAGTTTAAAGAAGATTTTCCACAACTGGAACTATTGCACGGCAGCGGTATTCTGTTGTTTGCACGAATGGACGAGTTGGTGACAATCGAGCTGCTACAAGGATATTCCATCAGTCTATTGCTGATCACGCTGAGCCTGATTGTCGGGCTGCGTAGCATCTACTTCGGCATCCTCAGTGTGCTTCCCAACCTGTTACCGGCGACGATTGTATTTGGACTATGGGCACTGTTTGTCGGACAGCTGGATCCCTTTGTGATGATGCTGTTCAGCATCAGCATCGGGCTGGTAGTCGATGATACGGTGCATATCCTGAGCCATTACCTCGAGGGCCGACGCATCGGTGCCAACAAGGAAGACTCAATTAGCCATGCCATCCGGGTGGCTGGTCCAGCCCTGACAATCACCACGGCGGTGCTGGCGCTGGGTACAACTATTCTGATCGGCGCAAACACGCTCTATTTTCAGCAGGCGGCCAAGCTGCTCGTGCCAATCGTAGTACTGGCACTGGTGTTGGATCTGTTGTACCTGCCTACGATTCTCAAACGCTTCGATAACCGGTTCAAATCCAACAGAATTGTGACTTCCTGATTGTCTCGTCTTATCATGGCCACAGCTTTGCGGTGGAGGAATGTAATGAGCGAGCACAACAAGACCATGAACCGAAGACAATTCAATACCCGCAGTGCGATTGCAATAACGGCGACCACACTGGGAACACTTTCTACATTAGGAGCAAACAAGATGACAGCGGCCCAATCACCAGCGAGTGAGCTGGAATCGACCTACTTGATGGAACTGTCACTGGATGTGGCGGAGCAGCTGGACACTGGCCACACGCGGATCGCACCGGTTACCGGCGGCACTTTTTCCGGTCCGCGCCTCAACGGCACTGTGCGTGACGGCGGCGCCGACTGGATTACCCAGGTGGCAGGCCACAGTAGCCTGGATGTGCGCATCGCCCTGGATACCGACGATGGCGCAATTATCTACATGACCTATAAAGGTGTAGTGGCACGCAATGACAACGGCCTTTACTGGCGTGTGACGCCGGTGTTTAACACCGCCTCGGAGAAATACGATTGGCTCAACCACATCGTCTGCGTTGGCAAGAGCAAGCAGATTGAAGGAAAGGTTGCCTACGACATATTCGAGATCCTGTGAAATAAATCGGGGGCAGGTCTTGAATCTTGAAGTAGGAGTCAGGTCTTGAGCATCAATTCCTGTTGTTGTTAGGAAACGGATTTACCTGAAACGAAGCCTGGCCTGAATTTTCACGACGTAATCGCTCGCGAGATGCCCGCAGCGATCTGGCTTGCTGTACGTCTTTATCTAAGTCTGGGTGCTCAGTAGGCCTCTCCAAGGTGAGGTAGTAATTTTTAGTGACATCGCCGCACAGTTTTAATTCTTGCACGCGACTGGTCGCACCGCTAATCCATTGACCTTCAATCCCGATCAGCGAGTAACACCCCTGAGGATCAACCGGGCTTAGCACATCAAGGTCATAGGATTTGCTTGTTGGAGCAATACCTATTTCAATACCCGAAGTGATTTCTGTAATTGTCGCCCCCTCAGGCTCGGACAAAAAGGTCACTTCAACCTGATTTAGACAAGCAGTAAAAGCGAGCGGCAGTATTAGAATTATTGATCTGTAATTGTATTGGATGAGAGCTAGCACTTGATGCTCCTTACCTTAAGCAGGTCGAGAGTCATACAAGTGATGGAATCCTCATTCTAGAAGCGAGGGGGCGAAAGTCAACTTAATAATGATACAGCGTAGCGACCTAATAGGATTTCAAGAACTTTGGCTTGGGATCAGGTCTTGAAATTTGACTCCCAAACTATTCAAGATCCTCTACTCCATTCAAGATTCAAGACCTGAGCCTTACGTCACATCCGGCCATACTGCCAATTCATTGCCGCTCGGCTCGGTGAAATGGAAGCGTCGACCGCCAGGAAAAGAGAAAATCTGGCTTGTGATGGTGCCGCCGGCATCCTTTACCTTCGACTGCACTGCTTCAAGCGCATCCGTGTAAAGAATGACTAATGCACCACTGCTTGTATAACTCGAGACCAGCTCAGAGCGATAGAATCCACCGTCCACTCCCTGGTCAGAAAATGCGGTGTAGTCCGGTCCGTAATCGACGAAATCCCAACCGAATACTGCAGAGAAGAATTGTTTAGTCGCTTCGATGTCTGATGCCGCGAATTCGACGTAGCTAATTTTGTTGTTACCGCTCATATCAAGCCTATAGGGAGTGCGAAGTGGAGGAGAGTGCCCGTGTGGCCTGATTCTTATGCGCTGCGTTGCCTATTGCAACCTATTTCAGCAGTAACTTCGAGGTCAGGTCTTGCTTCGATTCGAATAAAAAAAAGCCCGGCGCTGTGGCCGGGCTTTTTAATCGGATAAAAGCGCTATGCTCTAATCAGATCCCTGGTCCGTATACTTGTACTGCATGGCACCAAACATCATCTCATCCCAACTCTCGTTACCCCAATCCACTGCGCGATCTGGATTCGGATTAGCCGGGTTTTGCGCTGAGTTATCCCAGGCTGCTAGCGCCGTGATTTTTGTTCCGGCAGGAACAAACTTAGGCTCTGCGTAGGTATAGCTAAGCTGCCAGTTGTAGTTGTACTTGGCGATGTTGATCAGCTCTTCGCTGGAACCATCGGGGTAGTCCGCATAGAAACGCATGTACTTACCGCGGAAATGCATGTGCGGCAGGTAGCTGTAGATATTTGCGTCTTGCGGAATGGTGATGGTAGAAGTCTGCTGGAAATCAGGATTGTTTGGCTCAATCGTGGTCCAGTTGTTCGGGAAGATGCAGGCACACTGTCCTGACATTCTTTCCTTCGGCACTTCGCCTTCCGGATAGAACCACACGCCGAGCTGACTGTTATCTACAGTCTCGCGCCCATTCGGGGTGTAGTGCATATTCAGTGTCAGCAATGAGCCGGCTTTCAACAGGCCGCCAGTGTCCGCTGGTAACATGCGTGGAGTTCCACCCGGGACATAGGCAGTAATGCCGGCCTTGTCTACAGCGCCACCACCCAAGAAACCCCCACGGCTCTTGCCAATCTCCTCGGGAAAATCGAGACGGCTCACCGTGTGGTGCAACACAGTTCGGTCGCCGGCAACTATCTGACTGCCGCGCAACCAGCGATCTTCCGGCATGTCGAACGTCACTTCGACGTTGACGAACACACCATTGCCAGTAGCGGGCACGGTCGTGGCTGGAATATCGAGAATCATATCAGGCTCACCAAAAGCCCACTTGGTTTCTGACCAGGTCAATTCGGCGAGCGGGTCATTGCCATCATCTTTGGTAGCTCCTGCTTCGACCCAGGCGATGATGTTGCGCACATCTTGATCGTCAATGAGCCGATCGTTGATGAATTCGCCGATGTGACCATCGATCTGCCCTGGTGGCATACGTTTGGTCATCAACACTTCACGAATCATTGGGGACCAACCTTGCACTATGGAGTGGCCGTCCATCGCGAATGGTGCAACTCCGCCTTCACGGTGACAGCTGGCACATTGCTCAGCCAATACCGGAGCGACGTCCCTGGAGTAGGAAACAGCAGCTTGCGCTGCATAGGCAACGGCTTCCCCGGAAACGGCAACTGACGGATTGCTTATGTCATCGCCGGTCAGAATCTCATCGATAGCCTGTTCAGCACCAGCAACCGTACCGCGGTACTCAACGGTAAAGGATTTGGGGTCGTAGATCAGGACTTCGCCAGTCTGCGCTATGCCGAGAGACTCGGAAATCACACGGGCATCATCCATCAGCACCGGAATATCGACGCTGTACTCGGCGACCTGGGCCTGTACCGCTTCGCGGTTACGGTTACCCATCGGGTTGATCATCAAGAACTCAATGCTGCGCGCGTCATATTTCGACTTCAGTGCAGCGAAGGCGGGCAGGGCAGCGGCGGTGGCGGCGCTACCGTTTGCCTGTACCAGCAAGGCGATCGCTCCATGATCGTCATACCAGCTCATGCTATGGTGGTAACCGTCCTGGTCAAGCAGCGAAAAATCGCCCACTCTTTCCTGCGCACTGCTCAAGGCAGGAATCAACAGCATATAAATACAAAAAAAGCTTACTCTTCTCACGGGAATCTCCTCAAGTCTCAGGGTTAATCAGTGCCAGCCGAGGCTGGCGATCTCCTATCAAGCCACGTATTCCCTGACCTGACAGTCAATCGTAGCTACCCAATTGGATAGCTCACCATAATTCTTATTGTTAACCGGCAAGACTACGAGTTAAGCGCTTTCCAGTCAACACATAGAACCGACCCACCGCACAGAATGCATTGCTTAACTCAATAATTTTCTTTCAGATTTTAACTATCGATCAGCTGCAACAAGGCATGCAGTTTTGGGTATAGGGCGGCATTGGCCATGAGAATATCCCGGTCGTAGAACTGGGGATCAGCACCCTCAGGGAGCGGGCTGAAATGTCCACACTCGGCGCCAGCTTCAAGAGCTATCAACCGGGCAGCAGCGAAGTCCCACACGCTGAGGCTCTCGTAATAGCCGTCCAGACGACCACAGGCGAGCCAGCAGATGTCCAGCGCGGCAGAGCCGATGCGGCGGATATCGGCGCAGTGGTGCAGTATCACATCGATGCGTTTTATCATGTCGGCAATAGCCGATTTCTCGTAGGGGAATCCGGTAGCAATAATGGCTCTGGATAAATCGGTTTCCTGGGCCACCTGAATCGGTTGCTGATTCAGAAATGCACCGCCCCCCTTCTCGGCAACAAACAGCTCCTCGGTGAAGGGATTGAAGACTACGCCAATCTGCACCTGTCCGTTCTCCACGAAGGCGATAGAGACTGCCGAGTGCTCATGTCCATGGGCGTAATTCACCGTACCGTCGATGGGATCGACGATCCACAGGGGTTGCTCCAGATCTTCGATCCTGCCCAGATCCGGCGATGATTCCTCGGAGATAAGTAGATGATCGGTAAAGCTTTCTGTTATGGCTTTGCGGATCAGCCGATCAGCCTTGAGGTCTGCTTTCGTCACCATTTCATTGCCATCCTTGAACTCACGGCCAAGATTGGAACCGTCTCGTTCCAGTACGATAAGCTCGCCCGCTTCACGGGCAAGGTTGATGGCAAACTGCTTAAACTCTTTCATGGCTGATATTGAAGCAACAAATGAGTAGAGATTATAACGCCAGTGCAGGCTGCCGGGCATCATAGACTCTTCCGGATTGCCGATAAGTTGGTACGATGACTATTGTACATCTGGCACTCAAATACAGTGGCTTCGCCGTACTGGCCACTCTGGCGAACCTGCTGGCCCAGGAAATTTTGATCCGGCTCTATGCTGACAGCTACGCCATCGTAGTGGCGATGCTTGCCGGCACACTCGCCGGCTGGATCAGTAAATATCTGTTAGACAAACACTACATCTTCGACTTTCAAAGCAACTCACCTCGGCAGGACTTCAAGAAATTTCTCAGCTACGGACTAACCGGCGTATTGACCACCGTGGTGTTCTGGAGCTTCGAACTGAGTTTCGAGTTCTTCTTTGCAACCAAGTCGGCGCGCTACCTGGGTGCCATCATCGGACTGTCCATCGGATATGGTGTAAAGTATCACCTCGATAAACACTTCGTTTTTCAAGCCCAGGATCAGTAGATGCAACTTCATGGTTGGGGGCGTTTCCCGGTAGTCGATGCGGAAGTCGTGGAACCCATCAATGCCGATTCGCTACAAGCGCTACTTGGCGCAAAAAAGAAGCAGGCTTCCCTCATCGCGCGGGGCGCAGGTAAGAGCTACGGCGATAGCGCCCTGGCAAACCGGGTACTAAGCAGCCGCTTCCTGGACAACTTCATCGCCCTGGACGAAGACAACAGCCGCATCCGTTGTGGGGCCGGTGTGACGCTGGATTCCATCCTGAAGATCGCCGTTCCACGGGGATGGTTTCTGCCGGTCCTGCCCGGCACCAAGTGGGTCTCTGTCGGTGGTGCCATTGCCGCCGATGTGCACGGCAAGAATCACCATCTCGATGGGTCTTTTTGCGATCACATAATCGAGTTGTCGTTGGCGACAGCCTCTGGCGAGGTACTGGTCTGTAATCGGAAGCAGAATAGCGAAGCGTTTTATGCTACCTGTGGCGGCATGGGATTAACCGGAGTGATTCTGGATGCCACTTTGAATTTCGATAAGGTATCAAGTGTCCTTATTAATAGGCAGTCACTTCAGGCTGATAATATTGAGCACTGTTTCGAACTCATAGAAGAACACACTGAATGCAAATACTCAGTAGCCTGGCTGGATTGCCTTGCCAGCGGAACGACACTGGGTCGTTCCGTGCTGCACCTAGGGGAGCATGCAGTGGATGGAGAGTTACAATACAAAGCACGGCGTGGTCCATCCATTCCCTTTAGTACACCAGGGTTCCTACTCAACAAGTTTACGATGAGTATCTTCAACAGCACGCTATACTCTTTGCGAAAACGCGGCAAAGAAAAATCCACCGTTAACTACGATGCCTACTTCTTCCCGTTGGACAATATTGGCAACTGGAACCGGCTGTACGGATCGAAAGGCTTTCTACAATACCAGTTCGTACTCCCTCAGGAGGCCGCACTGGAAGGCATGCGGGAAATTTTGCAGAAAGTATCCGCTGCGGGAAAAGGCTCATTCCTGGCGGTATTAAAGAAGTTCGGTAAAGCCAATAAAAACCTGCTGTCTTTCCCCATGGGTGGCTATACACTGACTCTGGACTTCAAGTGGGAGAAACAGATTTTGCCACTATTGGATGAGCTGGACCAGATTGTCATCGACAAGGGGGGGCGTCACTACCTGGCCAAGGATGCACGCATGAGCGAAGCAGTATTCAAGGCGGGATATCCTAATTGGAAAAAGTTTCTGGCCGTGAAACACCGACTCGACCCAGACAATATATTCGCCTCACATCAATCCGACCGAATTGGCTTAACGGGATAAAAGCCGCTGCGATCACTATGAAGATACTGATAATTGGAGCCACTTCTGCAATCGCCAGAGCCACCGCAAGGTTATACGCCGACCGTGAGGCGGAGCTGTTTCTAATTGGGCGCAACGAAGCAGGTCTGAACGAGTTGGTACAGGATTTGACCGTGCGCGGCGCCGGATCAGTCGGTCATCTCGTGCTCGATCTCACCCATCAGAAAAAGCATGCGGGCGCAATAGAGCAGGCCATAAAATTTCTGGAATCAATCGATGTTGCGCTAATCTGTCATGGCTCGCTGCCGGATCAAGATGCCTGCGAGATTGACTATAAGACGGCAGAACAGCAAATCGCCGTGAACGGTCTCAGCGTCATCTCCCTGCTGATCCTGCTCGCGCAGAAACTCAAGGCACAACAACATGGAACTCTGGCGGTGATTACTTCGGTAGCTGGAGACAGAGGTCGACAACCTAACTTCGTGTACGGTGCTGCCAAGTCGATGGTATCGACTTATCTACAGGGCTTACGCGGCAAACTGCATCCACATAACGTTCACGTGATAGACATCCGACCAGGGCTTGTGGATTCACCGATGACTGCCCACCTCGAGAAGGGACTGCTGTGGTCAACTCCAGAGATCGTCGCGAAAAAGATTGTGACCAGTATCGAACGCAAACGCCACACCGTGTACACGCCGGGCTACTGGCGAATTATCATGGCTACAGTCTGTTCTATCCCCGAATTTGTTTTCAAACGACTCAAGTTTTAGTGTCGAACTCAGATTCCAGCCTGCCGTTGTTTGTCGATGTCGACGGCACCCTGATCAAGTCTGACTTGATGTTTGAGTCCGTCTTGCTACTACTGAAGCGTAATCTCATCTACCTGTTACTTATTCCTTTCTGGCTACTGAAGGGCCGCGCCTTTCTAAAGCATCAACTTGCGCAGCGCATCGAGCTGCCAGTGGAGAGGCTGCCTCTGAATGAAGAATTTCTTGCCTATTTGGTAGCACAGAAGAATGCTGGACGATCCATAACCCTGATCTCAGGCTCGAATCAGGCATCAGTGACCAGGCTGGGAAATCACCTAAAGCTATTCGATGCAGCAATCGGCAGTGATGCGCAGACGAATCTCAAGGCGGCTGCGAAATTGCAGCGCATTCAAGAACTCAACACCGGCAGCTTTGCCTATGCTGGCAATTCCAGCGCCGATTTACCCGTCTGGGCTGCCGCGCAACAGGTCATCATGGTCAACTGCAACGACGCTCTGGTGAAGCAACTCGGCAATGACACCATCCTGCGTTTCGATACGGCGGCGTCTATCTTGCACAAACTCTGGCAAGCCATGCGCCCTCATCAATGGCTTAAGAATCTGCTGGTGTTTGTACCTCTGGTGTTGTCCCACCAGGCAAATCAGATAGAGCTGCTGATGCTGGCCAGCATCGGATTCATCAGCTTCAGCCTCTGTGCCTCCAGTGTCTATCTGCTCAATGACATGCTGGACCTGAACAGCGATCGGCAGCACCACAGCAAGAGTCAACGCCCCTTCGCCTCTGGCGAACTGCCACTGGCGGTAGGTTTCCTGGCAGTTCCTGGACTACTGTTGGTCGCATTCGCGGTGGCTCTGTTGTTGCCAGCTACGTTTCTGGCGATATTATTTACTTACTGGCTGCTTACTTCTTTATACAGCTTCTTTTTGAAACGGCTGTTTCTAGTCGACGTTTTCACCCTGGCAGTGCTCTACACGATGCGGATCGTAGCGGGTGCAGCTGCAATCTCGGTAATCACTACCAACTTTCTCATCGCTTTTTCTCTATTCCTGTTTCTGGGACTGGCGATGGTGAAACGCGTGACAGAACTGGTGAATCTGGCAGAGTCGGAGCAATCGGTTGTTAATGGGCGTGCCTACGGTCCAGAGCACACGACATTGTTGTCACTGCTGGGCAGCGGATCGAGTTGCATCGCGGTACTGGTATTCGCACTCTATATTAATGCCGAAGACACCACCCGATTATACGGCTCGCCAATAGTGCTCTGGCTGATCTGTCCACTGCTGCTGTGCTTGCTGGCGCGTATCTGGCTGCGGGCCCGGGCTGGTAGACTGGATGAAGACCCGGTGCTGTTTGCAATTAGCGATCGTGTTAGTCAGCTCATCACATTACTGTGTGGGGTACTGATTTGGATCGCGGCGTAGTTAGGCGGTGCTATACCATACTAAGAATGCCCTGATGAAACCTGAGGTGGTTCTCGATAAAACTGCTGATAAAAAAGTAGCTGTGATCGAAGCCTTCACGCTGATTATAGTTAAGCGGATAGCCAACCCGGTTGCAAGCCTCCACCAACAGAGATGGTTTTAGCTGCTCGTTGAGAAACTCGTCCGCCGTTCCCTGGTCTACTAATATTAGAATGGGGCGGGTGGCTTGCTTTACCAGTTCGACAGAATCGTACTGTTTCCATTCCTCAACATCATCACCGAGGTAATTCTTGAAGGCTTTTATTCCCCAGGGGCAGGTACTAGGGGAGCAGATTGGCGCGAAGGCTGACACCGATTTGAACTTCTCAGGATTTTTAAGCGCAATGGAGATCGCGCCGTGACCACCCATCGAGTGACCAAATATCCCCTGCTTGTTTTCATCCACAGGAAAGCGTTTGTTAATGAGTTCCGGCAGTTCCTGAGTGATGTAATCATACATATGATAGTTGTTATTCCAGGGCTCCTGAGTGGCATTTACGTAGAAGCCGGCACCCAGTCCGAAGTCATATGCCCCTTCTGAATCATCCGGTACCCTTTCTCCGCGGGGGCTGGTGTCTGGGGCGACAAGTATCAGTCCCAGTTCCGAGGCGATGCGCTGCGCGCCAGCTTTCTGAACGAAGTTCTCATCCGTACAGGTGAGGCCCGATAGCCAATACACAACCGGCAATTTAATTTCAGCTCCGGTTGCCAGTGCTTCGGGAAGGAATAGGGAAAAATTCATTTCACACAACAGTGTTGTGGAAAAATGTGTGCAACGCAGTTGATTGCCCCCATGGCATTTAACATTCGATAACTCTTTCATAACTTGTTCAGAGGGTCCTTTATTTCCTGATCATGAAACTGTCTGCGAGCGGGTCCCACTTACTGGGTTTGCCGATGCGTGTCACCAGCATGTTTTTTTGGACTCTCGGCACCAGCAACTCGCTAAACTCCTCGACGTCTTGAAAGTCCGGATCCAACCATTTGTCGATTAACTCTGAGTCTTCGAAGTCCAGCATCAACGGCATGGACTTGGGGTGAATCTCATTCCACTGCGGCACAAGCGGTGGCAGTGTAATAATCGATGCAGAATAAACCAATTCACCTGTCTCTCGATTGAGATGTTCCTTGTATAAGCCGCCAAACGCAACGGCGGAATCTTCCAGCTCGATTTTATGGTAAGTCTTCTTGTCACCCAGTCCTTCGACGAAGGCACTGGCTGGAATAATACAGCGGGACTCTCGGTAGGGATGATAGGCAATCGATCTCTTCTGCGACAGCTTGTCGGATCCGGAGTTGAAACTGGCGTATTTGTAATTGGGTTTGAGAGTCTCATGATCCAGGAAAAGCCACCAGATCGCGTCGGAGACTTTACGCTCTCCCTTCAAATTGTGAACGATGGCGATACTGCCACCGGGTGCGATGTCCCTGCTGCCATGGTGAGGAAACAGGCTTATACCCAGTGTCTCGCAGAGCCATTGAATCTCCGGACTATCGATCAGGTTAAAGCGGCCGCACACGGTTTTTACTCCCGGGGGTCTTCAATGATAGAGTCATTGCACTTTACGACACTCATTACGGCTCTTGAATCGAATAACAATACAGGTGATCTCATGTTACGGCTCTGCAATTCGATTGTCTCCGCTCTTTTATTAACATTCTCTCTTCTTTTGATGGCTCTGGTTTCGACTCAGGCGCTTGCGCAACGCATCGACCCGGCCGAGGCTTGCCAGGCACTGCAGCAAGTACGCAATCTTACCATTACCTCTGCCGCTATCAGGGACAACAGCCAATCGAACGACCCATACTGCTACGTGCGGGGCATCATCTCCCCGGCCATTCATTTCCATGCCCAGCTACCGCTGCCGGGAAACTGGAACGGTCGCTTTCTGCAATGGGGTGATGGAGGCAAGGACGGCGATCTGGATTTCGCCGATCACCGTGTCGCCGAAGGCTATGCCGTAACCAACAGCAACTTGGGCCATGACAATGGCGTCGAGCCCGGTGCCTCATTCGGATTCAATAACCGCCAGGCGGAGATCGATTTCGGTTACCGGGCGGTGCATCTGACGGTGATGGCAGGCAAGACATTGGTGGATGATTATTACGGCCAGGCGCCGGAGTATTCCTATTTCGAAGGCTGCTCACAGGGCGGACGACAGGGCCTGATGGAGGCACAGCGCTTTCCCCGTGATTTCGATGGTATCGTCGCTGGGGCACCGGCGTTTGCCTACCAGGCACTGAACGCCGCCGGTACCTGGAATCTGCAACGCATCTTTCGCGATAATCTGGCGGGTAACCTGGCCGTCGATACCACCGGTGACGGCAACTTCGACAGCCTTGAGCTACTCGATGTGTTGCACCAGCAGGTGCTCGGATATTGCGATGCCAATGACGGCATTGTGGATGGCGTCATCGATAATCCGCTGGCTTGCGATTTCGATCCGACTCGCGATTTGAATGACCTGATGTGTCCAGCGGGATCCAGTTCCGACAGTTGCTTTACCGAACCGCAACTACAGACAGTGATGGATTTTTACAACGGACCTGCAGATGACAACGGTAACCAGGTCTATCCTGGCAAGGCGCTGGGCTCGGAGACGCAGTGGGCCCGCTACTATGTTCCGTTTGCCGGCAATAACATGGGCCCGTCCAAGCTGGTTGGTGTGGCGGGCGATCATATGAATTACCTGTTCTATGAGGATGATCCCGGCGTGACTGTTCCCAATGTACGGGACTATCAATATCAGGCCAGGACCGACGGCCCGTTTCCCGAATTTCACTGGATTGACTACGACATCAACGATTTTTACTCGGGCAAGGGTGACTTGATGATGTCCATTACCGACGCTACCGATCCCGATCTCAGTCAGTTTCTGAAGGCACGTGACGGAAAACTGATCGTCTATCACGGCTGGGTCGATACGCTGATCGTGGCCGAAGACACGGTGGATTACTTCAACGACATGGTCAATACCACTTTCGCCGGTAGCCTGTCTGCCGCGAGTGACAACGCACGGTTGTTTCTCGCACCCGGCATGGGGCATTGTGCCGGTGGTCCTGGTCCCAACACCTGGGACAAGCTGACGCCGCTGATTGACTGGGTGGAGAATGGAGTGGCTCCGGACTCGGTGACCGCCACCCATCGGACCGCCGGCCAGGTCGACAACGAACGCAAGCTGTGCGCCTTCCCCCAGCAGGCGGTCTATACGGGTCCGGCCGGAGGTCAGAATGATCCTGGTAACTGGATCGCCGGCAATTTCAGTTGCCGGTAAATCACAGCAGAGCTGTAATTCAATGAGTCGTCCGGTTGTCGCCGACAACAAGCCTGCCAAGCTAGTGCTCGAAAAAGGCCAGGAGTATTACTTTTGTACCTGTGGGCTATCGAAGAGCCAGCCGTTTTGTGATGGCAGCCATAAAGTCACAGAGTTCGTACCGAAGAAATTCGTCGCCGAAGAAGACGATGATGCCTTACTCTGCCAGTGTAAACAATCCATGAACACACCCTTCTGTGACGACACCCATAAACAGTTTGCAGCCGATGCCGTAGGCAAAGCTGGTCCGGGCATTGCGACCAGCCAGAACGCGGCTCCTGTAACGACTCCCACTCCAGAAGAACCCACTGTGGCCTTTATCCACGAACTGGCGCGAGATGGTTTATCCAAGATGGGCCATCACGGCCCGATGACCGCCATGGGTGTACCGCGTAATACGCTGCCACAATGGGACGACATTCAGATCATGACGGCGCAGATGGCACGCAAACCGTTGATGGAAGACAAAGTAGTCGGCACCGGGCTGGTCATAGGTCCGGAAACGAACAAGCCCTTACATCTCGACATTCCCCTGTTTGTCTCCGACATGAGTTTCGGGGCGCTCTCTGAAGAAGCCAAGATTGCCCTGGCACGCGGCGCCGACATGGTGGGGACTGGTATCTGTTCTGGCGAAGGCGGCATACTGCCGGAGGAACAGGCAGAGAATGGGCGCTATTTCTACGAGCTGGCCAGTGCCAAATTTGGATACAGTGAAGAGATACTGTCTCGCGTGCAGGCCTTTCACTTCAAGGGGGGGCAAGGCGCGAAGACCGGCACCGGCGGGCACCTGCCGGGAGCCAAGAACAAGGCGAAAGTCGCCGAAGTGCGTGGTATTCCTGAAGGGCAACCAGCAGTCTCACCGCCCACGTTTGACGACCTCAACAGTGTCGCAGACTTCGCACGCTTCGCCGACCGAGTACGAGAACTGACCGGTGGCATACCCATTGGCTTCAAGCTTAGCGCCAACCATATAGAGAAAGATATGAAGTTTGCACTGGATGCGGGAGCGGATTACATCATACTGGATGGCCGTGGTGGCGGAACCGGCGCAGCACCGGAGATATTCCGTGATCACATCAGTGTGCCTACCATTCCAGCTCTGGCGCGGGCACGCCGCTTCCTGGATGAACAGGGTGCCAGCGGCCGCGTCACTCTGATCATTACCGGCGGGCTGCGGGTACCGATGGATTTTGTCAAAGCCCTGGCGCTGGGTGCCGACGGTGTTGCGATCGCCAACAGCGCCATGCAGGCAATCGGTTGCGTGGCGGCGCGCATCTGCAACAGCAATAACTGTCCGACTGGAATTGCCACACAGAAACCGCAACTGCGTGCCCGCTTGAATGTAGTTAGTTCGGCACAACAACTGGCGAATTTCCTTGCTGCCAGCGTGGAGTTGATGCAAGTAATGGCACGCGCCTGCGGCCATCACAATTTGGCGGGATTCAAGCCGGAAGACCTGGCCACCTGGAACCGGGACATGGCCCAGCTCAGCGGAGTGCGTTACTCAGGCATTAATCCACCGGCGTAAGCACCTGCGTGAACACATCGAAAACTTAATGCTCTGCCCCATCTTCCTTAAATCCAGCATCCAGCACATGGAATTCACAGAATCCCTCGCAGCCCGGGATGAAAAATAGCCCAAAAGTCCTTTAATGGCTGAATTTACAGCCAGTGTCAGTGAATTAGCAGCCCGGCAGCCATCGCCTACTGTACGTTTGCCAAGCAGTGTTATTTAATAGCCGTCTTCTACTTTTCACAACAAACAGAGCCCAGAGGTAATTATGCAACTCGGCCGTAAATCAACACTCCTTTTCTTTATTGCGAGTTTGTCGCTGTTCAATGTTTCCGCACAGACACAGACAGAAACCTACCGCGCCCGATTATCCCCCATGCCAACGACTCCTCAGACGGTGACTGAGATCATCGGTGAGGGCGAAGTGATCCTGACCTTAAGCGGCAACACTCTGACCGTGGATGGGAATTTCACTGGCATGAGCTCTGTCGCCACCATGGGGCATATCCACAACGGCCCACCCGCCCAGCCGGGACCCGTGGCGTTTAGCCTCGAGGTCTCTTCAGCTACAGGTGGCAGCATCAGCGGCGAGCTGGAGCTGACAGACGAGCAGGTAACGGCGCTTAAAAATAACGAATTCTATGTACAGATTCACAGCCAGAACAACGCGCCAGGCGAATTGCGCGGCTGGATATTTCTGCGCAGCCATTTCCAGAATTAGACAATGAGGCCTTACCGATGAAGTTTCTTTTTGATGTTAAAACGAGAACGGTGAGCCTCGGGCTAATCCTGAGCCTCACACTAGTGGCCTGTGGCAGCGAGACTACCGAACCGGCTGCACCCGCTGCAGAAGCCGCTCCGGAAATTACTTTTGCCAGCCAGGCCGTACTAGGTGCCGAGGCCTTCGCGACTAATTGCGCCGCCTGCCATGGCACTAGTCTGGAAGGCACTACGCTCGGGCCCTTGTTGTCAGGATTTTCCTGGGTGCAGCGTTGGGGAAGTCAGACCCCTGAGCTGCTGCTGAACAATATCCAGGCAAATATGCCCCCAGGTGGCAATGACAATATTACCGACGAGGACTATCTCAATATCGTCGCGCATATACTGCAGGTCAACGGTGTAGACAGTGTCTTCAATGCACTCACAGCCAGTTCGGTTTTTGAGATCGCTGCAAATATCTCGCAGGTCGTCGCCCAGCGGCAGCGCCCCGAACCACCCGCACCTGTAGGGCTGACCGTTGCGGGCAACACTGAAGACTACGTACCCTTTGTGCCGCTAACACAAGCCATGCTGGAAGATCCCGATCCGGCCGATTGGCCCATGCACCGTCGCAACCATTACGCCCATAGTTACAGCCCGCTTGATCAGATCAATACCGAGAATGTGGGCAACCTGACCCTTGAATGGGTGTGGAACATGCACGAAGGCGATTCGGAACCAGCACCACTGGTCTACAACGGCATCGTCTATATGATCAACCCCGGTAATGTTATTCAGGCTCTTGACGGCAAGACGGGTGAGTTAATCTGGGAGCACTGGACCGGTCCTGCCAACCGCCAGGACATGCGCAACATCGCCATGTATGAGGACAAGATCATCCAGGCGACTACCGACGCGCGCCTGGTAGCGTTAGATGCCAGAACCGGCGAACAGGTCTGGGAAAGCATCGTCGCCGACAGCAGCAAGGGCTTTTCCAATTCATCCGGTCCCATCGTCGCCGATGACAAGGTCATAGTCGGCCTGGCAGGGTGCGCACGTTACATCCCGGAAGATTGCTACATCAGCGCCTATAACGCCGATGACGGCGCGTTGTTATGGCAGTTCGAGACAATCGCGGAAATGGGCCAACCCGGCGGTGACACCTGGGGTGGACTGGATGATGTGTTCCGCGCCGGCGGTGAGACCTGGATTACCGGCAGCTACGATCCAGACCTGAAACTCACCTACTGGGGGACTGCCCAGCAGAAACCCTGGGTGCCGGTTTCACGTCACATGACCATATATGACGTGGGCCTGTATACGAATTCAACGGTGGCGGTTAATACCGATAGCGGCGAGCTGGACTGGTATTTTCAGCATGTGCCGGCCGAGGCGCTGGATCTGGATGAGGTGTTCGAACGGGTGCTGGTCAATCGAGGTGATGACAAGTACGTCTTCTCCATCGGCAAGTACGGCATCCTCTGGAAGAACGATCGCGTTACCGGCAAGTTCGAAGACTATGTTGAGACCGTTTTTCAAAATGCCTTCACCAATATCGATTCGGAAACCGGCGAAGTGACCTATCGTCAAGACATACAGAATGCTCAGCTGAATGAATGGACTTCGGCCTGCCCCTCCAGTACCGGTGGTAAGGACTGGCACTCCATGACCTACCACCCGCCATCCGGTCTCATTATTGCGCCGCTAAGTCAGACTTGTCTGGAGAATGCGGCTCGGGAAGTCGCCCTGGTGCAAGGTGGCGGAGGCTTGGCGGCCAGCCGCAAGTTCTTCGAGATGCCCGGCACCGACGGCAATCTCGGCAAGGTCGGCGCCTACAATGTAGACACCATGGAAGAAGTGTGGAGTTATCAACAACGCGCCTCTCTGCACACCGGCACGATATCCACAGCTGGTGATCTGGTATTCGTCGGCGACCTCGATCGACGCTTCAAGGCTCTGAATATCAATAACGGTGAAATTCTTTGGGAAACCCGGCTGGGTACATCGGTACAGGGTCATCCGGTTTCTTTTGCCATCGATGGCAAGCAGTACATCATGGTGAACAGCGCGCTGGGGGGCTCCAGCCCGCGCACAGTTCCAGGTGTCATCGCTACTGAAATTACCTATCCACGTTGGGGAAATGCAATTTACGTATTTAGCTTACCGGACTAGTGTGCGGCCAGTCGTCCCGACCAGAGGTTTAGGAAATGAAAATGACAAGATTAATAACATCAATATCATTAATCATCTTACTGACTGCCTGCGGTGGTGAATCCGACGGCGGAGACGGCGCGGGAGGTGCTGTCGCGAGTGGTGCTGCGCTGACAGCGAGTGTAGCACCCACCGAGAGCTTCGCCAGCCAGGCCAGTGCAGGAGCTCAGGCCTATGGCAGCAATTGTGCCGACTGCCATGGAGCCAACCTGGAAGGCAGTGCCCTCGGCCCGATTCTCAGCGGCGAGTCTTTCTTCGGGACATGGGGCTTGCAGTCACCAACGGATTTCTATAACTACATTCGTGCCAACATGCCTCCCGGGGAGAATGAAGGCATCAGCGATGCGGATTATTTCAATATTGTCGCGCATGTCATGCGCACCAATGGTGTTGCCGACACCAATCCGCTTCTGACGGCTGATGCCGATTACCCGCTGGCCACGAATATTCCCGGCGCAGCCGCGTTGATCGCTCAACAGAGTGGCGGCCAGTCCGAATCACCGACCGGCGTTATCCGCCCTGGAACCGTTGCTAACTTTACTCCCATTACCGATGCCATGCTGCGAGATCCTGATCCAGCTGACTGGCCGATGATTCGCCGCAGCTATGACGCCCACAGCTACAGCCCATTGGATCAAATCAACACAGCTAATGTTGGCGACTTACAGCTGGAGTGGGTATGGAGCATGCACGATGGAGATTCAGAACCCTCACCGCTGGTCTATGGTGGTGTTATCTATCTGATAAATACCAGCAACATCATCCAGGCACTGGATGGCAAAACAGGCGAATTGATCTGGGAGCATCATGCCGGACCAGCAGACAGCGAAGACATGCGTAACATCGCCATCTACAACGACAAGATTATTCATGCCACTACCGATGCTCGACTGATCGCACTCGATGCACGTACCGGCGAGCCGGTATGGGAGACTCAGATAGCGGACAACAGCCGTGGCTTCGAAAACTCCAGCGGCCCGATCATAGCCGACGGGAAGGTGATCCAGGGTCTGGCTGGCTGCTCGCGGTATATCGAGGATGACTGCTTTATCAGTGCCCACGACGCTAACACCGGGGAACTGGAGTGGAGATTCGTCACTGTGGCCGAGTCCAGCGAACCCGGCGGCAATACCTGGGGCGATATCGATGATCTGTTCCGTGCCGGTGGTGAAACCTGGATTACCGGCAGCTACGACCCGGAATTGAACCTCACCTATTGGGGAACCGCACAACAAAAACCCTGGATGCCGGCCTCACGCTCGCTGTCAATTTATGATGCCGGCCTGTTCACCAACTCCACCGTAGCAATCAACGTGGACAACGGTGAACTGGTTTGGTATTTCCAGCACGTGCCGGCCGAGGCATTGGATCTGGATGAGGTTTTCGAACGTGTGCTGATCGACCGTGGCGACGACAAGCTGGTGTTTTCGGTCGGCAAGCACGGCATACTGTGGAAACACGATCGCGTCAGCGGCGAGTTTATCTCTCATCTGGAGACCGTGTTTCAGAATGCCTTCACCAATATCGATGCGAATACCGGTGAGGTGACTTACCGCCAGGACATACAGAACGCCCAGATCGATCAATGGATCTCGGTGTGCCCTTCCACCGCCGGTGGTAAAGACTGGCATTCGATGACTTACCATGAACCCACTGCCAACCTGATTATGCCTTTGAGCCAGTCGTGCCTGGAAATCGCCGCGCGCGAAGTGCCCCTGGTACCAGGTGCCGGTGGAACTGCCGCTAATCGTCGCTGGTTCGAAATGCCGGGCTCCGATGGCAACATGGGTAAACTGGCGTCCTACAACGTGGACACCATGACGGAAAGCTGGAGTTTTGAACAGCGTGCCGCCTTTCTCACCGGGACTATATCGACGGCTGGCAATCTGGTGTTCGTGGGGGATCTCGACCGTCGCTTCCGTGCCTTCGATGCCCGCAATGGCGAGATTCTCTGGGAGACTCGCCTGGGAACTTCTGTCCAGGGTCACCCGGTCACGTTTGCCATTGAGGGCAAGCAGTACATCGCCGTGACAACGGCAATGGGTGCTCGCGGCGTCAGCCCCCGCACGGTGCCACGAGTAGTCGCTCCGAATATACGTCATCCCAGCAACGGCAATGCGCTCTACGTCTTCAGTCTTCCTGCCGGGCAATGAACGAGAGAACTATTGGAGTCGGTGAGACAAATGGAGTCAGAGTGTTGCCAGCATGCTGAACTTGCTGGCGTGTGAGGATCGGGAGTTGTTGCCATAGCTCAAGTGTCAGAACTAGGGGGACACCTAAAAAAATAATAAGCTAACACGGAGTAGCAGTACTGCCTTTGTCATCGGTTTAGACTTTTCGTACTTTGCTTAGGGATGGTGCCTAGGGATGGTGCCTAGGGATGGTGCCTAGGGATGGTGCCTAGGGATGGTGCCTAGGGCGGGCACTGTAGCCGATCTCACTCAATAAGACCATCGACTTCTAGCAAATCAGCCATGGCGAACACGATTCTATTCAAGTGTTGATTTAGGTACTTCAGTAAGCATCCATTCAAACTAAATGTTGGGGAATCTCGGATCGTAAGGCGCCATACCCAGAGACTGGCGCCCACGCTTTCTTAATAAGTCAGCCGCTGCTGGTGTACATTCAGAAATTGTGAAACGTGCTCCTACTATAATTGCTTGCCGAACTACTTCATCGATTATTAGGCTATGAAGACCCCTTCGCGTCATGTCGGGCCTAACCACTGTGTGTTCTGGAATCCCGACTGCCCCTTCCAATCTTATTCCGGCATTTTTGTAATAATCCCCGTGATGTGTAGAGTAAATATCGGGATAGCTTGCAAAACGAGTAGAGGCAACTAATTCATCCTTTAATTCAATGACAATTTGAATGGCGGTCTGGTCCACATCTTCCAGGCATTTCTGCTCGGGAAAAAGCGAAGGGTCAATCATGTTATTGGCACTCCAGACCTCAAAACGGAATCGTGCAAGCTTATCCAACCACTCGTTTCCTTCCACGATGCTTATTTTGAAATCAAGACTCATCAATCCGGTTCCGGGGCTAATTCGGAGATAAAATTTTGAAATTTTCGGCCTTGTTGGGTATAAGAAGGATAAAAGCTATGCCTATTCAAGTCACGCCTTCTTTTCCGGGAAATGCGGGAGTAACTATTGAGCAACAAAGACCCCTACACCCAGACATTCACAGTGCGAGGCTCAAAATACGATGAAGCTATGAAACTCGTTCCTGATTCACGACGAGAAGAGTTCATGGCAGCGGTCGAAGAGCTATCCTCACTAGAAGGAGGACGTGTTCTGGATGTACCTGCCGGCGGAGGATAATTGCAAAAATACCTGCCGCCCCGTTTTGACTATCAACCCTTCGAACCGGTGAAGGCATTTAACAATACTACGACTTACAATCATGACTCGGGATTACTACCATTTCCCCAGTTGTCCTGTTCAGTTGATGCTATCTTAAGCGTGGCGGGCATACACCATTTTAGCAACAAAAAGCCCTTGTTTATTGAAATGGCTCGAGTTACCAAACCAGGGGGTAGACTTGTCCTGGCCGATGTACACTGTAAATCGCTGGTTGCGTCTTTCCTGGACGGTTATATAGATAGGAACAACAGCACAGGACATCACGGGTATTATTTGGGTGAAGACACATTGGAGGAACTCGAAAGCTGTGGCTGGAATGTTGCTTCGGCGCGCAGAAAGCACTATCACTGGAATTTCACTTCTTTAAAGCAAATGGCGCGGTTCTGTGAGTTACTGTTCGATATCAACCGTGCTGACACCAGTCAGATCAGGGTACAACTGGAAGATGAACTCGGGGTTGATATGGCGTCAGGTGGAGTAGGACTACGATGGGATTTGTACGTCATTTCGGCAAGCAAAAACTCCCAAGCATGAAATATTCAATTCCAATTGAGTTAAATGTTTGCACCGGATTGTTCAATGGTCCTGCGCGCCCAGTTCAGGAGAATCAGGGGTCTTTTCTAATAGAAATCAGCAAGTTTTGGCACACTTCACAGACAGTTGCATCCGTGCATAACGTTGCAACCAGTCCACGTAATCTCCTGCCAATTGATCACACGATCGTGGCCACGGTAGCTCCGCCCCTTTCAACGGTTGAGCCAACCGGTTGGCAGCCGTCGACACGAACACCCCATTCATCGACTGGCAAACCATTGGGGCTACCGATGTCTCCAGCGCCGGCCATAGACAGCCAGGCATCGGTGAAGCACTAACCGAGGGAGGGATCTTTCTTACGGTAGTCCATGTGCCCGTAAATCTTCTGACCATCAATTTCTCCAACATCATTAAAAGCGATTGAAGAGGCATTGAGCAGCATACGGTCATACATGGAGTTGATATTATGCGAGTGGATTTTGTGGGGATATCTCAGACTCTGACCCCATTTATCCATTTATCCAATTTTCTACAAGCACGGGGGAAGTCATGGCGAAGCACTATGAAAAACTGTCCGATGATCTCATCGCCTTTATCGAACAGCAGAAAATCTATTTCGTCGGTACAGCTGCCAATGATGGCACCATCAACATCTCGCCCAAGGGATTCGATTCACTGCGCGTATTGAATCCAAATCGCATCGTGTGGTTAAACATCACCGGCAGCGGTAATGAAACCGCAACACATTTGCAACAGAATGACCGCATGACTATCATGTTCTGTGCCTTCGATGGCACGCCGAAGATTCTGAGATTGTATGGCAAGGCGCAGGCAGTGCATCCACGTGATCCGCAATGGGACGAACTGTCGGCACTGTTTGATCCTCACCCCACCGCGCGGCAATACGTAGATTTCGCCATCAAAATGGCACAGACATCCTGTGGCTTCGGTGTACCTTTTTATGATTACAAGGAACAGCGAGACAACATGGACAAATGGATCGCAGCCAAAACTGAAAGCGGTGTGGGAATTGAAAACTACTGGCGTGAAAGAAATTCGGCGAGCCTGGACGGACTGCCAACAAATATATTGGAGGAGGAATAGCATCATGGGCGATGACAACAATGATGTAAGTCAGGAAGTCTCCGTCGAGGATAAACCCTCCAACATCGGGCACATCGAGTGGATGGATCTTACAGTGGTCGATGCCTCAAGGGTCAGGGATTTCTATTGTTCTGTAGTCGGCTGGGATAACAGTGAAGTCGACATGGATACTTACAGTGACTTTAATATCAACTTGCCCGGCAGCTTCGACACGGTGGCAGGTGTGTGTCATGCCCGCGGCAGTAATGCGAATCTACCCAGCCAATGGTTGATCTATGTACGAGTCGCAGATGTCAAAGACAGCGCTGAAAAATGCCAGAAACTGGGTGGCAAGGTGTTGGACGGACCACGGCGCATGGCGGGCAGCAATTTCTGTGTCATCGAAGATCCAGCCGGCGCCGTAATGGCACTCATGTCAGACTGAGCCAATGACTATACTAATAGGTAGCTGCCATTGCGGCGCTGTAGAGTTTGAGGTGGATGCCCCCGAGGGCCTGCATGGGCTGAGGCGCTGCAACTGTTCCTTGTGTCGCAAGAAAGCTGCGACGATGGCCACCGCTCGGTTGACGGAACTGACAATCACCAGGGGTGAAGATCAGTTGAGCCTTTACCAATGGAACACTAAGATCGCCAAGCATTACTTTTGTTCCGCATGCGGTATCTACACACATCACCAACGTCGCAAGGCTTCTGATGAGTATGGATTCAATGTCGCCTGTATTGAGGACATCGATCTCACCACACTGGGCGACATCCCGATGACGGACGGGCTGGATCTTTCGGTTGTAGGAGAGGACTAGTGAATGAGGGTCGTCGGTAATCACTACCAAATGAGAGTCGTCGGTGATCACTACCACATGTATTCATAGGACTCCGTTTCCCAAAATAGAGAGGTGTTGCTGCCAATGAATTTTGGCGAAATTTTGTTGAATCAATACCGGTCGCGCCCACTCTGGATGAATGGCCTGCTATTTTATTGTGCCTACATGACATTCATCTATGTGCCTTGGGATATATTCCTCAAGCCCCTCGCGGAAGACCAGGAAGTCTGGTTCGGTATCATGTTCACCGGCTGGGCTGCCAAGGGCGGAGCAGTCTTGCACTGGCTGGTTTATGGCGCCGGTACCTATGGTTTCATAAAGATGAAATCCTGGATGCATCCCTGGGTGGAAGCCTATGTACTGCAGATCGCCTTCAGTATGTTCATCTGGAGCTATTTGAATTCGGAAGGCAGCATTTCAGGTATAGTCGGGGGGTTGGTGTCTGCAGCACTGTTTTTTGGACTCGCTGCCCTATTGTGGCGAGCAAGACTGCGCTTCACCGACTGATATGTTTAAGTCTCTTGCTGCTTGCATCGGCCTTTTTGTTACTCTTCCAGGCTTGAGTTGTGCCTTGTATGCACAGGAGCAGCCGCCCTATATTTATGTGCTCGGTGTCGCCCAGGACGCCGGATATCCCCAAGCAGGCTGTTACGACCCACATTGCCTACCCGGATGGGAAGATCTGTCGCTGAGGCGTGGTGCAACTTCAATTGCCGTCATCGATTCAACCGCCGGTCAAAAATTCCTCTTTGAAGCGACACCCAACCTGTCTGAACAGCTTTTCACACTACAAACCATTGCTCCAGATTCAAGCTTCGAGCTGACAGGTGTATTCCTGACTCACGCACACATTGGTCACTATGCCGGTCTGATGTTCTTCGGCCACGAAGCGATGAACGCGTCTTCAATCCCAGTCTACGCTATGCCACGCATGCAACAATTCCTTGCAAACAACGGCCCCTGGAGCCAACTGCTCAGCCTGGAGAACATCAAATTATTTCAATTGCAGGATAGATCCACACAACAATTTGAGAATGTCGACGTGACTCCATTCCTGGTTCCCCATCGTGACGAATATTCCGAAACGGTGGGCTATCGTATCGAGGGACCAAACAAGACAGCAGTTTTTATCCCCGACATCAACAAATGGTCAGCCTGGAACACTGACATTGCCGAGCTCATCGAAAGCGTAGACTACGCACTACTGGATGCAACTTTCTACGCAGATGGCGAACTGGGTAATCGCGATATGTCGCAGATACCCCACCCTTTCGTGGTTGAAAGCATGGAACTGTTCGCAGACCTTTCATCAGAAAACAAAAATAAAGTGTGGTTCATCCACTTCAATCACAGCAATCCCTTGTTGAACGAGAACAGCGATGAATCTGCAATCGTCAGCTCCCGGGGATTCAATATTGCACACGAAGCAGTGAAGCTTCCCCTTTAATAGGGGTATAGCATTGCATTCAGTTGGTAGGGTTGATGCCTGATGGACTATTAGCCCAATTAAGACAGCAAGATTATGTTGTAAGTGGCCAATAGTTTGGGTTGTCGGGAAAAAGGTGCCGGATTCTCTACTACTCATTGGAAGCAAATCTCTGATTGGGGTTGTTTGAATATGAAACTCATCTATAAACACGACAATATCGCAATATTGCATTCAGCCAAGAATGTGCTGGCGCTCAATGACATTGAATCCTTTGTTAAAGACGAACATGGAAGTACCATGAGTGCGAGATTCGGCATCTCCAATATGTTTCATGAGCTTTGGTTAACACACGATCAGGACTTTGAAAAAGCATCCACCATTATTGAAAATGAAATTGAAAACCCTGAGCCCAAAGCCTCATGGGTTTGCGTTGAGTGCAACGAAGAGAATGATGGCAGCTTCGACGCCTGCTGGAACTGTCAGAATGTTCATGCCAGCAAGTAACTAATAAAGGGATCGGTCAAAAAAAGGGGTCGGAGGGAATATAACTGCCACCAGACTGACTCACTAGGGAAGCTGTTCACTGGTGGCATATTCTCCGAGGGGAGCAACTAGTTGAATTTTGTAATTATGCTATTTGGAGCCGTCCTGGTAATAATTGCGATAATTCTACTTATAAAACCTGAAATCGGCTTTGATTTCGCGCGCAAACATTTTCTGTCCAAGGGCTTTCAATATGGAGGTAGCGTGTTTAGTGTAGCGCTGGCGGCACCGTTCTATTTTGCTTCTGCAACGTCAAATTTTCCTGCGCTGCTTGAGATCTTCGCGTTATTTTCCCTAGCTGGCGGAGTAATCTGCATTGTGCTTCCTCCGGAAGATTTCAGAAGCATCATATCCTGGGAGCTTAGAGTTTTTGTTCCTTATGGACGCGTTCTGGGTATCTGGTATGGGCTAATTGGTGGTTTTCTTATCTACGCCGTGAGTTAGACGGGTGAATCTTCAAGGACACATACAATTTCAGCCGATTGATTTACCTCACGAAATTGGCATCTTTACGGCTCCTGAAAATAGACTAGCTTTACAAACAAGCCAGACAGGAATACCTTTTCACCGGTAGAAAATACCCTGTGGACTTGTACGTATTCCCACAGAACTTAGGAGACTCATCATGTTCAAAATAAACCAGAAGACGGTTTTTACAGCCTTGCTAGGTTTATCATTTTCCCTCATTTCCAGTTCCGGACTGGCCCAATCCTCTGACAGGCCCGATTTGTCGGGGATTTGGACCAACGCCTCGCGGACTTCCCTGACCCGGCCGAGAGGTGTCGAGACTCTCGTTGTTTCCGGTGAACAGGCCACACAGATCGTGCAACGCATGGGGATCGCCGGAATATCCGCTGATAATGTGGCAGAGGGCCCGACTATCGACCCAGAAACCGGCGCTCCCCCGGCTGGAGGTCAGGATTTTGGTCTACGCGGTTACAACCTGTTCTGGACTGACCCGGGTTCTTCACTGGCCCTGGTGAAGGGCGAATTTCGGACATCTTATATTGTGAATCCAGAAAATGGTCAGATCCCTAGGCTAGCCAATCCTAGCTATGACTTGCAGCGTCCCCAATACGGTGCTCGTTACTTAACCGGCGTTGCCGACGCCTCTGGTCCTGAAGCCGTTCCCATCGCGGAGCGCTGCCTGATTGGTTTCGGCAATACGGCAGGTCCGGGCATGATGGGCACGCTGTATAACAGCTCCTATCAGTTCGTTCAGACCGACGACTACGTGATGATTAATGTAGAGATGGTGCATGACTCCCGGATTGTTCCCATCTTTGCTTCTCCAGAAGAGGCGCGTGCCAATCGCCGACCGGCTGTCTTGAACCAGTGGCTGGGCGACTCAGTTGGTTGGTACGAAGACGGCACGCTTGTCATCGAAACCGCCAATATCAATCCTCTGCAGATGGGAGAGAGTTCGGTGCCAATCTCTCCCGAAGGCAGGATCACGGAACGCTTCAGCCGCTACGCTGACAATGAGATTCTTTACCGCTTCACTGTGGATGATTCCAATCTCTACCGTCAGCCATGGACAGCAGAACTGAGCTACTATCCGCTGGAAGGTCAAATCTATGAATACGCCTGCCACGAAGGAAATTACGCATTGCCAGGAATTCTAGCTGGTGCCCGACGCCAGGAAGCCGAAGAGGCGGCGGCCAGAAGATAGATTTATCGGCCGGCGATTCAAAAAGTAAGCAAGGGTAACCTACGCGAGTCATCTTGCCGGGTTTCCTTGCTTTTCTTTTTGGGCGTTGCGATTTCCAATTGCCATCCCACCAATTTCTAAGTCGACGTACAAATCCTCGAAGGGACAACGCTGAGCAAAGTGCCGACTCACAATGTCTAAACTTTCTATTCAAAAAATGACTATACGCTTCGCTCAGCCCGAAGATGCCGAACAGATAAAGTCTGTGATACTGTGCGCTGGCGAAACAGGTCGAGAAGATTTTGACGAAACAGGATGGACTCGATTTATAGCCCTCACCCAAATAGAACCCATTAGGGATCGAATCCAGAATAGCGAGTACCTGACGCTCTGCTATTTTAATGAGAAAGTTATAGTGGGACTTATCGCAATTCATAAGCTACAAACGATCGATCAGCTTTTTGTCATTCCGGAAAAAAGACGACAAGGTATCGCACTCGAACTTTGGAATACCGCCAAAGCAATTTGCATTGAGCGTGGTAACAAAGCACCGTCCCGGGTTAAATCGTCCACGCAGGCAGTGCCCGTGTACGAAAGTTTTGGATTTCGAGTGACTGGTCCAAAAGAAACGCAGGATGGAGTTTCATTCACTTCGATGGAAATGGAACTCTAATACAGCAGGCCATCAACCAGGCTTTCTTGCCAGGAACGCATAGCCATATACGCCGAATTGCCTGGCATTGGTCTCTCCCGAGGCACCACCGAAGGTATCCACTGGCGGTCCAATCTGCACATCCTCAAACCCGGAGTCGAGAAGCATCTTTTCCCAGCCTGCACACGGCAGGCCGCCGGCAATTCAGCTGGTCCAGAGATCGATGTTGTTGATCGCCGATTGTGGCACGGGTTCACTGTTGGCGATATCGGCGAACTGAAGATGCCCGCCCGGTTTTAGTACCCTGAAAATCTCAGCGAATGCTCGTTGCTTGTCACTGCAGAGGTTGATAACCCCGTTGCTGATGACGACGTCTGCCCAAGCATCTTGCAGCGGCAACTCTTCCAGTAAGCCTTCCCGTATGTCGATATTGTCAGCACCTAACGCTACTGCCGTGGCGCGTGACTTGGTCAACATTTCCTCTGTCATGTCCACGCCGACAACCTGACCCTGATCTCCGACGAGTGTAGCGGCAACAAAACAATCGAACCCGGAACCAGATCCGGCATCGACAATTTTTTCACCCTGTTGCAACGCTCTAAGTGAGAAGGGATTACCCACACCGGCGAACGATTCCACTGCCGCATCAGAAAGACTGTCGGTTATCGCCGAATCGTAACCCAGTCGTGCTGCTAAGGGTCTGCCGGTATGAAAATGGTATTCGGCATCTGGTGCGACTGCCACAGCCCTGTACTTTTCTTTGACCTGCGCCCTGAGCTCATCGGAATTTACCTGACTCTCTTCTTGCACGGCTTTCTCCTTTCACAATCTTGTAAGGCATGGGGGGAATTCGTTGTACCTTGACGCATAAAGGTTTCGGGATCAATGCAATATTTGCCCCATCCGTTCCAACTCGGTTAACAGACAGCGCGGAAGAGTTAGCCTGCCTGCGAGCGATAAGACATGCAAGTGAAGTAGATAGGGTCTATTTGGTAACGATCTGGCTTCTACTACGTTTTTCATTTATCAAGTTGGCCAGGATTATTACAATACAGAATACTCCCAGACCCAGCAGCGTAGGTGTTCTGCCGATTTGAGAAGCTTGCCCATCGCGAACACCGCAAGAATCTCAGCGAGTGCCGCCAGACGCTTTAGAAACATGAAATCTCTCCTCCGATATACTTTTACTCCCAGACGTATTAGTTTAGGAATTGGTTACTTCGCTGTTGTTCTGAACAGAAGTGACTCGTCCTGTAGCGATTCTATTACACTGTTGGAGGTTTGAATGAATAAACAAAATTTGTCCCGGCGTCAATTTCTCGGTAGCAGTTCAGCCGCAGGATTGGCGATTGCATCCGGTCTTGGGGTCACACAATCTGCTAACGCCCATGTGGTAGAAATAAATGCCATCAGCCCCACTCAAGAACAACTGCAGGAATTCCTGGCCCTGCCGGAGCAGCCGGTAGTCATGGTGAATCTGCTCAAGTTCAAGGCAGACGGTGGCGCTGCCGAGTATGCGAAGTATTCCGCCGGTGTTGGCCCATTGCTGGAAAAAGTCGGCGCGCGAATCATCTTCTCCAGCACCACTGCCATGTGCTTTCTCGGCAATGGGGATTGGGACGCTATCGCTCTGGTGGAATACCCGCGCCCCGCGGCATTGCTGCAGATGTCTTCTTCGCCGGAATATCAGGCTATCGCGGGTTTTCGGCAAGACGGACTGGCAGGTCAGATCAATTACGCTGTCTGGCAAAACGCCTGAATACGGAGCCGCAATGATCGATAGAATCGCAGCAGGTCAGACGGACCTGGTGCCCGAGTTCCTCGCCTCGGGCACCCCGGCGAACTGATTACCAATCGAATCGCAAACCCTCACCACTCATTCAGATTATTCAGCTTCTGTTCATACTGCCTGTGTATCATCACAATGGAGTCAATTTGCAAGTTGTTCAGAGACTAATAGATTAGAAGTAGGTGGTGTTATGAAAAAACTGATATTGAGTTTATCTGTAATTGCGGTGCTGGTTATCAGTCAATCGGCATCTGCCGATAGTCGTTACGGCAGACGTGGCTACAGTGGCTATTATGGCGACTATGGAAACTATTACCCCTCCCGATACAACTCCTACAATTATGGCTATCGTCGCGGTGGCAGCTATTTCGATTTCGGCTATGGTGGCTACTACCCGCGGTATCGACGCCGGCACTACGATTCCGGTGCCTTCGTAGGTGGCTTGGTACTGGGTTCACTGCTGAGCTATCCACGTTATTCCAGGCGCTATGACAGAGTGACTTACACGCGCCCGGTCACACGTACACGGGAAGTGGTTTACGTGAAGAATCGTACCTCCGGCAGTAGTACTCCTGTAGCTTCCGGTCGACGCCTGTTACGCGACCTGGAAGGTAACTGTTTCGAGCGCAACGTGGATAAAGATGGCAATGAAATCCGCATCCAGCTCGAAGCCTCGGAGTGCAGTTTCTAGACTTTCTCAATCCAAGACTCGCCACAAGATGCCCCGCCAGTGCCCGGTGGACTAATTTCGGTCCTGCCTATTACATTGCGTCACTTTTTGTAATAACTTGTCCCTACAACAAGCGGGGAGCTGAGCTGGTAAATCGACACAGCTCAAATGGTGAGTACCTACCGGGTTCTCCATTTATTACATAAGCAGAATCTCAATGCGTGAAAGCCCTCACTCATGTTTTAACCATCGACTAGATGTGTAGATCGAGTAAATGAAAACAATAAAAGGTCCGGCAATCTTTCTGGCACAGTTTGCTGCTGACGAATGCCCTTTCAATTCACTGGATGAGATTGGCGCCTGGGCTGCGAAGCTTGGCTTCAAGGGCGTACAAATACCCAGCTGGGACGAACGTCTCATCGATCTGAAAAAGGCAGCAGAAAGCCAGGACTATTGCGACGAAGTCAAAGGAGTACTGGCGCAGCATGGCATCGAGATAACCGAGCTCTCCACCCATCTGCAGGGCCAGTTGGTGGCAGTGCACCCAGCCTACGACGAGATGTTTGATGGCTTCGCTGCAGCGGAAGTCCGCGGTAATCCTAAGGCACGCACCGAGTGGGCGAAGCAACAGATGCTGAATGCTGCCAAGGCATCACAACAGTTGGGATTAACAACTCACGCCAGTTTTTCCGGTGCTCTGGCCTGGCCCTATTTCTATCCCTGGCCACAGCGTCCGCCGGGCCTCGTGGAAACCGCCTTCGATGAACTGGCCAGGCGCTGGCTACCTATTCTCGATGCCTTCGATGCAAACGGCGTGGATATCGGCTTCGAGATTCATCCCGGCGAAGACCTGCACGATGGAATCAGCTTTGAGATGTTTCTCGAGCGCGTTAACAATCATAGGCGTTGCAATATCCTGTTTGACCCCAGCCACTTCGTGCTGCAACAACTGGATTACCTCGGCTTCATGGACGAGTACCGGGATCGCATCAAACTGGTCCACATTAAAGACGCCGAGTTTAATCCCACCGCCAAGCAAGGCGTGTACGGCGGGTATCAATCCTGGGTGGATCGCGCCGGTCGCTTTCGTTCGCTGGGCGACGGTCAGGTAGACTTCAAGGGCATTTTTTCGAAGCTCGCCAGTCACGATTTCGAAGGCTGGGCGGTACTCGAATGGGAATGCTGCCTGAAGCATCAAGAAGATGGAGCAAGCCAAGGCGCAGCATTCATCAACGAACACATTATCCGGGTGGCAGACAAGGCATTCGATGATTTTGCCGATGGCGGTACCGACCAAGCCGCAAATAGACGCATCCTGGGGATTGAATGAGCAGCGCCAAGATTCGACTGGGAATGGTTGGCGGTGGTCAGGGCGCCTTCATCGGCGAAGTCCATCGTATCGCGGCTCGCCTGGATAATCGCTTCGAACTGGTTGCCGGTGCACTGAGCAGCGACCCGCAGCGCGCCACGGACTCAGCGGCGGAATTGGGTATCGATCCCAAACGCAGCTATGCCAGTTTCGAGGAGATGGCATCGAGGGAGGGCAAATTAAAGAGCGGTATTGAAGCCGTCGCCATCGTCACTCCCAACCACCTGCACTGCGCAGCGGCGAAAGCCTTTCTCAAGGCCGGCATTCATGTCATCTGTGACAAACCACTGACCGCGAACCTGGACGATGCCGAAGCGCTGGCAACACTCGCCACTGAGAGCGGTCTGGTGTTTACCGTCACTTATAACTACAGCGGCTATCCCATGGTGCGCCAGGCACGTCAGATGGTAGCGGCGGGCAAGCTGGGCAATATCCGTATTATCCAGATCGAGTATGCCCAAGACTGGCTGGCAACTAACATCGAGGCCAGTGGCCAGAAGCAGGCCACCTGGCGTACAGATCCCGACCAGGGCGGTGCTGGCGGCTCCATCGCCGATATCGGTACCCATGCATTCCACCTGGCCGAGTTCGTCAGCGGCTTGAAAGCCAAGTCGCTGCTCGCCGATCTGGATGCCTTTGTTGTGGGTCGTAGTCTGGATGACAATGCCAACATCCTGCTGCATTACAGCAATGGCGCCAAAGGCATGTTGTGGTGCAGCCAGGTCGCCAGCGGCAAGGAAAATGGGCTGCAACTCAGATTCTACGGCAGCAGAGGGGGATTGCAGTGGTCACAGGAAGATCCTAACTACCTGCAATACACTCCCCTGGGCGAAGCGCGCCAGACGCTTACCCGGGGTGGATCGAGCGTAGGTGAATCGGCCGCGGCGGCCACCCGCATACCGGCAGGTCATCCGGAAGGATTCCTGGAAGGCTTCGCCAATCTCTACCGGGAGACTGCCGACCTGATCGAGGCACACCGTCAGGGAGATAGTACCGAATCACTGGTACCGACAGTGTCCGATGGACTGCGCGGCATGCGCTTTATAGAGAAGGCCGTGGCTTCCAATCAGGCGGGATCGATCTGGCAGAGCCTGGAAAAATAATCCGATTAAGATACACTGGACTTCCAGTTCTTACCGTCGAAGGAGAAGAACAACGATGCGCAAACAATTTCAATCTCCCCGCCAATCCCGTCGGGATTTTCTCAAGCAAGCTGCCGTGGTCAGTGCCATCGCCGCCAGCCCGCTGGGTCTGGCTTCCGCCCAGGGCCGTCGTGTCGAGAATATCGGCCTGCAACTCTATTCACTCAGAGCCGAGATGGCAGAGGACTTCGAAGGCACCCTCGAACAACTGGCGGAGCTGGGATTCAAGGAAATCGAATTTGCCGGTTACCACGGCAAGTCCGCAGCGGAAGTTCGACGTCTACTCGATGGTTTCGGGATGACTTCACCGGCGGCTCACATCCAGTTAGGCGCCATTCGCAACGATCTGCAGCAGGAAATCGAAACCGCCACGACTCTCGGACAAAAGTACATAGTTCTTCCCTCCATACCGGGAGATGAGAGGACTCTCGAACATTACGAGCGCCACGCCGACATGCTAAATCGTGCCGGTGAACAGACCAGACAAGCCGGTATCCAAATGGGTTACCACAATCACGATTTCGAATTCGTGGTGCAGGAGAGGGGCAAGATCGGCTATGACTACCTGACGACTCTGACCGAGCCAGATCTGGTTGCCTTCGAGATGGACCTGTTCTGGATCATTAATGCTGGCCATGATCCAATTCCTTACTTCAATCAGTTCCCCGGCCGCTTCCCGATGCTGCATGTCAAAGACAGAACTGCCGAAGGCCAGATGGCGGACGTGGGTAGAGGCGTGATTGATTTTACCGACATCTTCAGCCACGCCGACAGCGCCGGCTTCAAGCACTACCTCATCGAACATGACTTCCCCACCGACGGCGTCAACTCCATCGCTTACAGTTATAACGCTGTGAACAATATCCGTTTTTAGAGAGTAACGAGGGCGCATGGCCGAGCAAGAGTATGACGTAATCATCATCGGTTCCGGCGCCGGTGGGGGCATGGCCACGCATCAGCTAGCCAATGCGGGACTGAAGGTAGCCCTGGTGGAAGCTGGCGCCTATTACGACCCGGCCGATGAGGAGCAGCGTACCCAACTCCGCTACCCCTGGGAGTCTCCTCGACGCGGTGCCAGCACCCGACTACGCCCATTCGGCGACTACAATTCCTGCATTGGCGGTTGGGAACTGGACGGCGAACCCTACACCATGAAAGACGATACCGACTTCATGTGGTGGCGTGGTCGCATGCTGGGTGGTCGCACCAATCATTGGGGTCGAATCTCGCTGCGTTTCGGCCCACTGGATTTTAAACGCAAAGACAGCGATGGGCTGGGGGACAACTGGCCGATCGGCTACGAAGACATCAAACCTTACTATGACAAGGTCGACAAGCTAATCGGCGTGTATGGCAGCAACGAAGGATTGTACAACGATCCGGATGGTTTCTTTCTTCCCGCGCCGAAACCCAGACTACATGAACTGTACTACATCGACGGTGCAAAAAAGTCTGGCGTACCAGTTTATCCGGCCCGCAAATCCATTCTCACCAAGCGCATCAACAACGATCGCGGCGTGTGCTTCTATTGTAGCCAGTGTAGCCGTGCCTGTGGCATTCACGCCGACTTCTCTTCTGGCACCGTGCTTATCTATCCTGCCATTAGAGGGGGCCAGGTAGACCTTTATACTAACTCGATGGTGAGGGAGATCATCACCGACGAGGAAGGGTTGGCGACCGGAGTGTCTTATATTAACAAAGAGGACCGCCTGGAGTATCAACTCAAGGGCCGTAGTGTCGTGCTGGCCGCGTCGGCCTGTAGTTCGGCGCGCATCCTGCTGAATTCGAGAAGCGCACAACACAGCAATGGATTAGGCAATAACAGCGATCATGTGGGCCGTTACCTGCATGATTCTACCGGCGCCAGCCGCGCGGCCTTCTTGCCGGAATTAATGGACCGCGAAATCTATAACGAAGACGGCGTCGGAGGTATGCATGTATATACTCCCTGGTGGCTGGAAGACGCCAAGCTCGATTTCACTCGTGGTTATCACCTGGAAATCGGTGGCGGCATGGGTATGCCCTCCTACGGTTTTGGTTTTGCCGTCAATCAATACAATGACTTCATTGGCGAGCGGGTCGGCGGTTACGGCAATCAGTTGCGTGATGATATCCGCAAATTCTACGGCTCACGCCTCAGTATCGCTTGCCGCGGCGAAAGCGTCCCACAGTACACAAACCGTTGTGAATTGGACCCAACCGTAGTCGATGAATGGGGAATCCCGGTGCTGCGTTTCGATTATCACTGGACGGAGCACGAGATAAATCAGGCCAGACACATGCAGGACACCATGGAAGAGTTGCTGGAAGCATCGGGTGGCATCTTGTTAGGCAGCAAGGCCGGCGCCGATCGCGACTATGGCCTCACTAAGCCCGGTGAGATTATTCATGAGGTGGGCACCACGCGTATGGGCACGGACCCGGCTACATCGGTAACCAATGAGTTCGGACAATTGCACGATGCCAGTAATGTCTTCATTGCCGATGCCGGACCGTTCGTCTCCCAGGCGGACAAGAATCCCACATGGACCATTATGGCCCTGGCATGGCGGCAGTCCGATTACCTCATCGAACAGATGACGCAAGGCAACCTGTAACAGACACTGGCGAGAGAATTCTAGAATGGACCGAAGAGAGACACTCAAGACCCTGTTCCTGGCACCACTGGCTGGCGGGATAATTGCGCGCAGCGGTCAGGCGAAGAGTGCCAGTGATGTCAGTTGGACAGCATTGCCAACCAGCTACTCTTACGGTCGCACCGAAGCAGAGCAGCAGCGGGACGCAACATTGTTTGCCGAATCCTATTTCCGCGAACATGAGTTGCTCACGATCGCCGTGCTGTGCGACATCATCCTGCCCTCGAATCACCCCAACGGCGGAGCATTGGATGCAGGCTTGCCTGACTTTGTCGAGTTTATGGTTAAAGACCGAAGCCGCTACAAGCTACCGATTCGGGGCGGCATCGCCTGGCTGGATAATTATGCTATCGAGAAATTTGCTGCCGATTTCATCACTGTTTCCGAACCACAGCGATTGGCTATTTGCGATGATATTGCCTATCCCGATATGGAGGATGCGGAATTGCAACCCGGTATCAGCTTCTTCTCGCTGATGCGTAATTTCACCATGACTGGTTACTACACTACCGAGTTGGGCTTGAAGGATCTGGGTTACGTCGGTAATACACCCAACGTCTGGGATGGCGTTCCTGAGAGAGTGCTGCAGCAACACGGCAAGCAATATGATGCCCAGTGGCTGTCAAAATGCGTGGACCAATCGCGCAAGGAAATCATTGCCGAGTGGGATGACGACGGTAATCTGACAAGCTAGGAAGCTTCAGGTACACCGATTTTCGCTGAGGATAAACCCTGACTGGCATTGGAATATTTCAGCTAGAAAGACTAACGGTCAGAGCAGGGAAAACGGGTCGTGCAGCCCGATACAAGAAACGCTACCCAAAAAAAATGGGGCTACCCGTGTCCTAGCGGTAACCCCGTCCCTGCTTGAGAAGTCTTTATGTCGTTACGATCATTAGCGTTTAGGCTGAGCCGTTTCTCTATTGATCGTGGGACTAATAAGACCATAATCGGGGTTGAATTCAATTGACCTACATCAAGATTTTTTAAGACCGTGAAAATCTCTGCATTGCGCAGGAAATTGGAAAGTCGAGCCTGAAACTCATACCTTATTATAGTAAAGTAAATACTTTACTATATTGAGTTAATTGTTGAAGTTAATACTACATCGAGACGCAAAGCTTGCTTTTCAGGCATTTTCCAGTAGCAGCTAGGAGGAAGCTGGCAGCTTGTGATTCACTATATATAGTGGTATGGTCGCCTCTGCAACACAGCATAATGGTCTAATGTCGTATTGCAAACATCCGGACTCAGCCCCTCCACACCTCTTAAACTGTGTCCGGGTGCTCTTGGAGAATCCCGCCCTCTGCTTGATCGCTATGAGGTCAAGAGAGGGCCGGGAGACTTCTTTCCCAAACCCCGCTCCTCAGCCTGCTGAGCACTACTAATGTGGCTGCTGCTCGCACACGATAGCTGCTAAAGTAGTAAAAACACCTGCTACATAAACCAGAAGAAACACAGCCCCATGACAGACCCGATAGTTGCCGAAGAATCCAGCTGCGCCAATTGCGGTTATCCCCTGGCCTGCAATTTCTGTGGAAACTGCGGCCAGCAGAATAAGGAAGTGCGACGCCCCTTCCTGTATTTCCTGCACGAGATGCTGAGGGTGATGTTCGAACTGGACGGCCGCGCCTACCGAACTGTTTATTATCTGTTGACTAAGCCGGGTTTCCTGGCCAAGGAATACTTCGGTGGCCGACGCACTTCATACTCGCCGCCGCTGCGGCTGTTCCTGATCATCAGTATCGGATTTTTCCTGATGGTCAGTACCATGACATCCCTGCAATCCATGCAGTCGGCGTTGGTGGAAGACGCAGAAGCTACCGACGACGAGATTCCCGAGGAGGTGCTGGAGCAACTGACCGAGGCAGGAGTGATCGTGGATCCGGACGGATTAAATCTCACTATCGATGGCTTTGAAGCAAACCCGGACGAGATTCCCGAGAATGTGATGGCGGGACTGGAAGCAGCAGGAGTAAGCGTGGACCCGGAAGGACTCAATTTCACCTTCAATGGTGAGGGGGCCACAGTAGAGGATCTGCAAGAGATACTGGATATTGTCGGGAGTATAAAGCTGCCCTTTCTTTCAGAAGAATCCAACCAGAACTTAAGCACAGTATTAGTCGCGTAGACTGAGGAGAATTTTCAAGTAGTCATGAACGATCCCCAGGGCTTCTTCCTCGACTCACAGGAATACATCACCTTCTTCATGCTGCTGATGATACCGCTGTTGGCCCTGATACAAAGACCGCTGTTCATCTTCACGCGCCATTATTACGTGAAGCATCTGGTGCTGACCCTGCACAACCATGCCTTTCTGATCTTCGCGTTCTTCCTAAGCTTGCTGGTAGGGCTGGTGGAAGATTTGGATCTGCCTTACCTGAGCGCGGCCTTCGGTTACATCGGCGGCGCGCTGGTGATCTGGATGTTTGTCTATCTCTATCTCAGCCTGAAGTTTTATTTCCAGCGTGGTTATTTTCTCACTGGGGTGATTTTCTTCACCACCAGCCTCATCTACTCCATAGTGTTGGGTATGGGGATTGCAGTGTTCGTGCTACTGCTGTTTATCCTGGGCGTTTTCCAGGATCTCTGTGGTTACGTCTTGTGCCAGACCCGTTGAGATTAGCAACAACGTGCCTAACAACGTAGCAGCAACAGACTTGAGAATTTTCGTCATATCGAATCCACTAATTTGACGAAAAAAGGACAGTCAGCAACCCCTGTCTGGGATGGCGTGCCGAACTCCTCGCCGACCGGAGCATAATTAACCTACAAACCCAACAGCCATGTCAAACGATGGAGTTTGGCATCGGGCACTCGATTCAACGGCTTACGTTTGAATCTAGTGGGATCCTGATCCCATACGTGCAAATTGCACTAGCCCCCACCGTCGTCATATCATCGGCCTGGTCGGGTCTGTCAGATAACGACTCGCTGTACTAAAAAAGGATAAGAATAATGATTGTATATGGAGTAGCCCTGCTTTCTGGGTGCCTGATTCTGGGCATGATAATCGGTGAAGCCCTCGGAATTGCCCTGAATGTTGAAGCCAACGTGGGCGGCGTCGGTATTGCCATGTTGTTTCTAGTATTGGCCAGTAACTCCGACAAATTCAAGGAAGTAACCCATGGTGCGGCAGGCAGTGGTATCCAGTTCTGGAGCGCCATGTATATACCCATCGTGGTAGCGATGGCGGCGCGGCAAAATGTCGCGGCGGCTGTAGACGGAGGTTTGCTGGCACTGGCGGCCGGTGTAGCAGCCGTTATCGTAAGTTTTGCGCTGGTGCCCATACTCAGCAAGCTTAGTGGCACCGCAACACCGCCAGAAGACAATGAAGAGCAGGGGGCGGTCTGATGGATATTCTCGAAACCGTCTTTGTTCGAAACAACCTGATCGTCGCCTTCGCCGTGGTCGGTGTCACGATCTGGATTTCCTATTTTCTAGCAGACAAGCTAACTCAGGGTCGTATTCATGGTTCGGCCATAGCAATCGCGCTGGGGCTGGTCGCCGCTTATTTCGGCGGTGTCGCCACCGGTGGAAATACCGGCCTTGCCGACGTCACACTGTTGGGCGGGATTGGCTTGATGGGCGGCGGTATGATGCGCGATTTTGCAATCGTCGCTACCGCCTATGGAGTTCACTTGAGCGAACTCAAGAAAGCCGGCATTGCCGGTGTGATCTCCATTTTTGCCGGGGTTATCGTCTCATTCATCGTTGGCGCAGCCATCGCTGTCATGTTCGGCTATACCGATCCAACTGCGATTACTACCATCGGTGCTGGCGCGGTGACCTACATCGTCGGGCCGGTCACCGGAGAAGCTATCGGCGCGAGTGATGCGGTAATAACGCTCAGCGTAGCTGCGGGGCTGGTAAAATCAATCCTGGTGATGATTGGCACTCCGTTAGTAGCACGTCACATCGGACTCAATAATCCACAGTCTGCCATGGTGTTTGGCGGACTCATGGGCACTACCAGTGGCGTGGCGGCGGGACTGGCCGCTACCGACCCCAAGTTGGTTCCCTATGGTGCCATGACCGCAACATTTTACACAGGCGTAGGTTGCTTGTTAGGGCCCTCGGTACTATTCTTCATCGTAAGCGCTATGTTTTAAAGTGAGAACAGGGGACAATAACAACGTGATGACATTTAGGCATCGGCGGAGACGCGTTAGTGCCCCCTTCCATAGACTTGAACAACGGAAGCAATAATGGCTGCAGATTCATTCCCCCAACTGATAGACGACAACGACAAGCTCGCCCTGGTAGATGGCGATAATAATTATAGCTATGGCGAGGTAAATGCGCGCATCGATCGATTCGCTACCGGCCTGTTGAATGGCCAAACCGATCTTCAAGAAGAACGCATCGCTTTCTTTATGCCTGCCAGCCTCGATTACGTGACTACCATGCATGGTGTGTGGCGAGCCGGTGGTATTGCCGTACCGCTAAACGTTGCCTCGGCAGTGGCTGAGCTGGATCATTACCTGAGCAGTGCCCGCGTCACTCGCATGATTGCCAACGACGAATACCAGGAGTCGCTTAGAGAACTCTGCGCATCACTCAATATCGAGCTGGTGTCAGTCGCTGATGTGCTTGCCGATGAAACGGTTGCGCTTCCAAGCCTCGAGCCCGACCGGCGTGCCATGATGTTGTTTACCAGCGGCACCACCAATAAACCCAAGGGAGTAGTAAGTACTCACAAGACTATCCATGCGCAGATTACCACTCTGATCGAAGCCTGGGCCTGGAGCGAGAATGACGTCATTCCCCTGTTCCTGCCGCTGCATCACATTCACGGCATCGTGAATATTCTCAGCTGTGGATTGTGGGCCGGCGCTACCGTACACCTGTTCGCCAAGTTCGATATCCCCAAAATCACCGACCAGGTTATCGCCGGCACTTACAACGTGTTCATGGCGGTACCGACTATCTATGTAAAACTGATTCAATATTTCGACAGCATCGATGCCGAACGCGTGCAGCAGATCTGCGCTGGCTTCGAACCGATGCGGCTGAATATATCCGGGTCCGCTGCCTGCCCGGTAAAGCTGTTCAAACAGTGGAGAGAGCTGACCGGGCAGATCCTGTTGGAGCGTTACGGCATGACGGAAATCGGCATGGGCATCTCCAATCCTTACCATGGCAAACGCCGCGCCGGTTGCGTGGGTCAAGCACTGCCTGGTGTAGAGGTGCAACTATTCGATGAATACGACGGGGCCATCACCGAAGAAGCGCTGCCGGGAGAGATTCGTATCAAGGGGGACAATGTGTTCCTCGAGTACTGGGATAACGAAAAAGCCACCCGCGAATCATTCAAGGACGGCTGGTTCTGCACCGGTGACGTAGCTGTTGTGGAAGACGGCTATTACCGCATCATGGGTCGTTCTTCGGTGGACATCATCAAGTCCGGTGGATACAAACTCTCGGCTCTGGAGATCGAGGGCGTGTTACTGAACCACGACGCTATCGGCGAAGTAGCGGTAATCGGTGTCGAAGATGAAACCTGGGGCGAATCGGTTACTGCCGTGATCGCCCTGGTCGAAGGCGCCGAACTAGATTACGACTCGCTGAAGCAATGGTGTAATGGCAAGATGTCCTCCTATAAGATTCCCAAGGCCATCAAGATCATCGATGAGCTGCCCAGAAACGCGATGGGAAAAGTAACCAAACCGGCTTTGAAGGAAATGTTATAAATACAGTTAGGGTGCTGGGCTCCAGAGCCCGACACTTCTATAATTGATTACTCTACCTGTGTTGTAGTGACCGGTCCCCAGCCTCGGATTTCCACTATGGCCGGGACGTTTTTCGCCGCATCATAGTGAATTGCACCAGCCGGATGTACCATGAATCCGCCTCTGGGAATCGCCAGAGTTTCGTCGAGATCCTTGCTGGCATCCATGCCGGTATACCAGATCCCTTCGATGACTGTGACGAATCGATCCTGGTCGTGGTGATGGGGATTGGTGGAGGCACCGGCCGGGAACCGCACCCGGATAATGTAGAGCCCCTCTTCCGATGGGTTGCCATAGAGCACCCGCGACTGCAGTCGATCTGAGCTTTCATCCCACTCGATAGCAAAATCCAGCTCGCCATTCTGGATGATAGTGAAGCCATTAATCTCGGTGGCAAAACTGATCGGCATAATGAAAAGTATGAGGCAGAGTAAATAACGAAGTTTCAACAACATGAGTGTGTCCTATCGGGCGGGAATGCATCAATCACCCGCATTTTAAAGAGTTTCAGAAGAAGCAGACAATAGCATATCGACTGGGCATTCAAAATGGCTTCAGAGCTTCACCAGCCCCTGCCAGCCCTACAATTTGTAATAGCTTAAGCCCTGATCCAACTCAGCAAAAGACAGCCTCTTCGGCTCAAAATGCTGAGTCAAGGCTCTACAGTCTTGCTAACATGTCGAGCCAGGGGAAATAGCCCTATCCCTATTTTCCTACACGCTATAAAATGCGCCACTGGTTATGAATTGAAGATGAGTTCCCCTCTCCGTTGAAGACAGCGTTTCTAGGCAAGACCCTCTCTGGCCCCTTCACCATCCCTTCAGGAATAGTAAGCTGCTCTGCCAGCATAATTCAGCGTGTGTTCGATACCATACCGGAAGTTGGCGTGCTGACCACCAAGAGCATCGGACCCCAGCCGCGCCTGGGATATCGTGAGCCCATTCTCACCCAGACTGAACCGGGTAGCCTCGGCAATGCGGTAGGACTCACCAATCCTGGCGCCGAGCGTGCGGCGGAAATGATGTCCAGGCTCGACATTCCCGAAGATCGCTTCCTGCTGATTTCGATCTTCGGCGGCAGCGTAGAGGAATATGTCGCGGTAGCCAAGCTGCTGGCACCCCACGGCGATGGCTTGGAGTTGAATCTGTCATGTCCCCATGCCAAGGGCTATGGGATGGCGATGGGACAGGATCCGGACCTGGTCAGGGAAATAGTTAGCACCGTGAAGGCAGCCGTGAGCATCCCGGTGGTTCCCAAGCTCACACCCAATGTGCCGAATATAGACGAGATAGCCCGTGCGGCTGTGGAAGGCGGAGCCGATGCGATCTGCGCTATCAATACCATGGGACCGGAAAGTTTCCAGGCACACGGTCACCCGATTCTCAGCAACGGCAAAGGCGGCGTGTCCGGCAAGGCCATTCTTCCCACTGCACTACGGTGTGTACAGGAAATTCAGTCCAGCGTCGATTGCCCGATCATCGCCTGTGGCGGCATTAGCAGTGCGGCTAATGTGCGTGAGTTTCAGTCAGTCGGCGCCTGCATCATTGGGATTGGTTCGGCGTTGATTGGTATGACTACGCACGAGATAGCAGACTATTTCAAAGTACTCAGCAAAGACCTGGAAACTGGAACCGAGCATGCTGAAGAACTGGTGCGCTACGATATCGACATGAGTTTCAAGCCAGTTTCTCTGGTGCGCAATACTCGTATCACAGACGATATATGTATTCTGAGATTCGATCGCAAAATCGATATTCAAGCTGGTCAATTTGTCTTTCTGTGGATTCCAGGGCTGGGAGAAAAACCCTTCTCGGCACTGACTGACGATCCCTTCTCTCTGGTAATCATCAACCTGGGTGAATTTACCAATGCATTGATGACCGTGGAGCCGGGCATCGAAGCCTACGTGCGTGGACCACACGGCAACGCCGTCGCTCCGCCGAACGGTGCCAGGATCATAGCGGTAGCAGGCGGCACCGGTCTGGCCGCGATGTACCAATTGGCCCGCGATTTCGGCAATACGGAAATCTTCATGGGGGCCCGTTCCGAAGAGCGGCTGTATTTTATCGACGAGTGCGACGCGGTCAGCACACTGCATATCGCCACCGATGATGGCAGTCGTGGTCATCACGGGGTGTTGACCGAATTACTGGAACAGCGGCTGAATGAACTGCCTGCGAATGAGTTGGAGAATCTGGTCTTCTACAATTGTGGCCCGGCACCCATGGTACATGCCGCCGAGGCTGTGCAACGAAAATTCTGCGCGCCCGAACAGATCTTTAACGCGATCGATTACCTGACCAAGTGCGGTGTGGGTATCTGTGGTGCCTGCGATGCTCCGGATGGCAGACGGCTCTGTGTCGACGGTCCATTCCTGGGTGCTGTGGACCAGGGCCCTCTGAACAAGTAGTTGGCCCTAATACGAAATCTTAAGGTTTGCCACCGCGAAAATCGCCGCTATGGTGAGTAGTGCTCCCGCAAGGCAAACAATCCTGATCTGCCGGGTTCTTCCTCGCTTTATCGCAAACGATCCCAACACTATATAAAGAAGCAAGAGCCCGATCTTGATCGTGACCCAGTTCACCAGTGTTGGATATTGCCGGCTCATGATGACTAATGTGATGCCGCTGAGTAGTAGTACGGTGTCGATCAGATGCGGCAACACGCGGGATATTTTGTGTTGCAAGTAGTCAGACTCCACCAGCATCCAGTAAGCTCTCAGTGTGAAACCTGAGAACGTCAACACCGCGCAACTCACGTGGATGATTTTGATGAAGTAGTAGAGGCTCACAGCGCTGCATGCTACACAGTTTGGCTGCTGCTGTCGTTCTCCTCTGGTCATCTCCACCGCAACTGACCTCGACATCCCAAGCACCTTCCATTAGCATCGATTGGGACAATCTATAACAAGGCACCAGCGAGCGAAGACCGCATTCAGTGGACCGTACTTGCATGATGTCATCGAGGCCACTATGAAACGTCGTTCATTCCTAGCCGCCGCCGCAGCCGGTGCAACCCTACTTCCCAAACTCGCCCAGGCACAGGACGTGGCTCCGCACCAGAGCCGGGACTGGTCGGGCAATACGCCATTGCGCTATCCGGACCCGGACCTGGTTGCTCTGAACGGCCGCTTCCGGCGTTACATTCTCTTCAACACACCAATTCAGCGTCACCACGTAGGCACCATGTGGGCGGAGGGACCGGCCTGGAACGGCGTGGGGCGTTACGTGGTGTGGAGCGATATTCCCAATAACCGGCAACTACGCTGGATCGAAGACGATGACCGGGTTACCGAGTTTCGCAATCCGTCGGGCAACAGTAACGGCAATACCTTCGACTTCCAGGGGCGGCAGATTTCCTGTGAGCACGGTGGTCGGCGCGTGGCGCGTTACGAGTATAATGGTAGCGTAACTGTGATCGCCGATAGTTACGATGGAAGTCCACTGAATTCACCGAACGATGCCGTCGTGCATCCCGATGGCAGTATCTGGTTTACCGATCCTCCCTATGGGATACGCGGCAACTATGAAGGCAATAGGGCCGATCAGGAGCAGCCGCTATCGGTGTACCGCGTCGATGGCGACAACTTGAGCATCAGCCGGGTCACCGACGATATCGATGCACCAAATGGCCTGTGCTTCTCACCCGACTACTCCCTGCTCTACGTCGCCAACACCGGTGCGGGGCAGGATATCAAGGTGTGGGACGTTGACGGTGACAGTCTGAGAAACGGGCGCGTGTTTGCCGAGCTGGTGGATCCCACCAGTGGCTCTCGTACATCCGCTGACGGCATCCGCTGTGATGTGGACGGCAACGTATGGGCCGGCGCCCGACCCGGGGTGCAGGTTGTGGCGCCCGATGGCGATACCATCGGCGTCATTCGCCTACCGGAAGTCTGTGCTAACGTGTGCTTCGGTGGTGCCAAACGGAATCGATTGTTCATGACGGCGAGCCAGTCTCTGTATTCTGTTTATGTGGGCGTAAGAGGAGCAGGTGTCGCATAACACCAGCAGAGTTCGCGCACAGGGCATTTTTCGCGACATGAGCATCGTCAGCTCCCGGATTACTGAGGAAGCACTGCTGCGTTTATTGGATCAATTTCCTCTCCCCAAGTAACCACAATCTAGGGATCCATCCTGTCCTGCGCATCAATCGACGTAGCGAGCTTTCATTTTGCTCAGATTTGATGCTCTAATACGGCCTCTCAAGTGTCGACCGAACAGTATTTACAGGGGATCCCCAATGATTGAAAGAATCAACGAAAACAGGCTCGTCAAGCTGCTGCTTGGACTAAGCCTGACACTCATCGCGAATTTTGCTCTGGCGGATATCGAGCAATCCCGGCTGGATGCTGTGGCTGCAGACATTCAGGCACGCATCGACGCTAACAAGTTATCTGGCGCGGTAGTCATGATCGCTCAGGATGGTGAAATTCAAATGACCCAGTCACTAGGTTACCAGAATGTGGAAGACCAGGTCCCCATGCGTGACGATACGATCTTCCGAATCTTCTCGATGACCAAGCCGATTACCGGCACCGCGCTGATGATGCTGTACGACGAAGGCAAGTTCACACTGGATGATGCGGTGGAAAAACACCTACCTGAGCTGGCCGGCATGGAAGTGTTCGTTTCTCAGAATGACGACGGCAGCTGGGTAACTGAACCTGCCGACCATCCGATGACAGTCCGCGAACTGATGAGTCATACCGGCGGCCTGCTCTACACTCCGCCACTGTCCCAGGGACCCATTGCCAATGCCTATTTTCAGGCCGGCATCATGAACACGCCGAATTACACGCTGGCGGAATCGATTCCGGCTCTGGGTGATATTCCTCTGGATTATCAACCCGGCACGCAATGGGTTTATAGTATCTCGGTGGATGTGCAGGGTTACCTGATAGAGAAACTGTCCGGTAAGACCTTCGACGTCTTTTTGCAGGAACGACTCTTCGATCCGCTGGGCATGGTCGATACCGGTTTCTATGTGAAGTCTGACAACGCCAGCCGCCTGTCTCGTCAATACAACCCCGGTCAGAACGGCACGTTGACTCGCACAGACAACGGCTCATTTCTGAACCCACCCAAGTTCCTGTCCGGCGGTGGCGGATTGACTTCCACTGCCGCAGATTACATGAAGTTCGCCCAGATGCACCTGAACGGTGGCGAACTTAACGGCAATCGACTCCTCTCTGAAGAGGCCGTGCAGCTCATGCGCAGCAACCAGCTGCCGGATGCGGTTCCTAATATCGGCCAGCTCTATCCCGGCAACGTGTTTGGCCTGGATTTCGCGGTTGTTAACGATTCGGCGGCCCATCAGGGTGCCCCCGTAGGTACGCACTGGTGGTGGGGTATCGCCGGTTCCTGGTTCTGGATCGACCCGGTGGAAAACGTCGTGTTTATCGGTATGATTCAGAACAGCGATATTTTCTATTCTCTTCAGGTTCACGCCGCCGCACGTGCCGCGATTTACAATTAGGGACCCTCTGCTGATCGGAGGGACCGGTCTCGACTTGCAAGCCGACGGCCAGCGTGCTGGAAAAGTGTGGCTTCACCCTTGAGAGCCGACTAAGCAGTCAGCTTGAGTTTCCGAACCTGGAACCATTGAACTTGTCAGATGTCTTACGCTATTCGACTAAAACCAAATAATGGTAGAACAGCAGGAATCTAAATGGGTCGTCGTAAGCAGTGTTTCATCGCTAGCGGATTAACAAGCCATTTGTTGTTTCTGGTTGGTAGTATTTTCTGCAACGTTTCCCTGGCCGACACAGAAGCACTGTGGGAACTAGTCGATCCTGGAAGATATCTGGACGACTTGGCGGGAATTTCTCTGCCAGAGCAGGTTGACACACAGCGAGCAGTCTATCTCTCCGGTTCCCTGTTCGAGGGTCTGCTGGCAAACGATACCCTGACATTGGAAATTGCAGACCAGCAGGCTTTCAATTATGTCATCGAGCAGCGCAGTGATTATCTGAATGGAGACAGCGGCTGGCGTGGAGGATTCAGCGATCAAGATCAGTCGTTCGGCATTTCTCTTACCTTCAATTCCCAGGTCGTTCTGGCGACCATCTACAGCCCTACCGGAAAGTATTCGCTTCAGGCAATCCCACTAGAGAACAGTTATGACTACATCGGTTGGGTCTATTCCTTCGCCAGGGGCGCACAGTATTTGCCCAGTGACGATGGGGGTTATGTCTCGTCGGGCTCGCCAAGTAGCAATGCGCTGGTCGATTTTGTTGCGCTCAGTGGCAACGATGTCAGCGTAGTGCAGACGCTGACATCAAGCGGTGGTAATTCCGGTACTCAGATCAATGCCACGGTCGGAGATAATCTCACGGTATCGATTCGCATCACCAATAACCTTTCATCCACCCTCATCAATGAAGACGTCAATATCCTGTTTATTCTAGATGAAACAGATTTCATCAGCAGCAGCGGCTGTGAAGTGGGCTCCACCGCTGCCCAACCATCGCTGCAATGCACTATAAGCAACCTGGCACCGGGGGCCAGCACGACGCTCAATTACACCGTGCAGCTTACCGATGCCTCCCACCCACAAGTCGCAAGTGGCGTGTTTGTCGGCGACCTGTTCGGGGAATACATGCAACAGAATGCCTTCGTCTTCGTCAACAAGGAAACCCTGGTGGACACCGACGGCGATGGCATTACGGATTTCAACGAGGCAATTGCCAACACCGATCCGAATAGTGCCACATCAGTGGTTGCCCCTGATTTCAAATCTGAAGTCGACTTGATGTTGCTCTACACGCAGAAATTTCTGGATGACATCGGCCACCCCTCACCCGAGACGGAGATTAATCAGCTGGTAGAGGTCACCAATGCCTACTATGCCGACAGTGGAGCTCTGGTTCAGTTTCGTCCGGTGTACTATGGATTTGTCGACTACAATGTCAATAGCAATTTGAATGTCACGCAAGATGCACTGTCCGATGCCACGCATCCGGCGTTCCAGTCAGTGTCCACGATTCGTTCTGAAATCGGTGCTGACATCGTGGTACTTATCGACGGTAGATTTGATTCCGGCAATTTATGCGGTCTAGGTTCCACAGGCGGCATTGGCTATCGGGGTGAATTATTTCATCCGTCGATTGTTGATTCCGAACTGTACGTTACGCTGTATATGCCCGGCTTTCCTGATGGAGGAGGTGACGGCTGCGACGATTTAACACTGGCCCATGAATTGGGGCATAACTTTGGTCTGGTTCATTCTCATCGGGAGGCCGGGGCAGAGGGGACGTTTCCCTGGTCCTTGGGCCATGGCGTAGACGGCTCCTTCGCTACTATTATGGCGAACACCAATGACTATCCTGGCTCCACCGAATTACCCCTTTTTTCCAATCCCTTAAGTAATCAATGCAACGGACTGGCTTGCGGAGTGTCTCGTGCAAATACTGAACTTGGAGCAGATGCGGTGCACACACTGAATCACAGCCGCTTTCAGATCGCCGCGCTACGGGTATCGCGAATTCTAGGTATCACTTCCCTTGGCGGCGATTCCGGCTCGATAATGTACGGTGGGGCAACCAGAACCGGCGACTCAGAGACTGCGGTTTCACTATTCAGCTCGCAAGATTCCATCGATGTCCGGGCAACATTGCAAATACCGAGCGAGCATCAAGGACTGGTTGGAGTGACCTACGTTGTGATCTCGGTCGAAGGTGTGGGCTTATTCTTGCGCGACGATCAAGGGGGTTACCAGGCCTGGGATGGGGAGCTCGGCACATTGGGCGGTACGATCCTGCCGCGGGCGCTTAACAGCTCCGAAGAACTGGTCGCGTTCAGTGAATTCGTACCCAGTGCCTTCGGTGTGGATTCCGCTTCTCTGACAGTGTTTTTTGCCTACGAAATACCGAGCACGGGTGCGTTTGTTTACAGTACTACCGGCGTCCCGTTTTCAATCCAACCCTGAGCTGGCTTACTGCCTGATGACGCTGCGCAGATAATCTACGGCATCGGATATCGTTCTGCCATCGACATCCACCAGCTTGTTGGCTTCACGCATGGCATCGTCGGAAACTCGATTGACTAAGGCGCGAACCGTATCCATGAAGAGCGGATTTCTCGCTGCCTTGGCTGAGGCCAGCAACATACCGTCGTAAGGCAGAATCGCATTGCGGTTATCTTCAATGAGCTGCAGATCATAAGCGGCAATGCGCCCGTCACTGGTATAACCAGAAATAAGGTCTACCTGGCGCTCATCGACAGCGGTATACATCAGCGAAGGATCGAAGGTGAGCTTCTGGGCGAAATCGATGTTGTAGGTATCCCTCAGGGTAATCCATTCAGGACGCCCAAAAAATTCCAGATCACCTCCAGCGACCAGCGTATCGGCAATAGGGATCAGATCTTCTATTGTGGCGATCCCCAGTTCCTGCGCGCGATCCTTGCGCATTGCCAGCGCATAAAGATTCTGAAAACCGAGCGCTCCGATACTAACCATGCCATCGACTTCTGCAACGAAATCTGCCGCCGCCAGGCGAACGGCTTCCCGGCCAGGGTTACCCTCCTCATTCATGCGGTTGGCCCAGATTGTGCCCGAGTATTCCAGATAGATATCGATCGAGCCGTTGGCGGTTGCTTCATACACAACCTCCGTGCCCAGACCTAAGCGTTGATCGACACGAAACCCAACGTCCTCCAGTTCGGCGGTAAGCAAACCCGCAATAATGTATTGCTCGGTAAAGGTTTTCCCACCCACGATAAAATCGGCGGCAGGTTTAGGTAACAGGCTGTACGCCGAGATCGAGAATCCGGCCAGGATGCCCACAATTACCGCGAATTTGACTCGCTTGTATTTCTCACTGGGTGGATTGACGTTGCGGTTTTCCGTTAGCCACTGTATCCCGCCTATGATGCCATCCACCGCCACCGCCATGATGGCAGCTGCCAGGCTGCCCACGGTTACCGAGACCAGGTTGCGAGTTTGTAAGCCGGTGAAGATATAGTTTCCAAAGCTGGTGGCTCCGACCAGTGTAGATAAAGTTGCCAGCCCCACTGTCCAGACGGCGGCTGTTCGAATACCCGCAATAATTACCGGTAGTGCCAACGGTATTTTCACACGCCTGAGAATTTGTCCCGATGACATACCGATACCTCGGGCCGCTTCCATTACATCCGCAGAAACAGTTTCGAGGCCAGTGACCGTGTTACGCACGATCGGCAACATGCAATACAACACCAATGCGGTGATTGCCGGCACCAGACCGATTTGCCCACCTAACAGGGCAACTACCAGTGCCAAAATAGCGATACTCGGAAAAGTCTGAATAATACTCACGACAACCAGCAGAGGTCGTTTTACGCTTGGCGATTGAGCTGCCCAGATACCTAAAGGAATGCTGATTGCAATTCCGAGGGACAAGGAGATGAGCGTCAGCACCAGGTGCCCCTGGAAATAGGCCGGCAATAATAGGAGTTGTTCGCGCAGGTTATCGTTCATGGCTCGCGCATCAGTGTTTCGAGACGATCGGCACGCCGCTTGGGCATTTCTACGATGTCTCTAACATAGTCATGTTCGGGACTATTGAGCAGCTCTCGGGGAGTGCCAATCTGCAAGACTTCACCCTCTTTCATTACCGCAATGCGATCAGCCATTAGCAAGGCTTCGGTCATGTCATGAGTGACCATTATCACGGTCAGCTTCAGTTCCCTCTGCAGTCGTTTAAACTCCTCCTGCAGCTGCGCCCGCGTAATTGGATCTAGTGCGCCGAAGGGCTCATCCATCAGCATCACCTCTGGTTCCGCTGCCAAAGCCCGCGCCACACCGACTCGTTGCTGCTGCCCGCCGGAGAGCTGTGTTGAGCTGCGGTCGCCATACTCATCGAAGGGTAGCCCTACCAGATCCAGAATTTCCCGGCAGCGCCGGTGTATTCGCTCGCTGTCCCAACCCAGCAAGTTTGGAACGGCGGCCACATTTTCCGCAATCGTATAGTGTGGAAACAGCCCGATACCCTGAAATACATAGCCGATATTGCGACGTAATTCTTCCGGGTTTCGCTCAAGAACATTGCTACCGTTAACCAAGATGGAGCCATGGCTCGGCTCCTCCAGACGATTGATCATCTTCAGTGTAGTAGTCTTGCCGCTGCCAGACTCTCCTATCAATCCTAACAGCTCGCCGCGTTCAACCGTAAACGAAGTATCTTTTACGGCATAGGACTTGCCGTGGTCGAAAGATTTTTGAATATGCTGCAGCTCAATCATGGAGAATCATACTAGCAAGCCCGGGAAGCACTTCCAAATTGGACGCAGGCGCGGCCGAGAATGGCCTCTATTTACTCTTGTTCTGGAGTGTAAATCGATGTGGTTGCGCTCGCTAAAGCTATTCGTAGATTTCCTGTTCTTGCAGAGATTATTCACTAACGACTCGCCGTGGCTCTATCGATATCGAGTATAGTGCGAGGCAACCTACAGTAATATGCTATTAATGAATGAAGATTACATAATTCATTCTTGAGATTTCAAGGCGTTCGAACAAAGTGGATTTTCTAATAGAAAAATAAAGGGTTAGTACCCGCCCATGCTCGGTCTCATTGTTGAGCTAGCGCCCCCCGGCTTCTCTACCGAGTCTGAGCGCATTGGCAGCACCGGTATTCAATCCACCATCGGCACCCACTGTAACGAAGCGAAAGCCTTCTTCGATACGCTGCTCAACCGAGCCCTGACTGGTAGTAATTGCGCAGGGCACATCGTGGGCCAGACAGGAACTCAACACAGTTTGAATCGCCGCCTCAACCTCAGGAGCGGCCGGGCTGGCATAACCCATGGACCCACTCAGATCTGAAGGACCGATGAATATGCCGCCGAGTCCTGGAACACTGATAATCTCGTCGATGTTCTCCACGCCTTCGGCAGATTCAATAAACATCATCGCAAGGAGCTCTCCTTGAGGGTCGAGTGGCCACACGTCAGCCTTGGCATGGTAGTCGCGTATGCCCCAATACCACGTGGCATTTGACGGATTACGACCGCGCAGACCTTGCGGCTCGTAATCATCAGCCCCGTTGTATTGTGGATAGCGGGTGGCCCGCACGGCCAATTCGGCCTGCTCACGTGTATTAATCGCCGGGAAAAAGATACCGTACACTCCCACGTCCAGCACTTGTTTGGCTTGTGCGATTAGTTCTTCTGCTCCAGCGGCAGCCGGAATCCGCACCAGGGGAACTACATCGGGTTGCAGATTACCTTTTGCAAGAATCGACCGCTTGTTGGTCATTCCAAGCAGAAACAGTCTCAGCCGTTCGATATCAAATGGCGCATGCTCCATGTCGATAAAAACGAAATCGAGCCCTGAAGTTGCCATAGATCGAGCGTTATTTAAGGAGTAGTCGAAAGACAATATCCCAAAAGCAGGCTTATCATTCTCAAATAGCTCAATCAGCTTGTTAACACGAGACCCATCCTGAGCGAATGCGATGGAGCTCAAGCTGAGCAACGACGCAATTCCAAGATTGATAAATAGCTTTGTTATTGTTGTTTTCATTACTTTCTCTTCCGCTTTGTAAGCATTCAACCAAATTAGAACAAAATTGCTTTCTACCAATCTCGAAACAGATGCATAGCTTGACTAGTTAGCCACCCATGGTGCCTCGATTAACAAGTCGGCACTCGCGCCTGGTTTCGGTATGAACTTCTGCGTGCGCCCATATTGATTATCACCACCGTAAAGACTGCCTTCCGAATCGACACTGAAGGTATGTACTTCCAGATAGCCATCGGGCAGTTCACGAGGCACCAGCCAGGTGTATTTTATATTGCCCTCGAAGTCGAAATTAACGAACCGCAGAGGGCCAAGGTCGGTAATCCAGAAATCATTTTCATTGACGATGATATCTAGCGGTAGCGTCAATCGAGAGCCTATTGATCGTTCGAACTCAATAACGGCGGGATCATCAGTTGTACGGAACAAATTAACTTCTCCACCCGACCTGTCTAACACGAAAATTCTTCCGTCGGGACCGACGGCGATTGCATGGATGGTATTGAACTGCCCCGGACCATCTCCAAAGCCACCGAATTCACCGAGGTAGTTCATGTCGTTATCCATGATCATGACGCGGTGATTGTCCAGGCCATCGGCGATCAGAATTCTGCCATCGGGCAGGAAGGTGACATCCTGCGGTCGACCGAAGTGACTCCCATCATCACCTTGCACACCCTTCTCACCGTATGTGGCCAGCAATTCACTGCCGTCGTTGGAGAACACATAGATCTGGTGAAACGTCTCGTTGACCAGCCAGATCTTGCGCTCCGGGTCATAGGGGCTGATACGAACCCGGTGTGGGCCAGGGCCTGCTGAGCCTTCACAGAGATAGTCCCATTGAGTCCAGATTTCCTGAACTTCACCGTCACCATTTACTGTATACAGGCAGTTCTGCCAGGTACGGCGGTTGGTTTCCTGCAACACATTGATACCTAAGAAGCCGGCATAACCGGGAAAGTCATCGGGAACAGGGTAAGGTAATACGGTCTCACCGCGCTGCGCGATGATGATGCGGTCCGGTGATTCAGCCAAGATGCCGGAATTGCCGCCGAAAGCAAAACCGTTCTCCTGAAAGGGCTTGGCCCAGCCTCGGATGACATTGTAGGGGCTTTCGCCGATGGTGCCTCGGGCGTTGCCCTGTTGAGCCAGTAGTTGGCTACTGAATAGGACTGCCACAAGCAAGGCCAGGAGCCGTGTTGAATTGCGCATGATAAAGCCTCTGAATAAAGTATCTGATTGTTGTATTGGGCCGTCTATCATGACAAATAAGTGCCCGGTAGTTCAATAAGTTCTAGTAATGCTGAGACAAATCACAATTTGTTGCATTCCACGCCTGACAACGGACAGGAAAACCGCCAAACCGGTGAGTTTTCATTGACAGTAGAATGCCCGATGGTAGGCTGCAAATGAGAGAAAACCACAGCAATCTCAACGAGTTCTGCATAAACCGGCAGCGAGCTTCTGACTCTGAGCCTTAGCGAAAAGAGTAGCATTATGAAAACAGGCAAATACGTGATATTCGGAATTGCGCTAGTCGCCAGCCCTCTGTTGGCCCAGGAATACCAGGTGCCCCGCACCGAATGGGGTGTTCCCAATTTACAAGCCGTCTGGAAACACACTTCTATTATTCCGTTTGAAAGACCCAGAGATCTGGGCGAGAAGCGCTTTTACACAGAACAAGAGGCCCTGGACATCGAACAGGCCGAGCAACAGCGCTTCGACCAGGACAACGAACCTCTGGATCCGAATCGACCCCCACCTGAGCTGGCGGAGTCGCTACCGCCCATCGGTAACTACGACCTGTTCTGGCGAGATGACGCACAGTTTATCCCCACCATTAATGGCGAGTTGCGTACATCCGCCATCATCGATCCCCTGAACGGCCGTATGCCTGAGCTACAGCCCGGTGTGAGGGACGCAGTTCGCGCGCGCTTCGCAAACACACAGGACCGCAATGCTGGTCCGGAAGGCCGTGGCCTGCCGGAACGCTGCCTGATCGCATTCGGCCCACTCTCTGGTCCTGTGATGATGCCAACCATCTATAACAGCCACTTGCAGTTTATTCAGTCGCCCGGCTACGTGACGATCGTCGCCGAAATGGTGCACGACGCACGCATTATCAAGATCACGGACCAGCGCAATCCTGCTGCAGCCGCTCATAAGAAATGGATGGGAGACTCCATCGGTCACTGGGAAGGCGACACCCTGGTTGTCGAGACAAAGTATTTCAATGACTGGCACAGCTTGCGCGGTTTTCCAACTGACAATCTTACGGTCACGGAAACCTTCCGACGTGAAGCCAATAACAAGCTGATCTATGGATTCACCGTCGAAGATCCCAGCGTGTTCACTGCCACTTTCTCCGGTGAATATCCGCTGTCACGGATCGATGAATCGATTTACGAATACGCCTGCCACGAAGGCAACTATGGCATGGTAGGCATTCTTGCCGGTGCGAGGAAACTGGAAGAACTCGCTACTGAAGAAAGTGGCAGATAGAAACGAAAGAACCTAAAACGTGCCGCGAATCTTGAGTGCAACCTGGGAGCCATTTCTGGTGCAGTTATTTTCTACTTCACTCAAAATACCATTCAGCAGGCGGCCATCGAAGCGGCGCCGTTCGGAACAAACTTCATCATTTTCGACGTTATTGGCCTCGAGTCGATAAGTGAGCCCGCCGAAGCCAAGCATTTCTACAAACATATTCAGTGAGCTGGGAATAACAAACTCGAAACGGTTGTCGATGTCGAAGAAAGTTCGGTTGCCATCGATGCGGGCAAAATAGCTCATACCGTAATTCAGGTTTCTTGCCGGTACATCGTGTCGAAAACTGAAACGATAGCCACCCCGGTCATAGGGTGGAAAGCCATGTTCCTTGGGTGCGAACGGGTCATCGTGAAACTCCGATTCCTGCAGTGTCAACGACGCGGTTAGCAACGCGGTGGGTAAGCCAAGGAACCCGAGACGTACACTGGCATTGGTTATCAGACCATAGGCTGCCGCGGAGCCAATATTACCCCTGGTGGATTGCAGGTCTGTCGCGGAAGGCGACACATTGATTGTGCCTATCTTGTTGTCGTAGTCGTAGTAGAAATAGCGCGCATTCAGTGCACCACCATCATTTGGCAGGCGATAGTCCAAGCCCACTTCCGCCTGCAGGCTCTCTTCCGGTTCCAGCGTCGGATTACCGACAACCGTATCCTGATCATCATCTCGCTCATTGGTCGCTCGGGAGAAATCGCCGAAGCCCAGCTGAGAGACAACCTGCTCGAGAGTCGCCTTGAATTGCAGCGAATTGTTGATGTCAAAACGAAAATCCAGCTTTGGTTTGATATAGTCAAAATCCCGCTTGTCGTTCACATCGCCGGACTGCTCGATCTCGGACCACTCCGCGACCATGGAAGACTCCAATGACATACGGGAATTGATCTGCCAGTTGTGAATAGCAAAAGCTTCGTAACGAACCTCTTCTACTGTAGAAAAGGCGTTGGGAAACGGAATTGCGGAAAGGCCGCCGTGATCGGGTGATGCCGGTCCACCTGTTGGCAATCCCAGTCTCAGGCCGGAGTCCTGAATGGTCTGAGCGCCCTCGACACCTATTTCCAGACCCTGGTTACTCGCCATGCTGAGGGTGTAGGAACCACGTACGATTCGTTCGCGGTAGCGGCTGCTGGTGTCGAGGAACAGGTTCTTGCTCTCGGTAGGATCCTCAGCTGTTGAGATGAAACGCTCGCGAGTCCTGCGGCTATCTTTCTCATTGACGATGAAAAGAGCCTTGAATCGGTTACCACTCGAGAAAGTATGTTCGTAGTCACCACCAATTTCCCAGTTTTCTCCCGTTGCAGGAGTGTCTTCCCGTTCATAGGTAACCGAAGGTATTACGGAATTCAAATCGGTGATGGTTCGAAAGACTTCCTGCTGCGGATCGGCATCGCCATACAGAGCATTTAGTGCCAACCGGTCCTGCGGGCTCAGCGCAAAACTCAGATTCGTGTTCAGCGAATAGTTATCCGTCTCGGTGTACTGATCGATTACTCGCGTGTCGTTAGGGGAGAAGTCGCCATTCACGCTGTTCTGATTCTGTTCTGAGTGTCTATAACCAGACCGCAATCCAGCACTTAGCAGATAAGTCAGTCGTCCGGACTGGCCACTCATTGCAATTGAGCCTCCTGGCTCGGTATTGCCATCCTCGTGATGGGTAGCACTGACTTCAGTGGTAATGCTGGAACGGGACTGTGCCTCACGCAATACTATATTCATCAGCTGCCCGGTGTTCTGCACATCCAGATCGCTGGAGGTCCCGCGGACAATTTCGATGTAGTTCACCTGGTCGGCGGAAATCTTGTCGAGCTGTGCGCGGGCCTCATTCGCCTTTCCTGCCATGCGCTTACCATCGATAAGAATCTGGGAACTCGATCCGAGGCCGCGACTTCCTCCACCAAAACTGCTCGAGCCGGATTGCTGCTGCAGGATCAGGTCGATACCGGGAATCCGGTCGAGCATGTCATTAACAGTCAACGGCGCATATTCGGAAAAGTAAGCTGCCGGATAGGTGGCTGTCGAGTCATCTTCATCCGGCTCCTGGGAACTCACCAAGGAACTGCTCATCAGGAGAAAAACTGTCAGGATTGAATTGAGAACTAAATACTGCTTCGCCATTTCCGGGACCTGTAAAAGTAATCGTTGAAAAACGCTGTGAACTTTGGCGGCGGATAGTACCATCGCTTAGGCACTGGGAAGTCCTGAAAGATCTAAGCCTTACAATTTGTTACGAATTGCGAAGCGCATGCAACGCTCCCCAGGTCTAATAATCAGTTACTGGAAGTTAAAAACCTGTTTAGAAGCCAGCGCTGTGCTGTGGCAGGGATTCAGAATTAGCCGCGTTTGAACCGTAGACGCTCGCTGTGAAGTATTGGCTCTGTATAGCCGTTAGGCTGTGAACGCGCTTCGAACACCAGGGCGCAGGCTGCCTGAAACGCAATGGAATCCTCAAAATTTCCAGCCATTGGCTGATAAAGGGGATCGTGCTGGTTCTGTTGATCGACCACAGCCGCCATGCGCTGCAGCGTCTCGGTCACTTGTTCAGTACTGCAGAGTCCGTGGTGCAGCCAGTTGGCGATATGCTGGCTGGAGATTCGCAGTGTAGCCCGATCTTCCATCAAGCCAACGTCATGAATATCCGGCACTTTGGAACAGCCGATCCCCTGGTCTATCCAGCGCACAACATAGCCCAGTATACCCTGGGCATTATTATCCAGCTCCCGCTGGATCTCCTCCGGATTCAGACTGTCCGGGTCGGTCATTAGAGGAATCTTCAGAATCTCATCGATGCTGGCAGGGTTGCGGGAAAGCAACTCGTTCTGCCGCGAGCTAACCTTCACCTGGTGGTAATGCAGAACGTGCAGCACCGCAGCCGTTGGCGCAGGAACCCAGGCTGTATTCGCACCAGAGAGTGGGTGAGCAATTTTCTGCTCCAGCATAGCGGCCATCATGTCTGGCATCGCCCACATGCCTTTGCCGATCTGCGCTTTCCCTTGCAAGCCACAGGCTAAACCGACATCGACATTATTGTCTTCGTAAGCGGAGATCCAATTAGCCTCTTTCATCTGCGTCTTGGGAATCATCGCACCCGCTTCCATACTGGTATGAATCTCGTCACCGGTGCGGTCGAGAAATCCTGTGTTGATAAAGACAACGCGCTGTTTGGCGACACGAATGCATTCTTTCAAATTGAGAGTCGTGCGGCGCTCTTCATCCATGATGCCGACTTTTACTGTAAATGGATTCAGCCCTAATATTTTTTCTACGCTTTCGAACAGGTCACAGGTGAATTGGACTTCTAACGGTCCGTGCATCTTCGGCTTGACTATATAGATGCTGCCGGTTCTTGAATTACGCAAATGGTTGCTGCAATTAACATCAATAGAGCCAATGGCGCTGGTCAGGACAGCATCCATAATGCCTTCATAGACCTCCTCGCCATTGCCATCGATGATTGCACAGTTGCGCATCAGGTGGCCGACATTACGTACCAGCAACAGGCTGCGGCCATGTAATTGAAACTTACTTCCATCGGGCGCCGTGAATTCCCGATCTGCACTGAGAACCCGGGTCATTTCCCCACCGCCCTTCACAAAAGTCTCTTGCAGGTCACCCGTGTTTAGTCCAAGCCAGTTCCTGTAAACCTCGACTTTGTCTTTCGCATCGACGGCGCTGACCGAATCCTCACAGTCCTGAATTGTCGTTATTGCCGCCTCAAGCACGATATCTTTCACGCCGGCACTATCACCCTGACCAATATCGGATTCGCGATCTATCTGAATCTCAATATGCAAATCATGGTTTTTCAACAGCACGGCAGTGGGTGACTGAGGACTACCCAGGTAGCCCTTAAACTGCGCGTCGTTACGCAGGCTACTAACTGCATCGCCGCAATGAACTTTAAGCTCTGAATCTTCAATGCGATATCCGCTGGCTTCACTGTGCAGGCCATTCTGTAACGGACAGCTACTGTCGAGAAACTGCTTCGCGAATTCAATAACCCGATCTCCCCGTACTGGGTTATAGCCCCCCGCACGCCCCGCACCGTCTGTCTCTGGAATCGCATCGGTACCGTACAGTGCATCGTATAAACTACCCCAGCGGGCGTTCGCGGCGTTGAGGGCAAAGCGGGCATTCTTGACCGGAACAACCAGCTGCGGCCCGGCCTGTATCGAGATTTCCGAGTCCACATCGGCGGTCTCTACGTCGAAGGGTTCTCCCTCTTGCAAAAGGTAGCCGATATCCCTGAGAAAATTTTTGTATGCATCGCGATCGAACAAGGAATCTCTATTGCCCAGATGCCAATTATCTATCTGTGCCTGAAGATCATCCCTGATGTTTAACAGCTCAGTATTTCTCGGTGTGAAGTCGGTGATTATGGATTCAAACCCGGACCAGAAAGAATTCTGGTCTAGTTTTAGCTTCGGCAACAATTCATCGTTTACAAAACTCGCCAGTTCTGTTGCTACTTGCAGATTTCCGATTTTTTCCTTATCAGCCATTGTGAGATAGTTCCTGGCTCCCGGTTTTGGAAACAATCATTTATCGTCGCTCTGGCTAGCGCCTATGCGAAGAGAATTGATGCGAGAGAGCTGCTAATTGTCGGAGTCCAGTCGCTCGTCTGTCGCCGACGGCTTCGCGCCATCTTCGAGCGCCGCCAGCCCGGACATCTTCACGACTGACTCATGCATCTTCTCAAGAGTCGCCTGAAAGCGCTTGGCATCTTCTTCGCCTAAGTCCTTGGCGATGGCAGCTGCATTCAGCTCGCGTACTAAATCGAGCATGTAGTTTCCTTCATTGCGCAGACTTGAATAATGCCGATCGCTCGGCAGAAATTTCTGAGCGAGTCCCCATACTCCCGTTTCCATCAACAAGACGCCAAACAGTGCCATTGGCATCTGTATTTGAATGCCGAGTGAACCAGTCAGTAGAACTGCGGTGAAAATAACCGCGATGCCCAAGCCCGTGAGCATGGTATCGATCTTGTGACGTATTTTCCTACTCAAAACAGACTACCTCCACAATTCAAATAAACCATTGCCTACTCTTTGTGTTGTGACAAACCTCTCACCACAGCCCGGATAGAGATTAACAGCTAGACACACAATTGGGCGAGTCTACCAATATGCTAGTCGGGAACCTGCAGCGAAAGCTCGGCTGTGAACAACATAGTTCTATCCAGATCCTGCTGGGCCCACTTTAGTAGTGTTTCCTTGTTTTCACTAACGCTGCCCGCATGCACCGTTGACCCGTTAATATTTACCAGCAGCGGCTGGCTAAAATTCACCTCTTCCGGATTCAATAACAGCGTAAATTTAGAGACACCACGTGCCGTTACTACAAAGCTGTTGTCTTCTCGTCTCACGTCCAGCAATCCTGGTTCGCGTGACAGTTCATCGACACGAATCCACTGGTTGCGATTGAAGCGATCGGTTCGGTCTGCCACCCAACGAATGTGATCAGGAAATGGATCTCTGGGGTTCGCTTCCTTGAATTGTTCTATCAGCGGCGTTTCGTCGGGGAGCCAGCGCGTATTGTGACCACCATCTTCGATGATTTTGAATATATGTTGAATTTCGGCCTCTCTCAATGTCTGTATAAATGGTTCAATCGATGAAGCCGGATAGAGGCGGTCGACTTCCCCATTGACGATATACAAGGGTTTGGCCATCAGGTTCTCAAAGTAGAGCCGATAGCCTCCGCCGCTCTGGCCATTACGCAGCACGCCGGGATGACCTATATAGGGAAGGAAGGCTGCCCATTCGGTGGGCTGCTTGAATGCAAAAAAATACGCCCCCGTTCCACCGTCGGAAATACCTGTCAACGTAACCCGATTCTCATCGATGTTATAGCTCTGTTTCAGGGTTCTCAGAATTGCCGGCAGATTTTCGGCCTGGTTTTCATGCCACCAGAACGCATCATTCCATGAAGCCGGCACAACCACGATTCGATCTTCCTGCTTTAAAGAATCATAACCCCGGCGCCACCATCCACCGCCGGGCTCCCATTCGGGTCTACTGACACCACCATGCAATAGGAATTCAACCGGGTAGGGCTGTTGGGGATCATAAGTTTCCGGGATCAAGTAGACATAGGGAAAGCGCGTGCCATCATCTGCAATACGCACGCTCTCCTGCTGACCTCTCGGAATGTCGGCGGAGAAATCCGGACCAGCCTTCAACCATCGGTACAGAGCTGCGACATCGCCGGTGCTTTCGATGAGTTGCGCCTCAGTGGCCAGCCTTTCTGCTTCGCTTGTCGGGGACCAGAAGCTGGCCAGCAATTCCTGTCGCGAAAGTCCCTCTGCTGCAAACACATTGGTATAAGACAAAGCTAGAAAAGTCATTGCAGTTAGCAGGTATCGAAATATCTTCATAGGCTTATGGCGCAAAAAGACGCTTCCTCTCTTCATTGAAATCTATGCTGGTTACGAAGTACTACAGGGTTTCGAAACCCAGTTCTGGGTGTGCCTCCACCGCTTTGGCGTGAGGCCCACGGTTGCGTATAACTCCAGGCTGTTAAACCAAGCATCAGAAATGCTTCAACCAGGCGCATCAAACTTTACTCTTCACCACCCAGCTCTGAGTACACCGCACGTAGAAATCTTTCCGGGTCACCATAACGATCATTATACGCTGCTGTCGGGTTTGTGGCGGCAACCTGATCATAGCTCATGCCCTGCTCGACCATTGGAGCTACCTTGTTCTTGACATCGATAACCATGTCGCGAAAACCCATGACATCCATGCGGTTAGAGACTTCACCATGACCCGGAACGATACTGGTATTTGGTCCGGCTGTGCCCACCAACATAGCGAGTGCGGCCAAGGTGCCCTCCAGTGACCCACCATTATTGGTATCGATAACCGGGAAGGCAGTGGTGCGAAATACATCGCCGGCATGAATTACATCTGAATCCTTGAAGTGAATAAAGGTATCGCCGTCCGTGTGAGCCGGAGGTACTGGGAAAGCATGGACCTCTTCTCCGTTCAGATGAATGGTAATGGCATCGCTGTAGGTAAGTACCGGGAGCGCAGCTTCGGGTAGCTGCTCTTCCAATCTAACTCGCACTTCATCTCGAGCTAGAATCAGGATCCCCATCTTGCCGAGGTTTTCATTGCCACCCGTATGATCACCATGCACATGGGTATTGATCACGAAGCGAATCTCACCATCGTTCAGCCCGCTGATTGCAGCAAGGATTTTGTCCGTAAGCGGCGCAAACTGATCGTCGATCATGACTACGCCATCCTCGCCTATCGAGAGCCCGATGTTTCCACCGGCACCCTGCAGATAGTAGAAAGTGCCGGCCACATGGTGCGGAATTATCTCGACATTGCTGAAATCCTGTTGCGCGAAGACTGGCTGTGCCAGCAGTAAGATAATGGAAGGTAGAACGAGCAGTGATTTGATAGATCGGATCAAAGACATGGTGGGAACCTCCTTCTTGGCGAGTTTCTCTGTCTTGGGAATATAAGAGCCCTGCCAGAGAATGTCCAATCGGCGCATTGGCGTCCATCGCATTTCTTGTATTGACTAACTCGTGAACGTGTTGGAGCATTCAGGCACAGGTTTACAGTGTAAACCCGTATTTCTGCGTATAACAAAGAAAAGCAACGTAGAATCACCCTATGACTAGTTCTGTAGCAATGACACAGACAGCCTCATCACAGGAAAAGCCCGGTATTTGGCTATGCCGGGGTATTTGCTGCCTGTTGCTGCTGACGATGGAGACCTCTGTCTATGCACAGGATGACCTTCCGATACTGGATCTTAACAATCCTGTGCGGCTTAATTTTGAAGGCTCCTGGGAGAAAGACTTTCAGCGCAGCGATAAATGGGAGGAGGAGCTTAATCGCGTGATGCGATTGCGCCAGGAACAGGCCACCCTGCAGCGCTCGGGCATTAGTACACGCTCCAACCCGTCAGTCTCGCTCGGCAATATCAATCTCAATTCCTCTGGCCGAGGCGTGAATATCGTCAACCTGGCTCGACTGGCGGAATATATCGGCCGACAAACCACCATGGAGATCATCCAGGACCGCAACGAAGTGCGTATCGAACGACGCGGAGAAGCTCCACTCATCTGCGGCATGGAAACCGGGCCAACCAACACCTTCTCCAGCGCACACGGCTTCGAAACCTGCGGATGGGACCGTAACCAACTGGTGTTTGAAATCACTCTGCCTGAAGACCTCTATATTACTCATCAGTTCGCCGTATCTTCCGACGGTTCATCCCTGCGGTTAGTTACCAGCATACAAAGCGGCGGCAATATTCCCTTCACGCTGAATCAGGCCTTCAATCGCTATGAGGCTCCCCCGGATCAGTACAATTGTATTCAGACAATCAGTCGGGGCAGGATGTGTAGCCAGAGAACACCTCTGGATTGACAGTGAGGAGATAGAAGTACCATGGCGGTTGTAAACAAGAGCTATTTTTGTTTTCTGATTTTATCATTGGGCAGTTGCGCGCAGAACATTCCCGTTCCCGTGGAACCGCTGATCCCGTCGGTTGGAACGGTTATTCTAGATCAGAACATCGTAACTCCAGCTGATTCTGAAGCGCTGGAAATTGGGGTGCGTGTGTTCGAGAATCCACTCGCTGCCGAGGGGACTGTCGGTTTTGGCGACTTAGCGTTCAACGAGATTCGTGACAATGAAACTCACTACCTACCCTATCTGCTCAGAAATACCCTGCTCGAATCGAACCATTGGGGAGCCGTGCGAGTATTGCCGCAAAATGATCCTTCCATGGATCTGCTCATTGCAGGTTCGGTAATAAAATCGGACGGGCAGCGGCTGGAACTCCATATCGAGGTGAAAGACAGCACCGGGCGCGAGTGGTTGAATAAGGACTACGCCGACGTCACACAAGAAGAAGATTTTCCCGAGTCGACTCGCTACACCCCAGGTAATCGATTCGAAGCGGGATCATTTGTCGATCCCTTCCAGGACCTCTACGACCAGATCAACAATGACCTGGTGGCTCTACGGGACGCCATACCCGCAGAGCAGCTCATAGATATTAAACGCGTGTCGCAGATGGTCTATGCTTCAGATCTGTCTCCGGACTCATTTTCCAATACGCTGACTGCAGACTCTGCTGGCAGACTCAGTGTGAACAGCCTCCCCGCTCTTGATGACCCTATGATTGCGAGAGTTGAAGACATGCGCCTGCGGCACCATCTGTTTATAGACACGGTCGATGAGTACTACCAGGCTCTGTATGAAGATATGCAACCCTCTTATGTGACCTGGCGACGCTACTCCTACGACCAGATTGAACAGACAGAGAGTGCACTACAGGAGGCCTACGATGCATCGCGATATAGTTCTTCCCGAAGCTATCTGACCTTGACTCAACGGTACGACCGCTATCGCTGGAGCAAGATCTACGAACTGGAATTCCAGGAACTGGCTACCGGGTTTAATCGTGAAATTGCCCCGGCGATTCTGGAACTGAATAAACAGGTGCACGGACTGAGTGGCACCATGGAAGAGCAATATATTCAATGGCGCAGAATCTTGCGCGAGTTATTCGCTCTGGAGACCGGCCAGCTCTGAATGTCACTATAGCCCGCGTCGTAACGCTTACTTGCTTTTGCCTGGATATTTTGCGAGTTTTGAGGCTGGGTTTTCAGTGGAATGCACGATGAAGCACACGACCAATCAGGTCAGCCGGCGCCTCTTTCTACGCCAGACTGGTAAATATGCCGCCCTGGCTGCCGCGGTGGGCACGGCCTCAGTCAATCCCGGCCGGTTGCTGGCACAGGCACCGGAATTGCGCATCCGCGAAGTCAAAGCCTACCCCATCTATATTAACCAACGCTCAGACGGACTCTTGGATGCCCCTTCATTCGAGGGTGATGACGATCCTCGCCGCTGGCGATGGGGTGGTCCGTTCGAGCAATTGCCCTCTGCCATAATTGCGGTCATCAAGACTGATCAGGGAATCACCGGGTTTGGTATGGGAGCCGGCGGTAGCGCAGCGGTCGAAATTATCGACGGCCATCTTAGCCATTTATTACTGGATGCCAACCCATTAAATGTGGAACAGCTGTGGGACCAGATGTATACCTCCGGCATTTTCTATGGTCGACGTGGCCTCTTCATCATGGCAATGAGCGCCCTGGACAATGCCTTGTGGGATATCGCCGGCAAACATGCCGGGCTGCCAGTGCATGAACTGCTGGGCGGTGCCGATCGTGACCGCATCGAGATCTATCAGACTAACGGCAATTTCGTGGCGGGCCAGGCAGCGGGGGGGCGCAATTTTAAACGCACCACATCCGGCGGTCCGCGCATGACTGAAGCGGCGCGTAGCGCCTATGTCAATTCCGTGTTGGAAGCGCGCGATGCGCTAGGCCCCGATGTGCGCCTGATGACAGATTGTGTGTCACGCGATGGCACCGTGGAATGGGCTGTGAGCCTGGCGCAGGAGCTGCGGCCGGCCAATCTCTATTTCATGGAAGAACTGCTATCACCGGATGATGTGTTCGGCTATGCCGAGCTGGTGAATCGCATCGGAGGCAAAGGTGCAGGCTGGACGCGCATCGCCTGCGGTGAGCATGAGTACACCCAATATGGCTTTAATGTGCTGGTAAAGCTGGGCGCGGCGGAAATTCTGCAGCCCGATCTGACCTGGTGCGGCGGCACTACTGCCGGAAAGCGCATCTCGCAGCTGGTGGCAGCGGCTGGCCTGGAGATAATTCCCCATCGTGGTGGCAGCTCCTGGGGATTCCCCATCGCCTTGACCTCACCCAGCTGTACCATGGCAGAGAGCTTCCCGGAAGGATCAGAAATCCTTGATGCCATGTCCTGCTCAGTGGAGAATGGATTCGTCATTGCGCCTACCGAGCCAGGCTTCGGGACGTCTCTGACAGAAGAGATGGTGTTAGACTATCGTCTATCGCTCAGGCAGTAGATGACAATCAATAACAATAATTAACAAGAGGCAACATCATGACTGAAGAAGTAGCAACTGCGGGTAATTCGAAACTCAAATTGATCATCGGCGCTTCCCTTGCTGCGCTGTTAGTCGCTGGTGTCATTGGATTTACGGTGTATTCATCCATCTGTCCCTGTGATCGAACGCCGGGCGGCTTTCTGTTTGGAGACAGCGCCGACGGGCCGGTAGCTGACTGGTCATTTGCCAATGATGTGGAACTCTGTCAGCTACAAATCTATGCTGGTATTCGGCCCCATTCGATCAACCTCAACTGCATGGCAACACCGGAAGGCGGGTTGTACCTGAGCTGCTCGGTGTGCGACACAAAATACTGGGCCTCGAAAGTCGATAGCGACGAACGTGGCACTATGCGTCTCGATGGTGTGGTTTACCCGGTGGTAGTAAATCGAGAAACTGATCCCGCTGCGATGGATCGCGCCTGGAGAGCGCGGGTAGACAAACTGCAGGTGCATGGCGGCCCCGGCAATCCGGCGCCCCCACCCGATGCACAGCGTGGCGAACGATGGTGGACTTTCCGAATTACTTCACGCACCTAGACAGACTTGAGATTCCTGAACAGAAGATATTATTCAGTAACTAACTATGATCCTGGAGTAATCCCATGACTATACAATTCAAGCTTAAAGCAAAAACAACCAGCCTTGGCCTGTTCTACTCGGTGTTGTGCCTGGTTCCAGGAGCTGCCCTCGCACAGGAGCATAGCTGGGTAGACCTGGCGGTTCACAATTTTGGTGCTCCCATCAATACGATGTGGGCGGAAGGAGAATTGTCCTTCGCCGATGACGGCACCATGGTCTATTGCAGTGCCAGAGAAGACATGGCCGTCGCGCCGGGCGATCCCAAGGATCTCTATATCGCTACCTTTAATTCAGAGACTGGCAGTTGGAACAATCCGGTCAATATGGGTATTCCCGTTAACCAGCCGCCGGCAACCGATGTCGATCCTCTGCGCTTGGGGGATGATCGCGAACCCTGGATTACCGCCGATGGTAATACCATTTATTTCAAGTCGGACCGCCTGGCGACATCCAATCCCACCAATGCCAACGATCTGTTTGTTACTCATAAGGTCAATGGCTCATGGTCGGAACCGGAATTGATTGGGCTCCCAATAAGCACCAATGCGGGCAATGAACACTGCCCCGCGATTCTGCAGGACGGGGAAACTCTGTGCTTCGCCTCGGCACGGGAAGGTGGTTATGGTGGCGCAGATATTTATTGTTCGAAGCAGGACTCCAGCGGCAACTGGATGGAGCCCGTCAACCAGGGTCCAAATATAAATACCGCTGGGCAAGAATTTCACTTCACGCAGGATTCCAGCGGAATGGTGTACTTTACATCCAACCGCCCGGGAGGATTTGGCGGTATGGATCTTTGGGGAGCCATGCAACTGGGGGAAAATAGCTGGGGGGCTGCAAAAAACCTGGGTCCACAGGTGAATACCGCAGGGGCCGATATGTGTCCGGCGCTGCCTCCGGGTGGCGACACCTTCTCCTGGTTTTCATCCAGGTCTGACAACAGCCTGGGCGCCATAGATATCTTCTGGACTAACAAGGCAAACACTCAGTAGCCAACTCATCGAGTTACCTAAAGACGACAAAGAGGGCAGCAGTAATTTGATCGACTCCGTCTGGCATGTAGTCGATTTCGACTCGACTATTCATCGTGCACAGTACTCGGCTGATATGGGTGACCCGTATTGCACGCTAATCAAATTGAGCGACGATTCCTTCCTGGTCTATAGCCCCGGCCGGGGACTCGCTGACTCCGCAAAAGAACTTCTGCCGGAGAATCCCCAATTGATCTTGTTAGCGCCAGCCACTGGTCACACTCTCGGCCTGGAAGAGTGGAAGAACGCTTTTCTGAGAACGACAGTGATTGCTTCGAATGAAGCCCGAGTACGAATCCGTGAGAAGACTTCCATCACTACGCTGCAAGATGCTGGCTCCGTAAGTGCGTCGTTACCTGAACACGTCAAAATCCATGTCGTGCCAAGCAACAAGTTAGGCGAAATCTGGGTGAGCCTGACAACTGATGAGGCGGGCGGGACGATTTATTGGGCAGTTTGCGATTCAGTCATGAATCTGTCCGAACTTGGTGTCGGGCTCGTCACAAAGATCTTCTTCAAATTCTATGGCCTGGGAATCGGAATTCGCATTCATAAAATCTTCAGTCGCGGAGTTAAGGACAAGTCGGAATTTCTCCAATGGGCTTCGCAGCGATTTCCGAATGACAAGCGTAACGTTTTACTGCCTTGTCACGGAGCAGTTTACGATGCGCCCGACCTTTCCGAGCGTGTGACCGAACTGATTAACAGTAATTTTTCCTGAGTAGCTGTCAGGCTGCCTATTAAAAAGGGGCGGCAAGCTAATGCTTGCCGCCCCTTTTTGGTCAATGGGATTGTAGTTCGCTTCGCCGTTCTAGCTTAAGGCTGTCCCGAACAGATTCAACAATCTACTCCAGGCTCGTTCCGCCTGAGCCTGGTGATAGACCATGGAATCGAGGGCACACCAGCCGTGCATTGCGTCTTCGTAGACTTCGATTTCAGCCTGAATGCGCGCTGCAGCATAGGCTTCACGCAAGGTTTCCTTCGCTTCCGGATTATTGTCATCATCGTTCTGCGCGACACAGTGCAACATCTGCGCTTGAGTATCCGGAATCAACAGATGGGGACTATTCGGAGCATTCGTTGCCAGGCCTCCCCCGTGGAAAGTCGCGCCTGCAGCCAATCGATCTGGCACGGCGGCGACGGTGCGCATTACCATAGGACCGCCCATGCAATAACCGGTGGTACCAATGCCCTTGTTGGTATCGACTTGAGGCTGATCGTCCAGCCAGGCGACGAAGGCACGCGCATCGGTGAAATGAGTATCGGCATTCAGGTTTTGGGCCATCGGCAGCACCAGGTTACGCACCTCAGGATTACCGAAGCTGTCTCCCAGTTTAACGACCGGGGAACGAGCATCGCGGTAGAACGGGTGGGCAGTCAGCACTGCGTAGCCAGAACGGGCCAGCCGCTTGCCCATTTCACGAAAGGCCGGCCGTAGTCCCAGGATATCCGGCCACACCAGTACGGCAGCATGCGCCCCGGTGGAGGGGTAAGCAAAATAGCAGTCGGCTACTCCATCGGCGGTGCGAATTTCGACATCGATTTCGGTAATCGACTGGGCATTCGCCATGGGGGGAAATAGCATGGCCAGACCGGCACCCGTGGCCAGCTTGGCGAAATCACGCCGGGTCATCTCGGGGTGGCGGCGCAGGTACTCTTCTGCTTCTTTCTGGGTATCGTTATCACACATGTAAGACTCCTTACTGATCCTCTTGTTATTGCTTCGGTTTTACTCCAATCAAGGCATAATAGCCAGCCCATTCGGGCAGCACGAGCGCTACAGATTGTTGTATAGTCCTGAAATCCACTGATAAGGACAACAACAGATAAAAGAGAGGTGCCCAAATGGCGCGCACATCACGTCGACATTTCCTGCAGGCTTCGCTGGCGGCCAGTCTGGTTTCTCTGCCTTCACTGGCATTGGCACAGCAATCGAGAGTCGCTACGGTGGCGGGCACCGGGGTTGCCGGCTACGAGTTCGAGGGTCCCGGTGGCGCACTGGCGACGGAAACACCCGTTAACAATCCCTACGGAGCCGCAATTGGACCGGACGGCGCTCTGTATTTCTGTGAAGTAGACACCGGACGAGTGCGCCGACTCGACCTGGACACAAACCGGCTCTCTACTATCGCCGGCAATGGTGAGAAAGGCTTCGTGACGGAGTCGCGAAGACCTCTCGAGACGCCATTTTCGGCCCCACATGAAATTCGTTGGGATCAGCAGGGAAATCTTTATATCGTCGAGCGCGATGGCCACTGTGTACATCGCATCGCCTGCCAGTCAGGCCTGGTGACCACGCTGGCCGGTAATGGCGAGGCGGGCTTTTCCGGCGACGGCGGCATCGCTGTGCTATCCCAACTCAGGCAACCGCATAGCATCGTCTTCGATCCCCAGGAGAACCTGTTGATCTGCGATATCGGTAACCAGCGACTGCGAATCGTGAGCCGCGAAACCGGTTTCATCGAGACCTTGTCCGGCACCGGTGAACGCATCGCCACTCCCGATAACGGCCCTCTTTCTGGCACTCCCTTGTTGGGGCCCCGCTCCATCGATTGCGATCCAGACGGTAATGCCTACCTCGTGCTGCGCGAGGGCAATTCAGTCTATCAACTGGATATTGCAGGCAATCGTCTGCAACGACTAGCTGGAACCGGGGAGCGTGGCTATACCGGTGACGGTGGACCGGCCATCAGCGCGACATTTAATGGACCCAAAGGCATCGCCTATTCCCGCCAGGATCACAGCCTCTACATCGTGGACACGGAAAATCATGTTATCCGCCGCATGTCACTCGCCAGCGGGGTCATCGATACAGTGCTGGGCAATGGCGAACGAGGTGACGGCCCGGATGGTGATCCACTGGGATGCAAAACCAATCGACCGCATGGAGTGTGTGTACATCAGGGTGTTGTCTATGTTACCGATAGCGAGAGTCATCGCATACGTGCGACCACTGGGCTGATGGGTTAGTCACTGCACCACTGTTACTCAATTAGCCAAATATCGATTGTTAGTCATAATAGGCAGGCGCCAGATTTAGCGAGTTGGCCAATTCCAGGTTGTGCTCGATCCAGAAAGTTGCTCCCGTTTCTCTGATCAAAGCCTCTACCTTGTCCATGGACTCCAGTGTCTGCTGTGCATCGGTATTAAAATCTGGCGTGCGACGCAGTCGCCTGGTCGCTTCGAAATGATACAGGTCACCTGAGAGTATCAACGGTCCGAAATTTTCCAATTGCAGCGATAACACCTGGTGTCCGGGCGTGTGACCGGGCGCCGAAACAATCATTACGCTACCATCACCGAATACATCATGATCCCCATCGAGAACAATCCGCTGTGAATTTTCCAGTTCATTGTACAGCGGTGGTCGAAACGCGGGGTTTTCTTCTGGATGTTCGAATGCAGCCACTAACTCAGTTTCCTGGATCAGGATCGTCGAATCCTTGAAGGCGTTGGCAGCACCGACATGGTCATAGTGAAAGTGAGAGAAAGAAGCGAACCGAATGTCGGCAGGCGTCAGCCCAATTGTCTGCAACTGATCGAGGATCGAATTCTCATACCAACTTGTGGCTCCCTGCTCACGAGGTCCAACGCTATCCAGCGGCAAACCCGCGTCCCACAATAAACGGCCCTGTTCATGTTCAATAAGATAACAGGGCACAAACAATTCACGTACCTCGGTTTCGTCATTGCTCAAACCAAAATTGCTGATATCGGCGAAGGCCAGATGGCCACAATCGAAAACGTAGAGCTTTAAGTCTGCCTGAGCGGCGCTGCAGGAAAACAGTAGCAACATCGCGAGCGCAAATTTTTTCATTGTTTTCTCCAAACCAGTCTATTTGCATAGTTAGGGACGAAATGTGTAAGAACAACAAGGTGCCTGGCACATTCGTGGTTTTGGTTTTTAAGGTGCTAGTGCCGTCCTGACTTCTGGGGTGAAGGGATGGCCTGCATCGGCGTTCTTCCAAATCTCGGCGAGCTGTGAGTAATAGTGCCGGGACAGTTCTAGCTCGCCGAGTTGTGCGGCGGCTCGTGCCGCACCCAGGGTCAAATTGGTGCGTCCCCTGTAGCGTGTGAGACCCAATTGAAACTGCACTAGTGCGGCTTCCGCGTCGCCGACCTGCAACAAGGCTTCGCCGTAGACTTCCATGGAGGGTTTAAGCGGTCTCGGCGGTACACCGATGATGGTAACCGGCCGCTCCCAGTTCAAGTCGTTCGCCTCGCGCAACATACTTAGTGCAATTTCATTGTGCCCCCATGCCAGGTGAATCAATCCTTCCACCATGCGGGCCGAAACCGGCCCCTGGGCGGCGGGATTGTCGTCCAGTGAACTTAGCGCTGCCACGGCTTCAGTGGCGAGTTCCAACTTACCGGAACGGGAGGCCGCAATACCGATTGCCTGCCACAGACCCGGATTATCCGAGGAGTACTCTCGGGCGATATCCGCCATTGCCTCTGCCTCATCCCAGCGTTCCAGGTCCAGCACCCAGCGTGCGTTAACATCGGCGAAAGGTACGCCAATCTCTTCCGCCAGGCCGCTGGCGATGTAATCCGCTCTCACTCGCTCCCGTATGCTCAGGGCTGCATCGAAATTACCGGCCTGCAAATAACCGTAGTTAGCGAACTGCAGCAGATGCCCGTAGTTGTGTGCATTCAAGTCTTGTAGAGACCAGCCATTGTCATCCACCCACCGCATGGAAGAGTCGAATGCCTGCATGTTTGATTCCGCCACCTGCTCCCACATGCCGTGTTGCAGATAGTAATGGGAAGGGATGTGTAGCGCCTCGGCGGCGTCGGTATCTATCTGCAGCAGATTATTGACCGCAAGAATCCCGATATCTGTGTTCTCCGGATCGTCGGTGCTCTGAATCAGGTAGCGGTTAGCCCCGGGATGCCTGGGATTCGCACTCAGCACTTCCATGGAGAGACCTGCCATGAGAGAGCGTTTCTGTTCCCTGGTCATATCCAATGGAATGATGCGCATCAGCGACAGGGCATACCAGGCTCTGGCCTCTACATCGTTGCTATAGGTTTTGGTTAGTTGCTGCATGACTTCCGAGTAGGCCAGTTCCCGTTCAGCCTGAGTGCCGACACCGAATAATTTTTCGATTGCCGCCAGATAGGCTTTTACCCCTGGCGGTGGGTGCCTTGGCGGCCCGTGCTGCGGGTGTTGCACCCAGCCGGTTCAACACGGCGCGCGCCTCGTCCAGCCGGTGAATGCTCCAGATAGTGCGATGGTTGTTCAGTGCCTCGCCCCAATAGGCCATAGCAAAATCCGGTGAGAGTTGCTGGGCCTGCCGGAAGTGCCGTTCGGCGTCCTCAAACATGTGGAGATGCATATTTGTTACACCATCCAGGAAATGCTGCTGTGCCTCTGAGGTTTCCGAAGTTGGAAATACTACGTTCCAGTTCTGGTGGGTCTGGCCAGAGAGTTGTACGCTGGATATGAGAATGGCAAGCGATAACAGAATCTTACTGAAGTGAGACATGACAGACCCCATTTGTTATTTGAGTCCCGATAATATGACATCTTCAGGCGCTTGGCGCCCTTTTTTGATCCAGGGAACCTAGATTACACCGGGTTGTTGAGTCACAATAATCCAGATTTTAGCGGCTAGGAAGAGAGTGATGAACATGTCACTTTTAAGCTACAATCGGTAGCGCCCAACAAAGCCGTGTTTGACGGACTAAGCTACGAGTCGATTGAAAGCGATCAAAGAAGATTTCTTTGCGACTGCAACAATCGGATGGATCGATTACCACCGAAGTCTTTAATCTGCGACGCGGGCCAGTGAATTAATCTTGATAAGAGCTGCAAGGAGTACTACTTGAGCGAAGAACGCGTAAAGGAACTCATCAGTATCAAAAGCGTTATCCTCAACGTTTTGAATCGCTGAACAGGAGCAGAACCTATGAAGAATTTTTTTAAATGGTTGGGTATCGTGCTGGGCTCGCTGGTCCTGTTGGTGGGTATTTTTCTATTCAGCATGCGATTCTCCGATGGCCCCGTGGAGGTATTCTCTGGCGGACCGTTTACCAGCGGCCAACTGACCACCGCCCCCGACGACTGGAGTTATTTGACTGACCGAGGCACCATCGAGTTCCAAACCATGGACCCGGCAACCTCTCGAACTGTGTGGCTCGCTGTACACGAGGCGCGCCTGTTCTTCGTCAGTGGCTACATGAATACCGGCTACGGCGGCATATGGAAACAATGGCCTCACTACCTGAGCAATGACAATAACGTCATCCTGCGCATCGACGGCAATCTCTACGAGCAACGGCTGGAGCGCATCATGCAAGGTCCAGAGGTGGTACCCGTACTTACGGAGTTGGCTCGAAAGTATTTTCCCGGCGGCGAGGCTGGACTGGCTACGGCTGACGGAGTTACCAACGGGGATACCTGGATGTACGAAGTCCTGGACCGTTAGTAGCAGTTCATCAATCCCATGCGAACAATCAGAGTCTTTTCAGTCGGCGGCAGCATCGACAAGATTCACATCGATGCCAGGTTCAATATTGGCGCGGCACTCTCTGCCCTCCGCTGTGACTATCGCCATGAACGACAGCTGTTCGATTTTGGCAAAGTGACAAAAGATGCCGCACAGAATAAATTCATGTCATTATGAAGCGTCCCCTAATGAGAGAATCGCCATGAACATTTCAAGAATACTAATGAAATCCACATTCGTCCTCACTGCAGCAGGCCTGCTGGCGAGCTGCGGCGAGCCAGAAGCGCCGGCACCAGAGACTGAGCTGACATTTGAAGAATTATTGCAGACTCAACTTATTCAGGCACAACCCGGCGACGTGATCGAAATTCCCGCCGGTACTCATGAGATTACCCGCAGCCTGTCATTGAATGTTCCCGGCATTACCCTGCAGGGTGCTGGTATGAATGAGTCGATTCTCTCCTTCAAGAATCAGGTTCAGGGCGCCGAAGGCCTGCTGGTGACTGCCGACGATTTCATCATCCAGGATCTCGCCATTGAAGACACCGTTGGCGATGCGCTTAAGGTAAATGAGAGTACTAATGTCACGATTCGCCGTGTACGCACCGAGTGGACCCGAGGTGCCAATACCGAGAACGGTGCCTACGGAATCTATCCCGTGCAGTCCAGAAACATCCTGATCGAGGACTCGGTGGCGATCGGCGCATCTGATGCGGGCTTTTATGTCGGGCAGTCCAGCCAGATCATCGTGCGAAATTCCCGAGCCGAGTACAACGTTGCCGGTATCGAGATTGAGAACTCTACCTTTGCCGATGTCTATGACAATGTAGCCACCAACAATACCGGTGGCATCCTGGTGTTCGACCTGCCCAATCTGGAGGTTCAAGGTGGTCAGGCAACCCGCGTGTTCAGCAATGAGGTTTATCGAAACAACACAGAGAATTTCGCCCCGGAAGGCAATATCGTCGGTAATGTTCCGCCGGGTACCGGCTTGCTGGTGTTAGCCAACGACAATATCGAAGTGTTCGAGAATCAATTCTGGGACAACAACAACGTCAATATCATGATTTATAGCTTTACGCTCGGTGGCCGCACTGTTAGTGATCCCGAGTACGATCCATTCCCAGAACAAATCTACGTCCACGACAACGAGTTTCGCGGCGGTGGCACCGCACCACGCCATCGCTCATTGGTGCCCTGGCATGAGGCAAGCGGTCTTAATACGCCCAATATTGTCTGGGACGGTCTGGTGAAAGCAGGTGCCAGTGGGGATAACATCATCTGTCTGGGGAATGAGACTAGCACCAGCTTCATGAACCTGATGGGCGGCGAAGATCCGGCGGCCGTGTCCTACGACAAGGCGCCTCATCTGTGTACCCTGCCGCGTCTGCAGAAGATCGAGTTCGATGTGCCAGGGGACGACTGAATCAGCAAGCCTCCAGGTCTTTCTGTAGCTTGCTCAACAAACTCGCCGAGGACGTGGAATAGGCCTTGATCCAGCGCTCGTAGCGCCCGAATTAGTGCTATTCAAACACTGCCTCACTGCCACGCGCGATATTCATGTACGCTTCCTTGAAGCCCGGCAACAAGTAGCCTTCTTCGATGAGTCGGTCAGTAGCGGCTTCATACTTGTCCAGGTAACTATCGAATGAAGGGTAGAGCCCGTCGATGGAGTTGCGTGGATCCCGCGCCTGTAGCGCCGTGACCGTATCGCTGGCAAACGGAATATACCCTCCGGACAACCGCGCTAAAGATTTCTCCGCGCCAGTTGCCGGTGCCCGCAGGTTCCAGGGTGTAAATGTGGCAAGTGGCACCATCGTGGCAGGCGGAAGTATGGTGCTCTCGGCCAGATCATTGTTATCTGCATTCACTGCGGGCACTAATGCACCATAGAATTGATCCGAGTAATCCGGATGTTGATCGACTATGCGCTGATCATCCCAACGATCACCATAGTTCACATGGCTGGGTTTGTAGATTGCGGTCGGATGGGTTACGAAACTCAGGCTATTCCAGGCTTTTCGATTGATACGTCCATCGATGTGGGAGGCCACCAGCGATCCGTCTACAATTCTCGGATAGCGCGATGCCGGTGGAGTTTTATCTTCGGATACCCAATCATACATGCTGGCAACCAATGACATGCCGATAGGGTTCCACATGCTGGGATTCGGTGGCAGCTGTCCGCTACTCGCCGGGCGTGGGATGCCATTACCGGATCCATGCTGGGAGCCGCCGATGGTGTAGAAGCGCACTTCTTCCGGTAACACGGCGTCTGCTGTGCCCTGCGGATTGGTGTGGGGCAAGGATCCAGCCCGTACCCAGTATTCATTCGATGTCTGAATATGCATGAGCTTGGGCACCGTATTGGAGGCCCGGGCTTTATTCAGTATTCCATCGGTTTTCCCCGTAAAGGGATCGGTGCTCTCTCCATACGTAAACGGGAACAGGTCATTGGGGAACAGGTAATTCGAATGCTGGCCATTGGTGCGGGTGGGCATGGCGAAGCGATTATTGAACATGCCGTAACCGCTGCCTGCTATAAATGGCACGACGCCGTCGAAGACTATTCTCTCATCGAGGTCGGCATTGAATCCGTCATACAAGTACTGTCGCAACAGGCGTCCACTCTGTGAAAAGCCGTAAGCCACGGTGTGTTCGATCTGTGGTAGTTCCAGCTGCTGAAGCTCACTGCTGCCTGCACCCCCATAGCGAATCAGCGACACCAGGTCGCGAATGCCCGCCATGCCAGCACCGGCCAACACAGGATTCTTGGCCTCATAGATCAGCTCGTAGGTGTAGCCGGGTTGCAAGCCACCTTGCAGATTGAGGGTCACCACCGGCTGATTACTGTCAGGTTCGGGCTGTACGTCCAGCGTAAACTGGGAACTTTCGATAGGTACGCGAGGATCGGTGAGATACACACGCTGGCTAAGGGTTGCTTCCCTCAGCCCGGCGGCTGTTGGCTCATAGGCCAGGTGGCCTCCACCGGCGATATTTACATCGTTCGACTCCCGGCCCACGCCGACCTCATAGCGTACATCGCCAGTAATCGGCTGCTGCGCCGATCCCACGATTGGCGCATGCAGGCGCAGGCGCCCGTCACGCGGCGCTATCTCGTTAATCCAGCCGGTTAATAGATAAGTAAATCCCATCCCGGATAAGGGATACTGCAAGGAGATTTCCGGTGCACCGGCACCACCGCCCCGGTTATTCACCGTATACAGCAGCCCACCGTTGGCAACATCTTCCGAAGGTACCAACATCTTGAAGTCGGCCGAGTACTCGACGAGTCCTGACCGATTGGTCGGCGCATACTGTATGTCAGTAACCGCTGCATTGGCTGGATCAGACGGATCCAGAGTGAAGTACACCACCCCGTGAATAGCTTCATAGGTGAAGCTCACTGCCGAATCGGCGAGTGCCTCACGGTCAGTGATTTCTATACGGGTGACCTCACCGTACAGGAACGAACTGGTCAGAAAAACAATTGCGGTTGAAACTGCCGTAAGTAACTTTATTCTCGACATGATGATATCCGTTGGTGCTTTTACAATTATGGGTGCATTAGCGCACTGGGTGACCACCGAGTTTTTAACATTTCTGGCCGATAGTCAACGATAGCTTGAGGCTGAAAACCCTCAGTTTGCCGTTACTCGGGCACTGGCCGCCCGTTTTCTGGAACGTTGATAGATGGACGGCATCAGCGCAGTAAGCACAGAACCGGTCACCAACAGCAGGGCGCCTATAATAGAAAGAAGAGAAAGACGATCCGAGAATTCGTATGCGGGGTAGAAATAAACGGTCAGCTTGAGACTGCCGATAGTAAACAGTGGTGCCAGTGCCAATACGGCACTCACCTTGGAAGCATCCCAGAGATTGAGCGCCTCAGCAAAACAGCCATAGGCAACCAGTGTATTCAGACAACAGAACCCGAGCAGCGCCATCTGAATTGGCGTCAATTGCAGAGCGCTGAGGGGTGTAACAAACGGGGCCAATACCAGAAAAGAGAACGAATAGATGAAAAACAATATCTGTGCTGAAGAAAATGTTTCCAGCAGCTTCTTCTGCAGTAGTGCATAAACGGTCCAGGTCACCGCTGACACGAATACGATCAGTATGCCGATAGTTTCCATGTTTTCCAGATTGGTCAAGTCCACCAGCCGCTCGTTAAAGAATAGGGCCAGCCCGGCAATGATGAGCAGTGTTCCCAGCTTCTGAACACCAATAAATGGCTCCTTGTAAAAGACTATGCCGCCCAGTATCAGGAACAAAGTCGTCAATTGGATGACGGCTTCGGTGGTTTCCCCATTGATGAAATTCAGACTGTAATTGAACAAAAAATAGTTGCTGAATAGTCCCACCGCAGCAATGACTAGATACCAGCAAATTCTCCAGGGAACTGCCATGAGATTGGGAAGCTGCTGTTTAAAGGCAAGCCAGGGAAGCAATACAGCGGCTGCAACAATGAATCGATACCAGACAATGGTAATTGCATCCATGCCTGACAATAGTTCTTTCAGGGCTACAGGCAACATACCCCACATGGCGGCAGTAATCAGGGAAAGGAAAAATCCCAGCGTTGGATTCTGAGTCGAAGTGCTCACAAATTGTCTGTCATTGAGTTAACGCCCGGAGTCTTTCATGGTTGTTTCCAGCCCATTAGGAATTCCATTTTTTGTCAGTGCAAGCTAATCGCATTAATAAGCGAAAGCAAATAGTTTCGCCCCTTGCAAGGGCTGGCAGCTATGGAGGAATCTACGGGGTACGAACTAGGACAGTTTGATGTGACGAGAAAACCTGGCGCTGAGGAATTCCATTTGGTCAGCCAGCACATTGTGGTTGGACAGATACAGGAATTCATACTGATTAGGCACAAATGGAATCGCCAACAACTCCATATTGGCATCTTCCGGGACTCGGTCTGCCTTCCGATTATTACAGCGGCGGCAGGAAGTGACTACGTTGGTCCACGCATCCGAGCCACCTTGTGAAAGTGGATTGACGTGGTCACGGGACAGATTACTCACAGCAAATTGACCACCGCAGTACATGCAGATGTTCTTATCTCGACGAAATAAAAATCTATTTTCCAGCGGGGGATCAAAATTTTCTTTATGTACTTTGCCATTGCAGGCGACAATGCTGGGCAATATCAGTACGGACTGAACGCCGCTGCGATTATAACCGCCGCGAATCTCCATCACTGTATTACCTAAAAACCAGATAACCTGATCTTTAACCAACAGAGTCGCGGTTTCTTCCCTGGTTAACCAACTAACTGGAATCCCTGCCTTGTTTAGTCTCAGAACCTTGGCATTCACGTCGTCACCTGCACAAAGTGTTTTTTGGAAGAGCAGTACTAATAGTGAAAGTTTAAGACGCTCTGACTAATTATTCAACGTCTCTATGCGGTTTCTTATGGTTTATCGGCGATTTTGTTTGTCTCTGAACTTTAGGATGATCATTCTAAAGTTGAAAACATCCTTTATCGGGAGCGCGCTCTCAATTTCTGGTAACCACCATTGCTTAACCAATAGCCACCCTGGAGTAATAGAATAAGTGCAATGAAGATTGGAAATGTTCCCAGGTCGGCTCCCCCCACCTGGAAATAGAACACGGCATTGTAACTACGATCTTCAGTAGGGTGCTCGGCAGTGACAATCCCCAGATAGGTCCCCCGGCTATCGAATTCGTAGCTGGCAGTATAGAACCCTCCAGATTCGATTCGTGGCCGTTCGTAGTAAACTGTTACTGCCTCCAGATCCTCGATAGCCTCAATATCTTCCCAGGAAGCAAACTGACCGATGCCATTCACATCCCTGATAATACGAAAATCGATTTGCATCTCCGCCAATAAGCCATGCAGATACTCCATCACGAAAACCGATCGGCTCACATCGGGAATGTCTTCGCAAAACTCTCTGTTGTCGCTAGATTCAGGCTGGAATACTGTGAAATGTGCCTGCATGAAATTAATGTTGATGAGGCAGCGATCTTCTTCCATATCGACACTGCCATGAGCGATTGCCTGACTTGAAACACTACCGGTCGCAACTAACTGAATGACAAGAATCAGCTTGCGAAGAAAATTATTTGTCATGACAGAGTTGCGAGAAGAGGTCCGAAAAAGGCGCACACCTTAGCATGAATACATGAATGACACACGATCTCGGAATAGTGCGCATCCACTGGGCTGGCTTACCAGGGAATAATGCCGCCGTCGTAATTGAAAAAGCTGCCGTTATTCCCGGCATCCAAATTATCGATCACCTTGAGCATGCCGGATACGCTGGTGCTGGCATCGATAAGGGCATTGGGCCCACCCATGTCCGTCAATACCCAGCCTGGATGCAATACCGCTGCGCTGAATCCGGCGTTCCCCAGATCTACAGCAATACTCTTTACTACCGCATTCAAAGCCGCCTTCGAACTGCGGTACACATAGGAACCGCCTCCCTTATTATCATCGATTGAGCCCATCTTGGAGGTGATGTAGGCAAGCTTTTTTCCATCGCCCTGCCGCAGGTTGTCGATTAGCAATTGGGTGAGAATCATTGGAGCCATGGAGTTGATTTGCAGTACATCAATCCAGTCTCCGGTACCGACGTTACCAAATACAGAATCTCTCGGTCCGTAGACGCCGGCATTATTGATAAAGATATCGATGGGCCGCCCTTGTAAAGCTGCAGGCAGCTCTTCCATGGATTGCTGACTGGAGACATCGAGCTCAAATAACTTCAGTTCATCACTGCCATTAGTTAAGGCATTTAGCTCCAATGCTGCTTGCGGATTTCGACAGGCTCCCAATACCCGATCGCCGCGTGCCAGCATCTGCTTTACAAATTCGAGGCCGATGCCCCGATTACAACCAGTGATCAATGCTGTCGCCATTGTGTCTCCTTTGCCAAGAATCAAGTTTCCCTGAGCTAATTGTTGGGTAAATCTACCTGCCTGTTGCCATTACGTCAAAGTCAGCGGCGAAACCGATAGGCGTAACTTTTCTATCCTGCCGTGCGTTCAATGAGTGATGCTCAAAAAATGGGCGGGTTTTGCTATACTGGCCCGCCGCCAGAATCGGGGCCGGGTGTTTCATTGGAGAGAAGTATGAAGATCAGCTTGGTTGCTGCGCTAACAGTGGCCATGACTACGCAAGCGCTGGCCCAGGATGTGGAAGAGATTGTCGTGGTCGGAGTCGTACCAGCTGGCGCGAGTCAGGACCTGGACAAGGTCCCCTATCCGATTCAAGCCAGCAACGCCGCGGACCTGGAGAACATGCAGGCCGTAAGCATCGCCGATTTCCTCAAGCAGAGTTTCTCCAGCATCTCTCTCAATGATGCGCAAAATAATCCCCTGCAACCTGACCTGCAGTATCGTGGCTTTTCTGCATCTCCGCTATTGGGTCTCGCCCAGGGAATCGCGGTGTATCAGAATGGTGTGCGCATCAATGAGCCCCTCGGTGACGCGGTCAACTGGGACCTGCTGCCGCAATCTGCCATTGGGAATATCACTCTGAGCGGCGGCGCCAATCCGCTGTTCGGCCTGAACAGTCTCGGCGGTTCGCTGGCCATAGACATGAAGGATGGCTTCAACTTCGACGGTTCCAGCATCGAAGTCAGCACCGGCTCGTTTGGACGCACTACGGCCAATCTCGAACTGGGTGGTAACGACGGCCAACTCGGCTACTACATTAATGTCGAGTCATTTGATGAAGATGGCTGGCGCGATCACTCCAAATCGGATGCCCTCAGTTTTTATGGCAGTGTGGGTTGGCACTCTACATCCACTCAGTTGAATTTCAATTACCAATACGGCGAATCAGATTTGATAGGATTCGGATCTTCACCGATTGAACTCATCGAGCTGGACCGTGAAGCAATTTTCACTGGTCCGGATATCACCAAGAATGATATGAACATGATGAGTCTGGATTTTTCCCATCAAGCCACTTCTTCGATCAGCTTCGGTGGCAATATTTTCTACCGGGATAATAAGACCGATTCCTTTAACGGTGACGGCTCCGATTTCGCTATTTGCGAATTCGGCGGTACCGCGATGTTGCTGGATGGCCTGGAAGATGACGACCTCGACACACTTGGCCTGGATGACGATGACATCTGCGATAGCCAGTATGCTGACCTGGATGGGTTGGAAGATTTTCTGAATATGACCGCCGCCCTATTTGATGAGGATGAATTTGAGCTGCAGGGTTTTGCTGGGAACGATCTGTCAGGCACTGGACTCCTTTCCGATCAAGCTATCAACAATTTGAGTGATCGCAGTCAGGAAAGCACGGGTGCCGATTTCCAATGGACACTCGACGGTAATTATTTCGGCTATAACGGACAGCTGATTCTCGGTAGCACCTATTTCGATGGCAAATCAAAGTTCAATTCAGTAGTTGAATTGTCGCTCATGGACCCACTAACCCGCCTCACGTCCGGTTTGGGCTTGGGCGCTTTTATCGATTCTGAAGCGACTATGATAAGCACCGAAACCGAATCCGTAAGCCTGTATGCCATGAACACACTGAATATTTCTGAAGAAATCGCAGTTACGCTTTCCGCGCGCGCTAATCGGACCGATGTTGATTTGCATGATAATTCCGGAGAACGCCCCGAGCTTAATGGCAGCCATAGCTTCGAACGAATCAATCCCGCCATCGGACTTACCTGGAATATTTCAGACTCGCATAACCTGTACGCCTCCTATAGCGAATCATCGCGTGCGCCGACGCCGATCGAGCTCGCCTGTAACGAAGGTGTATTCGATCTGGCCGTTCAATATGCCGAGGCAGCAGGCGAAGACCCTGATGACGTGGATTTAGAGTGTCGACTGCCAAATGCCTTCCTCGCCGATCCACCATTGGATGATGTGGTGGCCAAGAGTTTCGAACTCGGCAGCCGTGGGTTTTTCGGTGATATAGCTTATTCGGTGGGTTTGTTTCATACCACCAACCACGATGACATCTTGTTCCAGACCACCGGCCGTTCCACCGGTCTGTTCGCCAATGTCGATAAGACGCTACGATCCGGTATCGAGAGCAATCTGACAGGCCAGTGGCAGAATCTGAGTTGGATGGTTTCCTACAGCTTCGTCGATGCCACATTTGAAGACAGCTTCGACGTGCTAAGCCCTAACCATGATCTCGCCGATGACGAAGGAAAAATCAGCGTAAGCAGGGGAGATCGCATACCGGGCATTCCCCAGCATCAATTTAAAATGAATGCCGATTACCAATTGGCTGAAGGTTTTAATATTGGGCTGGATGTCGTGAATAACTCAGACCAGTACCTCAGAGGCGATGAGTCGAATCAACTCGATGAGATAGATGGCTACACCGTGGTCAACTTAAGAGCACGCTATCAGGTGACGGAGGATCTGGAAATCTTCGCCACGGTACAAAATTTGCTGGATGATGAGTTCGAGACCTTTGGCTTGTTAGGAGAAGAACCGGGCGAAACGGAAGTACCTATCATCGAAGATTTCGAGATACCGCTGTTCCTGGGGGCGGCTCCACCGAGAGCCGGTTTTATTGGTCTACGCTATCGCTTCTAGAGACCCTCTGAACAAGTCACCATAAAGAGAAGAAACCAACTCCATGAAACTTGCCAATCAACTGGAAAAACTCGGTACCGAAACCGCCTTTGCGGTTTCCGCGGCAGCCGCCGCCTGGGGCGCTAAGGGAAACAATATCTATCCTTTTCACCTCGGTGATATGAACGTTCCCACCCCTGGCAATATTGTCGAAGCTACAAAAAAGGCAATAGGCGACGGCTACACCGGTTATTGCCCGGGCGCCGGTATACCGGAACTCAGGGCGGCAATCGCCAGAGATGTCGGGGCAAAACGACAGCTCGATTATAGTATGGAGAACGTCTCCATCCAGCCAGGCGGCAAGCCTGTGATCAGCAAGTTCCTGGCCACAGTGATGAATCCGGGTGACGAGGTGCTCTACCCTAATCCCGGCTACCCAATCTACGAGTCACAGATCGAGTACCAGGGTGGTGTCGCCGTTCCCTACGGCTACGTCGAGACAGCAACCGGATTCGATCTTGACCTCGATGTCATCAGGCGCAGCATCAATTCAAACACGCGTGCGCTGATCTACAACAATTTTCAGAATCCCAATGGCGCGGAGTCATCTAAAGCAGAGATGGAAGCGTTGGCACGGATCGCCATAGAAAATGATCTATGGGTGTTAAGTGACGAGGCCTATTTCGAAATTCAATACAGTGGCACTCCGGAGTCTATCGTCAGCCTGCCCGGCATGCAGGAGCGGTCTATTATTCTCTATACCTGCTCGAAGCGCTTCGCCATGACAGGCTGGCGGCTCGGCGCAGCCATCGGGCCGCAACCGGCCATCGACGTGGTCAGCAAATTCAATACCAACATCGAATCCTGCACGGCTCCCTTCATCCAACGGGGCATGGTTGATGCCATCGAAGGCGATCCATCGGGTCCCGATGCCATCATCGACGAGCTGCGTCGGCGACGCGATGCGTCCGTTGCCGGTCTTAATGCGATCGACGGTATTTCCATACATGCACCCAACAGCACTTTCTACCTGTTCCCAAACGTTACCAGAATCATGGAACGCAAAGGCTTTACGGATATCAACCAGCTCATGGACGAAGCCCTGATCAGTACTAACGTATCCTTCTGCACCCGCAAGCATTTCGGTCGGCCGCTGGAGAATGAGCAAGACCACTACGTGCGATTTGCCTATTCAGGGATAGATGTGGATGATATCAATGAAGGGATGGCCAGGCTGAAAGCCTACTTCGAGGTTTAGCGAGCAGAGGGCTTGGTTGTAATGGAACGCGAAATTGCCGGCGCTGTCCTGCACATATACCTAAAATAAATGGGGACGGAGGGATCAATTTTTACACAGCTGGTTAAAATTTAGTCCCTCCGACCCCTTCTCCTATTCATCCACCGCCTAGTCAAGGTCCGGCCGCAGGGGCTGCTGCACCGCCAGCAGCGTCACCGGCACCACTCGCTCCACCGCTGAACACCGGGCTAGGTCCGGAATCGTAAGCAGTTCCCCCGAGGTCTGTTCCTGATATTCGATCGTTTATATAGCCGTCATAATAAACAGAATTGGGAATCAATCCCATTCGTACCGCAGTAACAAAGTCAATCTCATCAAGCTCTGCCTCGAACAGCTCATCAAGCTCCTTTTGCAATGTACTGCGATATGCCAGCGCAACTGACAGTTCCTCATTATCCGCTGCAACTTTTGTCATTTCTTCGTTGAGTTGATCGTACAAGTCCCGGGATTGACGTATAGCTCTTTCTTCAGACACTGCCTCGCTAATGAATCGGGCTAGAAAACCCGGCTTACATGTCTGCCTGGTTATCAACGTCTCTTCGCCAGTTTCTCGTTCGCAGTTCAGATCAAAATCATCCCTGTTGTTCAATTCATTAAAAAGACCAAAAGCTCCAGCCTCAACCAGTTCCATCTCGTAGATGATTGATCTCAGCGTTCGATCGCCGAGAATTAGCGGCTGGTCAAGTGAGACGTCGTTTGAAACACCTTCTAATGCCGATTTTTGAAGTGCTAGAGCCTCAAAAAACTCTAGAGCCAACGCCCCTGCCTCTGTCGATGCATCTCCATTTGCAACTGCTTCGATTTCAGAGTTCTGTGTTGACCCGGTTCGATCAAAGCCTGTGGCATCTGTGTTTTGGGAAAAAGCGTTGAATGAAAACAACATTAAAGATGCAGCACTTGTGAACTCCTGAAAATCTTTGTGTAGTTCATGGGAAACTCTCTTCGTTCTTATTGGAGGTAGGCAAATTCTGCATTACATGGAACGAAAGGTAAACAGGCAGGGACTCAAACTGGCAAAGGAATGCCATTACGCTATTAATGTCCCCATCACAACCAAATTGAGTGCATCCGTTCTCTTTTACGAGACTTTTATTCCAGAAACAGTTCGCCGATATCCCTTAGATTCCGATTGGCTCCGAGATAGCCGCTGAGATTACACACGACGGCGACAACCACATTCTGTTCAGGATGCACCATAAATAGGGTGTTTCCACCAACCGAACCGCCTGTGTGACCAAACCAACTACCATCTCCATTAAAATCCACCCAACCAAGACCGTAGGTTTGGTCGGCGACCGTTTCAATCAGCTTAAGTGGGCTGAATACCCGTGCCCGCATCATGCCGAGGAACTCCTCGCCACTGGCTTCCTGCAAGGTCGCCGCCAACAATTCGTAGCCATGGCTGGAATAGGAGTATTCGTCACCCGGCACCGAGAGCAGCGGATCGTCCTCAAAGATTTCCAGTGCATCTACCACGTTGTTATAGTGCTTGGTAATAAAATTGTCTGAGCCATCAGGCAAATAGTGACGCACACCAGCCCGATGTGAGGCCAGAAGACGCAGGGTGACGGGTCCTTTTTCCTTCACTGGGAACTCACTCAGATAGGTTTGAATAGGAACATCGAGATCGATGACACCCTGCTCGTAGAGTAAGGCCATGGCGATGGAGGTCATGGATTTTGAAACACTGCCGATGCGAAACTTGGTGAGCGTGCTGACGGGTGCTTTGAATTCGACGTCGGCATAACCAAACCCTTCCGCCCAGACCAGTTGATCGTCAATGCCCACAGCGATTGACACGCCTGGCGCACCCCCATCGATTAATACCTGGATTTCTTCACGGGCCTGAATTATGGCTTGCTCGTAGTTTGAAGCGGCAGAGACCGTGTCGAATCGATCCAGGGGTACGGATTGCCCGACCGCCGAAACAGCATAACCGAGCAACAAAAAGAGGGTAATTTTTGGAATTAGCGTTTTCATCCATTGCTCCTTCCCTTAGTAAAGGGTACAGGTGGACCTAATTAATCACACTGAAAACCATCTATCCCCGGTTTTCGCCGGTTTTTAACGCGACTGTAGAAACCTCACGGCCTTGTCTGGAAAATCCGTAAACAGGCCATCCACATCAGCAGCGAAGTAATGCTTCTCCAACAAGTCTTCGAAGCTGTCTGCATAACGGGGCACCTGACCCGGGTCCGATCTGTAGGTATAGGGATGTACCCGTAATCCGGCGTCATGAGCACGCTGCACCAGGTCAGTAATCTCTATTTCGTCCCGGGTCGAGTTACGCGTGATTACCAGGCCTTTCTCCGGACCAATGCCATCGACATAATCGGCCAGCTTGTTCATGCCATCTTCGTCGAACATCCAGGGATAGGACTCGGCGTTGCCAATGAGTTGGATAAGGTTTACTTCTATACCAGCAGCCGGAAGAATCTGATTCCTGATGATGTCCAATTCTTCGAAACTAAAACATTGCAGGAACACCTTGTCCTGCCTGGTTGTATAGCCATACTCCTTTAATACGTTTACCACTGCCGTGCTGATGTCCTTGCCTTCGGCACGATGAAATTCAGGTCCCTTGATTTCCGGATAGATGCCGATGTCCTTGCCGGTGGATTTGTTCAGCCCCTGGATAAGCTCAATTTCCTCCTGAAAAGTGGACACCCGGAACGAGGACGATCCTATGGGAAAACGTGAGCTGTAACTCTGCTCTTTCTCGCCATCGCGGAGTCGAAATCCTTCACTGGCATTGAGCCCACGAATTTCCTGCAGTGTGAAATCGATAGCGTAGTAGCGGCCATCGTCGCGGATGCGGTCGGGAAATTGATCCGCCACATCGGTGGTGCGATCGAGGGTGATGTCATGCAGCACGATCATCTGATCATCACGGGTCATCACCACGTCCTGTTCGATATAGTCTGCACCCATCGCATAGGCCATGGCCTTCGCTTCCAGCGTATGCTCTGGCAGATAACCGCTGGCACCACGATGGGCGATGACGATCTTCTGAGCCAATGCGGAGGATGAAATCGTTGCAGCCATTAGTAGAGCACCGAGTATTTTTGCCTTTGCCATGAGTCTGTCCCGTCTCGCTGGGGTGTTGGAGTAAATTACTCGGAAATTCGGGGACAGACCACGTTTTTCTTATCTTGAGATCAATCTTCTTACTATCACCGTTGAAAAACGTGGCCTTTCCCGGATTTTCAAGATCCGAACCGATACCTGAGTTTGATAGCCACGGAATCGACAATGCGGTCATTCCAGGACTGTTCCAGCAAATCCTGGAAGGTAGTGAAGCTGTTGCGTGGCAGGTTGGCACCCCGCGTATAGACGATGAACAGGTCGGACAGGGGGGCAATTTCCCAGCGATAGCGAGCTTGAAAGGTGAACCGACTAATGACGAAATCATCAGCTTCAGCGTCCGGATTTGGCACGGACTGCAGAAAATCCCGCTTATGGGGATTGGCCTGCCAGAAACGATCCTCGAATGCCTTTAAGGCATTCCACTGCCCGCTGATCCGGAATTGTTGTTTGGCGCTGATGAAATAATTGACATCCAGACGTGGTGCCCATTGATGGGCTTCGAAACTGGTGTAGGCACCATTGCCACGATGCACCAGCAGGGCTTCCCGGTCGGTATAGTTCAGGCTCAGGTCAAATGAGAAACGGTCATTGGGTCGCCATGCGAATCCAGCACCACTGGTAATGGTTTTCGAACCCAGGTCCTCCTGGTTAGCATTCAAGTTCACTCTGAAGGCCAGAGGTCGGGCCGGATCTGAACCGTATGAAAGCCAGGCTCCCCACCGTTCGGGGATCTTGAAATCTCCTGTGCCGCGACCCAGCCGGTCGTCGGTACGGGGGAAATAATACTGCAATGTCACACCCGCGACATCGTTGTCGTTATATGTCCAGGATCTGCCCAAGAATACTCCCGCCACCACCGGTTGGCCATCCGTGTTCCAGCGGTTACTGACGATCATATTGGTATTGCGGGACCTCAGATCGGGGATATCGGACTCTGTGAGTGAATAGGTGTAGTCCAGATTTACCTGCGAGTTGCGGGACAGAAAGCCCAGGTCATTCATGTCAAACTCGTCATCGATATATGTCGCGGCGATGCTGTGTTGTACGCCTTGCCGCGGTATGTAATTTATATCACCCAGGAAACCTGCCCCGGTGACATCATCCACATCGCTGTGCATGATCTGGCCGTCCAGGATCCATTTCTGATCCGCAGAAAAATAGTGAGCATCAATGGCATTAACGGTCGAGTCTATATCAGGATGAGAGATATTAGTGCCCATCCAGCCAATTGATCGTCGACCACCGGACTGTGTGTCTTCGTACAGCAACCTGGCTACAGAAAAATCTCTACCCTGGGCCTGTAGATGTACCCGGGTGCCATCGTCGAGGGTACCGTGAATCTCGGTATCGTCTTCGGAGGCGAACAGGGTTCCATAGCGCAGGTTGCCGTTCTGACCGGTAAACTTCATCGCACCTAGCAGATCGGTGGGTTGGCTCAGGTCGGTCGGCACTACTGAGACGCCATCAGGAATCGAATAACGCGCCGCACCGCCGATGCGCTTGGTATTCAACAGCGAAATAGGACCACCTGGCCCAGGGCTGAATCGAGAGCGCGGCGAAGTAGTGAAGATGTCCTGGCCTTCCAGAAAGAAGGTTCGTTTTTCCCTAAAGAATGTTTCGAACGCCGTGAGATTGACCACCACATCATCGGACTCCACGGTGCCGAAATCCGGGTTGAGCGTAGCCGATAGTAGCGTATTGGTAGTGGGGCGCCAGTATATATCGGTGCCCAGCTTGTAGTCCGCCTCGTGTTTGATGCCATCGAATACCGTTGATGCAAAGGGATAAAAGGTCAGCTGCCGGCGAGGTTCGATGTCCCTGAACTCATACTTCTGAAATCCCGACAGGTACACATTCAGAGTGGTAGGCAGCGGTGGAGTACTCCATCTTTCGCCTCTTTCTCCCAACTCCCGTTCGAAGGCCAGGCCGATGCGGCGGGTACCCTCAACCTGAGGCAGCGGCATCATGGACCAGGGCACAAAAAACTCCGCACTCCAGCCCTCATCGATTGCTTGGGTGCGACCGTCCCAGGAGCCATCCCACTGCAAGTTCTGCTGGCGCTCCGGGAGTACTGACATATCTGTCATCGTATCGCCCAGGTTCAACCTGATCCGGTATCCGTACAGACCTTCTCCCGATGCGTCGATGAGCACCTCGATACCGTCGCGTGGAAGCCGGGTGTCCCGATTGGTCATGCGGGCGACCAGCGATCCGGGCGGCTGATGATTGACGATGCCGAAGTACATCCCCCGTTGGGTGTAGAAGAAACGAATGTCAGTCTGGTAGGGAGCATCGACCAGGGTATCCGGTTCGATAATTTGCATACCGTCGATCGATGGTAGGTCTTGCCAGACTGGTTCATCGACGAATCCATCGAGTTGAATCCCGGCAGAGTCTTCTTCGATAAGGGTAATCTGGGGCAATGGCTGAGCCAGCACCGGCAATGACAATAAGGAGAGAAGGCAGAACGCCAAACTGATGGGCAGGACTTTAGGCATGACCTTGAATGAAAATCCAATCCTTCATCTAATTCTTTACTGCAGATAGCGTGATATGGATCCTATCCAGTACAGTAAACACCTGAATCACTATATCGAAATTCACACACCGTATCCTAATTAGAAACAATAAGTTGCAACTCCTTCAGGTCGGAACTGCGGTGGGGAATCAGCCCTCGAATTCCTCCTGCGCCATGATTCGTCATGATTGCTCAGCGGATTGCCCTGTTTCAGTCCCATCGATAGCCAATTGATGGGTTGAAATAGAAGCTCGCAACAATCCCTTGAGTGGCGCAGTGAGGTAGGAAACACGTGAGACGGTGGAAGAAATCCCAGAACGCGCTCTTCGTGGAGGAAGAGACTTATAATTGGTCAGCCCCAAAGTCCAGCATCAATCGCCGCTTAATCTACTTATCGATTCTGTTTGTAATAGCCGGCTTGTTGTTCAGCGTGCTGCGTTAGCACGGAATTCATTACCGAGCCTTCAGCTGTGCGTCCACTGCCAGGCTTTGACGGTCACGCACTATTTCGAGCTGTACCACATCACCCGGGGCTGAAGTTCGTAGCAAATTGGAATAGCCCTGTAAGTCTTCGATGGCAGATCCGTTATAGCTGCGCAGCACATCGCCTGCCTGTAATCCGGCTTCGGCAGCGGCGCTATTCGGTGTCACTCCGGAAATTCGAATCCCAACACCGGTAAAAGCGAAATCTGGAATCGTACCCAGGCTGGCTTCACGCTCTCCAGGCAGATTGCTGACTTCTATTACATCCGCGCCTTCCAGATTCACTCGCAGCGGATCGGTATTATCCGCCAGATATACCATGGCCTCTTCAACCCAAAGTGCGACATCGGACATACCGGCGGCATCGAGTTTATCAGCACTGTCCGTGGATTGGTGGTAGTCCAGATTGGCACCGCTAAAGACATGAATCGCCGGAATACCGGCATTGAGAAAACTCACGTGATCGCTGCTGGCGATAGTCTCCTGAGGGAAAGTGGATTCCACGCCGATAGTAAAGCCAATACCCTGGGCCATGAACGGCCACTCATAGGCGCTGTCAGTTCCGAATACCTGCAGCGTCTGGCCTTCCAACCGGCCCACGGCGTCGAGATTAACCATGGCAAACAGGTCTTTTGCAGCAAAGCCGACCGGTGGCTTGTCGACAAAATGTTGTGACCCAATCAAACCTGATTCTTCACCAGTGAATGCAACAAACAGAATTGGCCGTTGTGGTGTATATGACCGCGAGAGTTTAGCGGCGACTTCGATCAGTATGCTTATTCCGGAAGCATTATCGTCGGCACCGGGGTAAATCTCTCCGCTGTCAGAGTCAATTCCCAGGTGATCGTAGTGTGCTCCCAATACGACCGGCCGGGCACTCATTGCGCGGTTAGCTCCGGGTATCATGCCAACCACGTTAGTCATTTCAATATTGCCATAACCCGCCAGGGAGTCCTGCCAATATTGCAAGTAGGTGCCGGCGACCGGTTGTAAGCCTGCGATGCGAAACTGGTCGGCGATGTAAAGTGCACTCTGATGCAGCCCTTCACTGCCCAATCCACGGCCTTCCATCCGCTTATCGGTTAATTGCGTGCTATGACGCAACAGCTGCTCCGGCAGATACTTGGGCGGCAGCGTGGCAAGCGGATCGGGTATTGGCAGCGAGTCCCACTGAATGGTGGCCGTTAATTCCGGTTTAACCCATTGCAGTGGCGAATCCGGGCTTGCCCACACACCTTGCACATCGTTAGTGGGTTCATCACCGATGAAGCTGAGGTAGGAATACTTACCGTAGTGCGGCAGTTTCTCGATCATGCCCGGCATGGCAATCATGTCGTCGATATGAATCCATCCTGCCGCCAGTTCGGGGTCCTCCGGGTGTCGACCGATGACGACCGAACTGCGGTTAGCGTAGGCCACCTCAGTGCCAGCCAGCGCCACACCAGTATCTGAATACTCGACGCCGTAGAGACCAACGGATGTGGAAACCACGTCGGCAAAAGGATTATCCCTGCCTAGAATCCACACGGATTTGTCCGTTGGTAAGACCTCAATCTCGTCGGCAAACAAAATTTCGAAATCCACTCCCTGCCCGAATGATTCCGCCATCTGTGCCCAGTTCTGACGCTCAGTGGCAGGCAAGATAAAGGCAATCTGGCTGGCGCCAAACAACTCACCGATAGTAGGTGGCGTCTCTTCCCTGTCGAGCTGTCGAAACACATCGAAGTAGGGATCTACCAATACCGCCTGCAGACCTTGGTAGTCATCTGCCATCACTCCTTCCAGCTTTTGAGAAAGCACAATGTCATAGATCTGAGGTTCGGCTTCGCCTTCATAATAAAGTGCAACCGGCACCTTTAACGAAAAAGGATCGCCGAACTGAGTTTGAGCAAATAGAATGCGCGCCTGGTTGCCATTGGCTTCTTCCACCGCGACGGATAATTCTGGTGCGCCGGTACGATTGACCCATTGGTCGAAGAACGCCGTTAAGTCGGTACCACTCAGCTCTGAGAACAACAGGGCAATATCGTTAAAGGATACTCGCCGATATTTGTAATCCTGGTAGAGCGTGCGCAGCCCTTCCAGGAATAAATCATCCCCTAATTCGACACGCAACATGTGCCATAGCATGAGTGTTTTGCCATAGCCTACCGCCTGGCTCGCGGCAGAGTTGCGCGAAGTGAACTCGGCCAGCGGGAAGTCGGCGCCGTCGGCCACATAGTTCTTGTAACGGGCCAGCATTTCCTTGCGGTATTCATGGCCGAGACCATTCATTTCCCGAAACAGGTGGTCGGCGAGATAGGCGGTCAGGCCCTCGCTCCAGTTGCCGGACTCATAATCGGGATAGACACTGTTGCCCCACCAGTTGTGCAGAATTTCATGGGGATAGGACGACTCGAGTATGAAGGGAAAGCGGATAACCTGCTCACCGAGCAGGGTGAAAGACGGCATGCCATAACCGGTTTCCCAGAAGTTTTCTATCAGGGCGAACTTGCTGTAGGGATAGTCGCCGAGTAAGGGCTCATACAATTGCAGATAGCGCTGGGTGGCATCCATGTACTTTGTCGCCAGGTTGGGATCCGGCGTGCGTAGATAGGCCAGTACTTCCACCTCGTCTGCCAGCTGTGAATACTCGGTGAAGTTGGCGGCGATTAAATAGACCTCCTCCATTGGCACGCTGCTGGACCATCCATTGTGCCCATTTCGGTCTCCCTGACTTACCGCTGTCCAGGTGCTCGCGCTGTCGGCGAACTCTACCGCCAGATCGAATGTAACCAGGTCGATACCGAAGTCAGGTAGCCACACACTGCCCTTGTTCAAGTAGACACCCTGCTCCCCGATGATGCCGGTCGTCTCAGAAAAACTCTGTGCATATTCGGCGCTGGATTGTTCGGCGATGTCGTAGATGGAACCGCTATAGATCAAGACCGCCTGCCCTCTGTTACGAGCTGGCATGCTCAGGGTGTATTGCTGCGTCGGAGCAGCCAAACCACCGGTGGCGTTTATGCCAACGTTGGGCGAAGCCGGATCGCTTCGCAGTACCTGCAGGTTACCCGAGTTGTTGCTGATGGTGAGATTGCCATTCAGTTCGAAGCTAATCTCGGAGGCGGTTGCCCGGTCCGGCAAGCTGATAGTGTCTTCTACGGAAATCTGCCGGGCCAGGGGATCGAGCAAGACCTTGATACTATGATGAATCAGCGGTGGGTCTTGCTGTGGGGCAGGCTCACCCGGCTGGGCAAGGGTCCAGTTCGAAGCTGCTATTAATAGTACAAACTGCAGAGCTCGAAGTAACGAAGAGAAGCCAGGGATTAACATGGATAGGACGCCAGCCGGAGCAAATTAGTCGAGCCCCAACAACTCCAGCGCTCGCTCATGATTCCAGTCGCCGATATGAATCTGGGAAGTTCCATCAGGAGTGCGCGTGGTACTCCAGGCCAGCTTCGATCCATCGGGAGAGAACACTGGCAAGATATCGGTGCCCGCGGTATTGGTTACACGTACCCTCGGCTTGACGCCCTGCGGGTCGATCATGAACAGCTCGAAATTAGCATTGCCCAACAGATTAGTGGAATAGATGATGTAATCGCTGCTGGGGTGGAAATACGGCCCCCAGGAAACCATGGCATCGGCGGTGAGTTGCCGCTGGTTACTGCCATCGATATCCATGGTCCAGATTTCGGCACTGTTGCCATCGGGATTGAAGCGACGCCACACGACCTTCTCATTGTCGGGGCTGAAGAACGGCCCGCCATCGTAACCCGGTGAGTGGGTCAATTGCGTCACATTGGAGCCATTGGCGTCCATGATATACAGATCCATGAAATAGGAGCTGTCGTCTTCGAATAGGATCTGCTCCGCATCGCTCAGGGTGCGACGGTAGGCTTCGCGATTCGAGGCGAACAGAATCCTGCTACCATCGGCCGAGTAGGAGCCTTCGGCATCATAGCCATCGCTTCGAGTGAGATTGACGATATTGTCGCCATCGGCGTCCGCCTGATAAATATCGTAGTGTCGGTCATAATCCCAGCCATAGGGTCGGCTGATGCCGCTGGCCCGGATTTCGATTTCCTCAGCCTGCTTAGCCAGTGCATCGGGATCTTCATGGGTTGACGAAAACATCACCTGATCCAGTGTCGGGTGAATCCAGGAACAGGTAGTCAGGCCAATACCCGGTGACACTCTGGAAGTGGCGCCGGTGGCCAGGTCTCTCACAAAAATCTGGTAGAAAGGGTTACTACCTGGTAGTTCACTCTGAAAAATAAAGCGCTCGCCATCGGCGCTGAAGTACCCCTCGCCGGAGCGCAGACTGTCCGTAATAAGTTGGCGAGTATTGCTGAGCAGACTGTCTTCAAAATTGGTGTCATACGGACCTGTTGGAGGGGCTGGCGCTGCGGCACTCGTCGCGCCGGCTACTCCATCCGCAGCGGCGGAGGTTGCTCCAGCTGCACCATCTGGCTGCGCCAGCGCCACGGTCGCGGCGAGGCCCAGCAGCAATCCTGTGGCGCTGCTGACCAATAAATGAGAGAGAGGCTTGGATGATCGGTTCGCTATCATGGCATTAACCCGGACTTTTCATGGCGCTGCTCAATATAAACAACTGAAATTACTCAAGCGTGAAATTCTGTTGCTGCGGAAAGACACCAAAGAGCCCGCCGGTGTGGATAAACAATACATTACGGGCGTCTGGCATGGAGCCTTCAGCGCCCTTCTGAATCTCGTTAACCATGCCATGAAAGGCCTTACCTGTATAGACCGGGTCGAGGAACAGGCCAGTGGTTCGGGCTAATTGAGCTATGCAGTCGAATACTTCCGGTGACGCGATTCCATACCCGGGTCCCATATAGCCTTCGACAGTTGATATTTGCAGGCCTTCTACTTCGAAATCGACACTGTAACGCTGCTTCCAGAGTGTCACATCCTGACGGATTTTCTGATCAAAATAGGCCGCGTCGTCACAGACGTTGAATGCCACTACTTTGCCGGGTAAATCGAAGAGTGCCGAGCCTACGAGCAGGCCAGCCTGAGTGCCCCCTGAGCCAGTGGCGGTGACGATATAGTCGGGAGTCATACCGAGTTGCTGGAAATCTTTCTTGAGTTCCCTACAAGCAGCTATATAACCCCAAATGCCGATCTCATCACTGGCACCAATTGGAATGTAAAAGGCCTTGCCGCCCGCTTTAGCATAATCCTGTTGCAGATGCCGGACATATTCTGCATGCCCTCGCCAGTCTCGCTCGGAAATGTAGGAAATCTCGGCGCCGCTCAGGTAGCCCAATAGCAGATTGCCTTCCGGCTGGTCCGGCTTTTCACCTCGCAGCACCAGGTGAACCTTGAGACCGAGTCGGGTGCAGAGAATCGCGGTTGAGCGGCAGTGATTGGACTGGATTCCGCCACAAGTGATGACCGTGTCACAAGCTTGCTCGAGAGCTTCGGCAAGAGAGAATTCCAGCTTTCGGATCTTGTTACCCGAGACTTCGGTACCGGTCAGTTCATCGCGTTTGACCCAGATTTGCGCGTCCGATTGATGTAGTGGAAACCTGTCCAGCTTTGTAATTGGCGTGGGCAGCCGGGCCAAATTGAGTCGCTTGGGAAATTCGACCATTACGACAAGATCTCAAAAAAAGAAAGGGAGCCTAGACTCCCTTTCCACTGTTTTCAACGAGGTGCCAGGCTCTGCAACTTGGCAGCTTGGATTAATTAATTTTCGCCGGTCTTGGTAGCGTCGTATGCCTGTACGCCACTTTCCTCTTCCGTGGAAAGCGGTTTCAGCACTTCGCTGTAGAGAAACAGATCAGTCAGCACCGCGCGTAAATGGATGGATGCATTCAGGTTATCTACCATTTCCGAGCCGATCTTATCCTGGGCAAGCATGAAATTTATCGCTGCTCTGGCCTTACGGCAATCATCGGCAATCACTTGTTCGAATTCGTTCTGGCTAGTGGCAAAGACTTCAGAGATGCTGTGCATCGCTACGGCCATGTTTTCTATGGTGGGCCTGGCATGCGGTCCGGGGCCACTCTCTGCGCCGGCTGGTCTGCCCTGTGCAGCATAAGCCAGCAAGAACTCGTAGCCCGCCTCTATTGTTTCAACACTTTCTTCTAAATCCATGTAGTTCTCTTTGGTAAAGAGGGTAAAAAGGGGACACTCATATTATCTTATGAGTGTCCCCTGCGGTTTATCCTGCGGTTTATCCTGCAGTTAATCTAATCGGCTTCTTTCGGTGCCCATTTGCTGGTGTCGTGGTTCAGCGTCATTTCGTCTTCGGAAATCCAACCGGATACCATGGAGCGCGTATAGAAAATCTTTTCTGGACGCAGCGCGAAGTAGATGTGAGTCGCCGCCAGGGCTACCAATGCCAGGGTTGACAGGCCGTGTAGAAGGAACACCAATCCCAGCGTGTCTTCCGGCATGCTGTTGGTACGCTCCCAAAACGGTGAATCGATCTGCATGAACATCATCACCCCGGTGACTATGACTGCCCCTGCCACAACGGTGACTGCCCAGTGCATGCCTTTCTGTTCGAAAGAATACTTGCCGGGCTTATTCGCCGAATCGAAGGGCTCGCCAAAATCACGAGGTCCAAGGATCATCGACTTGAAATCCTGCCAGAACAGAGACCGAACAATATGCAATAAGACCACAAAGGTCAGAATCAATCCTGAGATCCAGTGGATATCCAACCAGGCAATGCGTAAGCCAATGATTGGCGCAACTCCGGTAAAAATTAATACCAGAATACTGATTGCCATTACCCAGTGAAACAATCGATCGATGGACTCGTGCCTCATTACCCGTCTGCCATCGGCAGAGGGTTTGTCCATCTTCTTGTTGGCCAGAGCGGCCATGATAATCGCATGGGCTGCCAGAAGAACCAAGAGTGCAACTGCAACAACCCAAAGTAAGTCCCAGGATACGCCGAGGATTACTTCCTCTCCCCAGACATCCCGTTTATAGCGAACTATTCCACCATCTTCCACTGTACTACCCTCATACTGTTATTTTGATACCGCTGTTTTTAAGAATGCAACGAACCGGAACGAGTCCGGGGATTAACCCCGGATTGCTCGCTTAACCAGGTTCTGCATCAGTGGTACTTTGAAATTGTTATAGTTCAAAGCTCTCGCGCCATCGACTGCAAGCTCACCGGCTCGGCTGGCTAGTTCTTCTGAGCGCTGTTGGCCGCGAATAGCACCCTCAACGGCTTCCAGTCGGCGCGGCACACATTCCACCGCTCCACAGGCCAACCTGACATCTTCGATTACACCGCCGGAGACCTTGATTGCCGCAGCAACATTAACCAGCGCAAAATCCCAGACGTTGCGGTCTGCCACTTTCTCAAAATAGAACTCGGCATTTGCAAAGCTGCTGGGAATCCTGACTGCTGTCAAAATCTCACCTTCGTTGAGTACGGTCATATTGCGAATATCCCGGTCCGGACCTAAGAAGTAATCCTGAGCCGCGATAGTTCGCTGACCACTGGAGCTGGACACAACCATAGTAGCGTCAAGTGCAACCAGAGCTGGGGCAGTATCGGAAGGGCTCACTGCTACGCAACGGCTCTGGCCAAACAAAGCGTGCTCACGATTGAGGCCTTCGGGAGAGTCGGCGTAACAGATGTTGCCACCTGCTCGATAGCAATCCAGCCCGCGACGGTAGTACCAACAGCGCGCATCCTGATTGAGGTTACCGCCGAGCGTACCAACATTGCGAATCTGCGGACTGGCAACCTTGCTTGCGGCAGTAGCCAGCAATCCGTAACGGGATTGCACCAGAGGATTGTTGGCGATCTCAGTAAGCGTGGTTACCGCACCGATCTCGATTCCATCGTCGATTTCCTTGATACCTTTCCAGGCGTCGATCTGGGTTAACTCGATCATGGCAGCGGGAGACTTATTGCGGTCTTTCAACCAGCCAAAAGTATCCTGACCACCACCGAGTAGCCAACCGTCGGCTCCTAATGTGTTCGCCAATGCCAGGGCGTTTGCTTCATCAGTCGGCTGATAAAGCTCAATATCGGGCATTACGTCATGTGATGTAGCTACCATATCAACCTCTGAAATTGTTCTGAGCAAGGGGTACCCATTCTTCGGATATTCCTGCTACATGGTTAATGATCATGTCTGTGGTTACCGGCGTGGCGTTGAAGATGTGACCATCCAACGCATCGGAAATCGCAGCGTTTATTGCGGCAGAGACTGAGCCCATTGCGGGCTCGCCGATGCCGCGTGCACCAACCGGGTTTTCAGGATCGGGCAGATCCACCCAGCCGGTTTCGATTTTTGCTGGCGCATCGAGGTAAGTAGGAATCTTGCTCTGCCAGAACCCGGTACTCGCCGGTAAGCCGTTCTGCGGATCATATAGATGACGCTCGAGAACCGACAAGCCGATAGCCCAAACGGCGCCGCCCACCAGCTGGTTCTTCATGCCCTGCGGGTGAACAATGGTACCTGAATCGGCCACGGACGAGATATCGATGACTTCGACCTTACCGGTCTCTACATCCAACTCGATTTCGACGGCGGTAACCGCGAATCCCGGTGGGTTCCCGGAATGCGCCGGGTCATGGTAGACACCCATGAATCCGGACCCTGCCAGACGTGACACGGCGATCTGGGTCCACTCCGCCAGGTCTTCTGGAAGCTCGGATTCACCGGTGTACTTGCCGCCAAGTTCCATGGCCCGCTGGGCCACCTGGGCAAAACTGTAACCGACAGACTCATCGACAATCTGGTGGACACGTTCATTGGAGACGTCATAGTCATCCGCATTTCCACCCAGATCACTCGCAGCTATCTCTTTCATCTTCGCCAGCATGTCTTGTGCCGCACCCCAGAAGGTTCGGGTGTTGGTGAAGATGGAGTTACTGCCGTCCTGTGGTGACGTGATTGGCAAGTGCAAGTCGGTACGACCAGTGACAATGTCGCAGCTCTCCCAGGGCATCTTCAGCACTTCGGCTGCAGCCCGTGAAGTGGACGCGTAGGAATAAGTACCGAGGTTGCCGACACCGTTATGCACTTTGAGTCGACCATCGGCACCCATCATGACGATACCGTCCATGCCGCTACGGCCTGCATTGTGATAGCCCTGGCCTATACCCAGACCGGTTATCTTGCTGCCATTGCGTTGTCGGCGCCGCGATTGACGACCTTCCCAATCGAATAGCTGGGCTGTCTGTTCCAGCGCCTCTGGCATGTAAGCACTGGTAAACGGTTGCCGCTGGATACCGCCAACATCACCGTTTTGCGGCGTGTTGACCTTGCGAATCTCCAGCCGGTCGATGCCCAATTCGTCCGCCGCCTTATCGAGAATCGGCGAAACAATGGCGGCAATCTGATTCTCGCCGGGACCGCGCTGGGCACCCCGGTGAGCCGTGTTAGAGCCGATGGAGACGCCTCTCAGGCGCACCGCTTCGGCCTGGTAAACAATACTGATGGCGTTTGTTGCAGAGAATGCATCTCCGCCGCCGCCTTTACCGCCGTTGTCGGACACGATCCACAGATCGGCCGCAGCCATGGTGCCGTCTGAGCGGAAACCGAGCTTAATCCAACCCTGGAATCCCTGCCGAGCGCCACCGATAGTGAACTCTTCTTCGCGGGTGACTCGCATCATGACCGGACGATTAATCTTCTGTGACAGTTTGGCGGGAACGCCATAAACCGGCACACTGCCGGCTCGTGCGCGCTGACCAAAACCGCCACCGGTTGCGGCATTAACGAAGACCAGGTCTTCTTTGGCCACCCCGATAATACCCGCGATGCCATCGGCGAAGGCGGTAAGACTCTGGGATCCACCGTGCAGATAGAGCTTACCGTCTTCCCAGTAGGCTAATGCACTGCGCGGTTCCATGGACATGTGCGGATAACCGGCAGTCGTGAAGGTATTCTCATAAACGAACGCGGCATCTGAGAAGGAGGCATCCAGATCGCCATAGGAAAGCTCGGTGGGCGCTTCGGCTGAGGGTTCATTACCAGCGCGGAAACTGGCCACCTGGTCACTCGTCCATTTTTCCTGAACAAATCCTTGCCGGAAGACAAAGGTATTGCCACCGTTATAAGCATCCGGGCCACCTTCGGCCAAGCTGTCCAGTGGATCTATGACGAAAGGCAACCTTTCAAAAGTCACCGTAATGGCGGCGAGAGCTGTCTCGGCGGTCTTTTCATCAACTGCGGCTAGGGCCAGGATCGGCTCACCCACCAATGTAGGTTCGTTAGTCAGAATCTTCAGACCAGTGCTTTGTGGCTCGCCGTCAGGGTAGACATCGTCTGCGGTGAGAATACCGACGACACCGTCCATCGCCAGGGCGGCGGACGCATCGATATCCAGAACCCGTGCATGGGGAATCGGACTGGTGAGTAATCTTGCATAAACCATCCCATCGCGGGTGTAGTCTTCTGCGTACTTAATTCGTCCAGTGACCTTACCCGGCACATCTGGTGGAACAAAATCTTTTCCAATATGCATATATGCCATGAGAGTTATCCTATTTCCGCGGCGCGCATGACGCCATCCAGGTAAGAGTCATAAGAACCGCAGCGACAGAGATTTCCGGACATACCCTGGCGTGCTTCTTCTCGGGTCGGGTTGGGGTTGGTGCGCAACAGCGCTACCGCTGCCATCACCTGCCCAGGCGTGCAGTAACCACATTGCGGAGAAAGCGACTCCACGAAGGCCTGCTGAACTGGATGCAAGTCGCCATTGGCTGACTCGAGACCTTCGACAGTCTCGATCATTCCGGTTTTCACGGAATGCGTCAGCACCGAACAGGCATAGGTGGCTGTGCCATCCACCAGCACAGTACAGGCACCACACTCGCCTCGGTTGCAACCTAACTTGGTTCCAGTCAGGCCAAGCTTGTAACGCAGTGTCGATGCCAGAGTTTCCTGGGGAGCGACATCAACATTACGGACCTGGCCGTTTACATTGATTCGAATCAGACGCTCGACATATCCTGCGGGGCGGTCCTGGCCATTGGCTACATACCACATGGTAGTGGTAGTCACCGCTGCGCCAGAGGCTATGACCCCTTTAATGAAGCGTCGTCGGGTTAGTTTTGGATTCACGGGTTAGTCGCCTCCTGAATAAGGACTAGGAATTCTGTTGCTGATAATTTTGTGAGAGATAGATTGTTATTGTTCTGTATGTCCTTAATCTAAATGAGAATCGTTTACATTTAGACTGATGTTGTTGTAGCGCGATATCGCCAGTTAGAATAAATCACCTGCTGGTTTTTATCAAGCAAGCAACGCCCGTGCATGGCTTGAGTGGTGCTGGCTTCAGCCGATTCGATTCAGCTTGATTCCAGCATCGATTTACACTGCAGAATCGCTTCGATTGTCCGCCGTGTTTCTTGTCTGTCCAGAAAACAGAGCTACTTGGTTCGAATCTTTAAGCAGACTCATTCAGGAACGACAAATTTTGTCGATCCTTGCTTGGCTTATGCCCAAACAAAAGCGAATTGGTCTTCCATGACATGACAAACTGCTCCCATTTTTGATTACACAGCAATTTCAAGAAGGCGCATGAAATCAGCCACTTAGTTCGCCGAAGAATCTGCTGAAACCCGCGTAAACCTTGACATATTCTGCTGTGATGTTATTTTGTCCGGCCCTTCCCGGTGAGCACGCAAGTACCGATTAGCGGAAGGGAAATAGAATAATTCGCCAAGTCCTACCAGGCCAAATTCCGCAGCGTTATGCCTACCGACCCGAAAGGCGTAGCCTTCGTCGGGGTGGCAGTCATCGGCAAGGTAGAAGGCAAACGAGACTAAAAACCCGGACGGGTAGCTACGGTCGGTAGTCTATTGGGAACCGGTGCCGAAAGCGCCATGAAGATGACGCTTTAGCAAGATTCGAGTGAGATTTAGAACGAAATGCACAAAGTAGAGAAGCTGCCTTGGAAGTTTGGCTATCCTGAAAAGACGGGACTGTATGATCCTGCACAAGAAAAGGATTCCTGCGGTGTCGGCTTCGTTGCAAACATCAAGGGCAAGCCCAGCCACCAGATCATGCTGGATGCCTATCATCTGAATTCCCGCATGGATCATCGCGGTGGTTGCGGATTCGAAGCCAATACCGGCGACGGTGCCGGCATCTTGATGGCCACTCCCCACAGTTTCTTCCACAAGATTGCCAGACAGGAACTGGGCGCGGAGCTACCTCCAGCCGGACAGTACGCGGTCGGCAATATCTTCCTTCCGCAGATCGAAGCTGAGCGAGAAACCTGTAAGCGAGTAATCGATCAGATCGTAGCCGAAGAAGGTCAAGTACTAATAGGGTGGCGCGAAGTTCCGGTAGATCCCGAGAGTGCCGATGTCGGACCCGCCGCGCGTATGGCTCAACCGCACATCGCGCAGCTCTTTATTGCCGCTGCCGAAGGCCTTAAGCACGAACAGTTTGAACGAAAGCTTTACGTAATCCGCAAGCGCTTTACCCATTGCCTGCGCAACGATGCCTCTCTGCTTGAGGCCAAACAGCTCTTTGCCTGCAGCCTGTCCACCAAAGTAATCGTCTATAAAGGGATGCTGACACCGGGTCAACTGTTTCCTTTCTATCACGATCTTACTAATCCCGATTTCGAAACCCATCTGGCCATGGTGCACTCACGTTTCAGCACTAACACCTTTCCCTCCTGGGATCGGGCGCAGCCAAATCGCTTCATGAGCCATAACGGCGAAATCAATACCCTGATGGGTAACGTTAATTCCATGGCGGCACGCCAGGGCAAGGTCAAGACCGATGTTTTCGGCGACAGCCTGCAGAAAATATTCCCTGTCATCGATGCGGATTGTTCCGATTCCGGCAGTTTTGATGCCGTACTCGAATTTCTGTTGCTCTCGGGTAGATCGTTGGCCGAAGCCACCATGATGATGATTCCTGAAGCCTGGCAGTCCGATACCAACATGGCTCAGGAGAAGAAAGATTTTTATGAATACCATTCTGCCTTGATGGAACCCTGGGACGGACCCGCTTCCATCGTCTTTACTGACGGCCAATACATCGGTGCCGTGCTGGACAGAAACGGCCTGCGCCCGAGCCGCTACTACGTAACTCATGATGACAAATGCATCATGGGGTCGGAAGTAGGCGTGCTGCATGTCGATCCTGCCAACGTCAAACTGAAGGGCCGACTGCAGCCCGGCAAGATGTTTCTGCTGGATTTTGAACAGGGCCGCTTGATTCCGGATGAGGAAGTCAAACAGATCATCTGCAACAGGCGACCCTATGGTGAATGGTTGGCGGAACAGAAAGTCACGCTGGCGGACATCGTCAGTCGCAGTGCCGCCGATTCCCTCGATGCTGAGGGCACCCTGCATCGCATGCAGGCGTTTGGCTACACCACCGAGACCATGCAGTTCATGTTGATTCCGCTGGTCACTGAAGCCCGCGACCCACTGGGTTCCATGGGCAATGATTCGGCACTGGCGTGCTTATCCGATAAGCCCCGTATGATTTATGATTACTTCAAGCAACTGTTCGCCCAGGTGACCAATCCGGCTATCGATTCCATTCGGGAAGAAGTGGTGATGTCCCTAAGGTGTTTTCTTGGACCAGAAGGCAACCTGTTGGAAAGTACTCCCACACAGGCGCACCGGCTGAGCATTGACCACCCGATACTGTCCAATCAGCAACTGACTGAAATCAAGCACATGGATTACCAGGGGATGCGATCCCGGGAAATCGACATCACTTACGATGCGGGAGAGGAGAATGGGTACAGCAACGCCTTAAATCGCATTTGCGAAGAGGCTACCCAGGCGATTGCCAACGGCTATTCCTTTATTGTGCTGTCTGATCGGCACACCTCTAAATTACATATTCCCTTGAGTGCACTAATCGCCTGCGGCGCAGTTCACCATCACCTGGTAAAGAACGAACAACGCACCCAGATAGGCATCGTCGTGGAAACCGGCGAGGCGAGAGAAGTTCATCATCATTGCCTGTTAACCGGATTCGGTGCAGATGCCATTAACCCTTATCTGGCATTCGAAGCTCTGTGGCAGGCAAACAAGGAAGGGTTGTTAGGTGACAAATACCCCGATGAGGATGCACTGGTTGCTGGCTACAAGAAAGGTGTCGCCAAAGGTATGCTCAAGGTGATGGCGAAGATGGGCATCTCTACCTTGCAATCCTATAAAGGAGCACAGATCTTCGAAGCAGTGGGTCTGGCAGACGAGATTATAGACAAGTGTTTTTCAGGCACTGCCAGCCGGGTACAGGGTGTGAACTTCGAGGTCCTTATCGAAGAATCTCATCGCCGCCATTCTATCGGCTACCCGGCAAGGGAAAGTGATTTGATTCCTGTGCTGAACAATCCGGGTGATTTCCATTGGCGTGCCGGCGGCGACTCACACATGTGGAATCCCAGTACTATCTTTAATCTGCAGGTTGCAGCCCGCAACAACAGCGCTGATGCCTACGCGGAATTTGCTCGCCACTCCAATGAAGAAAGCACGCGCAACTGTGCATTCCGCGGACTATTGAAATTTCGCAACGATGTGAATGAGCCGGTTGCTGTGGACGAAGTCGAACCAGCCAGTGAAATCGTAAAGCGATTCGCAACCGGCGCCATGAGCTTCGGGTCAATCTCACAAGAGAGCCATGAAGCGCTGGCAATTGCCATGAACCGTTTAGGGGGCAAGTCCAATACTGGCGAAGGAGGTGAGGATCCCTCTCGCTTCGAGCCACTGGCAAACGGTGATTCCAAGCGCTCTGCTATCAAACAGGTCGCGTCGGGTCGTTTCGGTGTAACCACCTGGTATCTAACCAATGCCGATGAATTACAGATCAAGATTGCCCAGGGAGCCAAGCCCGGAGAGGGCGGCGAATTACCTGGCGGTAAGGTCGATGAAAACATCGCCAGAATAAGACACTCGACACCTGGTGTCGGGCTGATAAGCCCCCCACCTCATCATGACATCTATTCCATCGAGGATATCGCGCAGCTCATTCATGATTTGAAGAATGCTAATCGCGAAGCACGCATCAGTGTCAAACTGGTCTCCGAGATAGGCGTGGGTACTATTGCCGCCGGCGTAACCAAGGCCAAAACCGATCATCTGGTGATAGCGGGTCATGATGGCGGCACCGGTGCATCGCCATTAACTTCGATCAAGCATGCCGGCCTGCCCTGGGAACTGGGAATTGCAGAAACCCATCAAACACTTGTGATGAACAACCTACGTTCTCGCGTGGCTCTGCAGACTGACGGACAATTGAAGACCGGTCGTGACATCGCCGTGGCAGCCCTGCTGGGCGCTGAAGAATTCGGCTTCGCTACGGCACCATTGATCACACTCGGCTGCATCATGATGCGCAAGTGCCACATGAACACCTGCCCGGTTGGCATTGCGACTCAGGATCCGGAGTTACGTAAAAAGTTCAAGGGCAAGCCAGAGCATGTGGTGAACTACCTCTTCATGGTCGCAGAAGAACTGCGCGGCATCATGGCTCAACTCGGTATGCGCACTGTTAATGAAATGATTGGCCGTGTGGACCTGCTGGATACCGACGACGCCATTAGTCACTGGAAAGCCAGCGGCCTGGAATTGAGTTCAATTCTGGATCCGGCGAAGGTGATTTTCGAGGGCACTGAATTCTACAAGACCATGGACCAGGATCATGGTCTGGATAAAGCGCTGGATAATGAGCTAATCCGCCTGGCGGCACCGGCATTGGAAAGCGGTGAAAAAGTCTTCATCGAGCATGAGATTATCAACACCAATCGTGTAGTCGGCACCATGCTTTCCAATGAGGTTGCTAAACGCTGGAAAGCAGACATGCTGCCGGAAGATACGATCAACATTAAGTTCAGCGGATCTGCTGGGCAGAGCTTTGGTGCCTGGCTGGCCAAGGGTATTACCATGACCGTCGAAGGCGATGCCAACGACTATGTTGGTAAGGGCCTGTCCGGGGGCAAGGTCATTATCTACCCGCCAAAAGAGAGCAGCTTCAAGGCGGAAGAAAATGTCATTGCTGGCAACGTAATCCTTTACGGTGCCACTGGCGGAGAAGCCTATATTCGCGGTATCGCCGCCGAACGCTTCGCGGTACGCAACAGTGGTGCCAGCGCCGTAATTGAAGGCATTGGAGATCATGGTTGCGAGTACATGACCGGCGGCCGCGTCGTAATACTCGGCAAGACTGGTAGAAACTTCGGGGCCGGTATGAGCGGCGGCATTGCCTATGTATGGGATCCCCATGGCAGCTTTCCCAGCCAGTGCAATATGGATACTTTCGAGTTGGAACCGGTTAGCGGCGCTAACGACATTCTCGAATTGAAATCTCTGATCGAGAATCACGCGAATTACACCGATTCGACTGTTGCCAGGGCGGTGCTGGAGAATTGGGAAGCCTCCCTTGCACAGTTCGTTAAGGTAATGCCAACCGATTTCAAACGAGTGTTGGCCGAACGGGCTGCGGCATCTGCTGCATAAAGAGATTTGTAGTGTTTTACAGTTACGGATTGAGTAATTGCTCAGCAACATAGAGAAATAGATGGGTAAGCCAACAGGATTTAAGGAATTCGATCGGGAAACGGAACCCTATCGTAAGGCAATGGATCGGCTGGTGGATTTCAAGGAAATCTATACCAACCACCAGGAAGAGCACCTGGCTACGCAGGGCGCCCGTTGTATGGATTGCGGTATCCCTTTCTGTCAATCCGCCGATGGCTGCCCGGTTTACAACCTGATTCCGGAATGGAATGACCTGGTCTACAACCAGCGCTGGAAGGATGCTCTCGATAGATTGCATAAGACCAATAATTTCCCTGAATTTACCGGCCGCGTTTGCCCGGCACCTTGCGAAGGTGCCTGTGTACTCGGCATCCACGAACCCGCCGTAACTATCAAGAATATCGAATGCGCAATTGCCGACAAGGGTTTCGAAGCAGGCTGGGTGGTTGCAAATCCACCCCTTTTCAGAAGCGGCAAAACAGTCGCGGTAGTTGGATCCGGGCCGGCTGGACTGGCGGCAGCAGCACAGCTGAATCGTGCCGGTCACGAGGTTACTGTTTACGAACGAGACGATCGAATCGGTGGTTTGTTGATGTATGGCATTCCCAACATGAAGCTGGAAAAAGGTGTCGTCGACCGGCGGGTGAACCTGCTTCGTGAAGAAGGCGTTAATTTAATTGTGAACGCCAACGTCGGTGGCAGGGGTGTGAATGGCGTGTCGGTAGAACAGTTGTTGAATGATTTCGACGCCATACTCCTGGCGACAGGCGCTACAACACCACGAGATCTGCAAATTCGAGGCCGCGAAGGAGATGGCGTACATTTCGCGATGGAGTTTTTACTGAAAAACACCAGGAGCCTGCTGGATTCCAATCTGGAAGACGGTAACTACATCAGCGCCAAAGACAAGAAGGTAATTGTCATCGGTGGTGGTGACACGGGCACAGATTGCACCGGTACTTCGCTACGTCATGGCTGCAAGTCGCTGGTAAATTTCGAGATCATGCCCAAGCCACCGGTAGATCGCAGCCCGAATAATCCCTGGCCTACCTGGCCACTTATTTTCCGGGTCGATTACGGCCACGAAGAGGCCGCCGCTCGTGATGGCAAGGACCCGCGGGTGTATTCAATATCAGGTAAGGAATTTATTCGCGACGATGATGGCAGGCTGCTCGGTATTAACACAGTCGAAGTCGATGAGAACTTCAAAGAAATACCTGGCACTGTAGAGTTCTGGGAAGCCGATTTGATCTTCCTGTCGATGGGCTTCCTCGGCCCGGAACACTATGTCAGCGATCCTCTCAATCTGGAACTCGACCAACGCTCCAACTACAAGGCTGACTATCAGGACTTCAAGACTTCCCACGAAAAGGTATTCGCTGCCGGCGATTGCCGACGCGGACAGTCATTGGTAGTGCGTGCTATCGACGAAGGCCGACTGGCAGCTGAGCAAATCAATCGGTTTCTTGAAGATTAGGGACTCTCTGGTCTACACCCAATCTCGCTATCACAGAGAGCGGATTGGCTGGAGGCCCCTTCTCGTCTACCTGGCACTGGCCAGGCCCAGGCTCTGCAGTGCTAAATCTATTTCATCGAGAATCGCTGGGTCATCAATCGTTGCCGGCATGCGATACTCCTCATTGTCGGCAATCTTTTGCATCGTGCCCCGCAGAATTTTCCCTGAACGTGTCTTGGGTAAGCGCTCAATGACTGCGGCCTGTTTAAAAGCTGCTACGGGACCGATCTGACTTCTGACAAGTTGCACAACTTCAGCAACAATATCTTCATCAGTGCGATCTACACCTGACTTGAGTACTAGAAATCCCACAGGCAACTGCCCTTTCAACTGATCTGCAACACCGATAACTGCACACTCGGCCACATCGCTATGACTTGCTAACACTTCTTCCATGGCTCCGGTGGATAATCGGTGTCCAGCCACATTGATAATGTCATCGGTACGACTCATGACAAATACATATTCGTCTGCATCGATATATCCGGCATCTGCGGTCTTGTAGAAACCAGGAAATTCCGCCATGTAACTCTCGGTGAAACGGTCGTGAGCATTCCAAAGAGTCAACAAAGAGCCAGGGGGCATTGGTAGTTTTGTACATAGCGCGCCGACTTCCCCGGCAGGCATCTGATTACACTGGTCATCCAGCACCTGCAGATCCCAGCCTGGTGCCGCTTTGGTGGGAGAGCCGGGTTTTATAGGCAGAAATCCATAACCTTTATGGTTGGCGGCTATAGACCAACCGGTTTCGGTCTGCCACCAGTGATCGATGACTGGCACCTTGAGCTTCTCTTCAGCCCAGGCCAGCGTGTCCGGGTCGGTGCGTTCACCGGCCAGGAACAGCGTTTCAAACTTACTCAAGTCATATTTGGCCAGCAATGCTCCGTCAGGATCTTCTTTTTTGATCGCGCGAAACGCAGTAGGTGCTGTAAACATCGCCTTTACTCCGTGCTCGGCAATAACCCGCCAGAACGCGCCAGCATCCGGAGTACCGACCGGTTTGCCTTCGTAGAGGATAGTCGTGCAACCCTTGATCAGTGGTGCGTAAACTATGTAGGAGTGCCCCACTACCCAACCGACATCGGATGCTGCCCAGTACACATCACCAGCCTCCATCCCATAGATCGTGTTCATGGTCCAGTTCAGGCCCACGGCATGTCCACCATTATCCCGCACTACTCCCTTGGGCAGGCCGGTGGTGCCAGACGTATAAAGAATGTAAAGAGGATCGGTCGCCTCAAGAGGTACGCAGTCGACAGCATCGGCATCGGTAATCGCTGTCAGCCAATCGATGTCTCGCCCGGCCTGTAATTCCGCTGGGCATTGTTCGCGTTGCACAACAAGGACCTTGCAAGGTTTGAATTCGGCGATATCGATTGCATCATTTAAAAGTGGCATATAAGGAATAACCCGATTGACCTCGATACCACAGGACGCGGTTACGATCACGTCCGGTTTTGCATCATCGATGCGCACAGCCAACTCATTGGAAGCGAAACCACCGAACACAACCGAATGAATTGCGCCGATGCGGGCACAGGCCAGCATGGCGATGGCGGTTTCAGGGATCATGGGCATGTAGATGATTACCCGGTCGCCTTTTTTGACACCATTGGCAGCAAGCACACCGGCACATTTTGCCGTAGCGTCCCGCAATTCGGCATAGGTGAGCTTAATGACGCGGTTGCCTGTTACCGGGCTGTCATAGATCAGCGCTAGCTGATCTCCCCGGCCTGCTTCCACGTGCCGATCCAGCGCGTTGTAACAGGTGTTAATCTCGCCGCCCTTGAACCATTGCCCGTGGGGCATTACCGAAGTATCCAGCACCGAATCCCACGGTTTGGTCCAGTGCAGTTCCTCCGCGGCAGCTGCCCAGAACGTGTCGGGATCGTTTAATGATTGCTCATAGGCTTGTTGGTAATTGCTTTCGGCATCGGATGACATCACGACTATCCCTTATGTTGTTAGTTACTGCAGGGATGCTCATCTTAAAAGAGGGTGGGGAAGGATTGCCAGCGATTATTCGGCCAGCTTGCGAACGGTGTGATCACCTTAAAACAGGATCGATCTCTAACCCTGATTGGAACAAAAATAGCGGTCACTGCTTCTCGGGGGGAAGTTGCGGTGGCCGCCTGAAGAGATTAGCCGTCCTGCATGCCTCTTCTCCAGCTTCGGCCTTTCTGACATACTAATGCCCACTTTTCTCCCTGTGAGCCAGGAAACATACCGCAGTCTGTTCTCAGCCTGAACAACGTCGTAAAGACCTACGGTAATTTCAAGGCTGTGGATGATGTCAGTATTTCCATCCCTAGGGGCTCGATTTATGGATTTCTTGGCCCCAACGGTGCGGGCAAGACCACCACCATTCGCATGATCCTGGAGATTATCAAGCCCAGCAGCGGCGAGATTTCGATCCTGGGCCACCCTTCAGCGCTTCAGGTGCGTAATCGGATAGGTTACCTGCCGGAAGAGAAGGGCCTGTATAAGAAGATGAAGGTGTGGGCGATTATTCAGTATTTCGCCATGCTGAAAGGCATGTCCAAAAAAGCTGCCCGGGATCGTGCCTGGGAGCTACTGGAAAAATATGGCCTCAAGGATTTCGCGGAAGCTAAGGTGGAAGCGCTGTCCAAAGGCATGGCCCAGAAAGTACAGGTGCTCTCGGCTGTGGCGCATAGCCCGGAACTGGTGATTCTCGATGAGCCCTTCGCGGGGCTGGATCCAGTCAATCAGCGCGAGCTGGAGGAGCTCATCAACGATCTGTCGAAGAATGGGCAGACCGTGATCTTCTCCACCCATGTCATGCAACATGCCGAACGGCTTTGTGATCACATCCTGCTTATCGCCAAAGGCAGGAAGATTTTTGATGGAACACTTGCTGAAGCAAAGTCGACAATGCCCAGACGCGTCATGCTAGAGACAGCGGATGCTATCGAACCATTGAATTCACTGTCTGGAATCAACGAAATCGAAGCGCTTAATACGGATGATGTGGATGCTGACGAAGTAGCCGCCCTCGACGAATGGTTGGACAGTGGTGGTCTCGATTTCGCTCTGCTAATGGCAAGCCCGTACCTGGAGGCGGACGCCCCTGCTTTCGAACAACCGGATTATCAATTTGTTGAAGCCGACATTCCTTCTGAAATCGATGTGACTGGCACACCGCAAGAAATCGTTGCGGCTTTGCGGCCCTACCTGACCGGAGATCGTGAGGTTACTGCCAATGGTGACAGTGACACGCTGTTTGCACTGATCCTGATTCCGGAAGCAGTGGATACGGACATCAGCAGGCCAGGCACGCTACCCCAGACAGCCGACACCACGCGCGGCATCCAATACTGGGCGCGCAATCTCACCGATTCTCGCTTGCCGGACGCTATCGGCAATAGCATCAATGCTGAGATCCGCGACCGCGAATATGCAAATTTGGGTGTAAACACCTCGCTGGTAAGAAGCGTGCAGCGCACGCGAATGCCGGTCAGTCAGCTCGATCCGGCTGCCGCAGCGGGTGAAGAGGCAGTCAGCATGGCAGATACCTTCCGACAGTTTGCCCCAATTGGATTTGTCTATCTTATGTTTATTTCCCTGATGCAAAACGTACAGGCGTTGCTGAACAATACCATCGAGGAAAAATCCAACCGTATCATCGAAGTGCTGTTGGCCTCGGTCACCGCCGATGAATTGATGATGGGTAAACTGGTGGGTATCGGTATGGCGGGTCTAACCACCATCGGTGTGTGGCTGCTGTCCTTCTATTTATTTATTACGCTGTATGACAGCACTCAGACCGAACTCATCAGTCAGGTGCTGGAGGTAATCCTCAGTTCAGAACTGATTCCCTGGTTCGTCTTCTACTACTTTGCCGGCTATGCGCTGTATTCAGGAATTTTTCTCGCCATAGGCAGTCTGTGCGATACATTGAAGGAAGCTCAGGCATTGATGATGCCGATGATCCTGATTCAAGTAATTCCCCTGGCCATGATGGTATTTGTTGTCATGGACCCGAATAACAGTATCGTCCGTGCCCTATCCTGGTTCCCCCTCTTCACACCCTACCTGATGATGAACCGCGCTTCTGCTAACCCCCCGATGATAGATATCGTCGGCACTACCTTATTACTGATAGCCAGCATCTTGTTGGTGCTATGGGCATCGGGAAAAGTGTTTAAGCTGGGTGTGCTGCGCACCGGTCAACCACCCAAGCTGCTGGAGCTACTACGCTTGATGCGGGCAAGATCTTGACAAGCACCGCTACTAATCGTTTCTATCCTCTTGCGAAGCCTCAATGCCATCGAGTTCGAGGTCACAGTGCCTGCAACGACGGGATAGTAGATTCAACATAATGACTTTAACAAAGAACTGCTTGCCACAGGCGGGACAGCGCCGGCTCGCCATGTGTATCGCAAAGCCAGTCCAGATTGCCATGTAAATAACCATTATTGAACCTATATTGCGTTGATTCGCCAGTAGCTCCCATACAACAAAAATGTAAACCGGTAGGGTTAACACACATACGATCATGCGAGTACGTGCCCGGCTGATCTTTCTCAAAGCCTGGAGATAGGTATTAGTCTTCGAGTCTGCCGCATCGCTTCGCGAACTGGAGGGGTTTTTCTTACGCTCCGAATCATCTTCCATCTGGGGACCGTCTGATTTGCTGCCAGGCAGTTTTCAACAGACCTCACTGTAGCTAAGATGGGAATTTATGTATATGTGTTTCTCCAGACGCAATAAGCTAGCAACAAAGCGGCCATGTAGTTGATCAGAGAATCCTTAAATCCTGAAGTCATAATTCGAAACGAAACCGACAACGGTTGGCTTCGCTTCAGCGATCCTGTTCGGGTCGTCGTGGCTCATGCGCTTTCTGAAGTCATTCCTGCGCTGGATGAAATCGAAGCTGCCTGTGCCGATGGACTGACGGCTATCGGATGGATTGCCTATGAGGCTGCACCCGCCTTCGATGCTTCGTTGTCTTGTAAGTGCAGCCAGCTACCTCTGCTGCTCTTCGGAATTTACGCTACGGCAGTGCCCTGTGAACTTGCACCGGCAAAAAACCTGGCTCTCGAACTGTCTCCCCAGCTGACGAAGACATCCTACGCTGCAAAGCTTGGCAAGATAAAACAATTACTACAAAGCGACGATAGCTATCAGGTCAACCTCACCCATCAACTCACTGGGGAATGCGAGCATGATGGGGAAACTGTATTCGCTTCAATGTACCGAAATCAACCTGGGGCTGGTTCGATGTTCATGAACTGGGGCTCCCATGNTTTATGCAGTGTCTCACCGGAACTCTTCTTCAGCCTGGATGGCAGCCAAATCCGCATGCAGCCGATGATGGGGGCTCGTCCGAGAGGAACAACCGGCGAAGAANATCAACGGCTCTATTCGGACCTGCAAACTTCAGAAAAAGAACGCGCTGAAAATCTGATGATTGTCGACATGATCCGCAATGATTTAAGCAGAATAGCGCACTCAGGTTCGGTTGCAGTGGATGAGTTGTTTCAGATAGTGGATCTACCAACCGTCTGGCAAAAGACATCCACTGTATCTGCACAATCCAGTGCAACGCTCGCCGAGATTTTTTCGGCACTGTTCCCCTGCGCGTCGATAACCGGTGCTCCCAAGGCTCGCACTATGGCGATTATCGAAAGCCTCGAGTCGGCACCTAGAGGTATCTACACCGGTGCTGTCGGTGTGATACGACCAGATCGGAAAATACGCTTCCAGGTGGCGATTCGCAGCTTGCTGCTTGATACAAAAACCCACATTGCCGAATATGCCGTTGGTAGCGGCATCATCTGGGACTCGGATGTCGAAAGCGAATGGCAGGAAACAATGGTCAAGGCAAAAGTAGTAACAGATGCGCCAGCAGAGTTTTGCTTATTGGAGACAATGCGGTTCGATCCCGCTAATGGCGTACTGCGGCTGCATCATCATATGCACAGAGTCCAGGAATCGGCTGAGTTCTTTGGATTCAGCATCGATACAACGGCGATTCGATCTGCGCTGACTNGTTTCATTGCTGTTACTGATCGAAAACTACGCCTGCTAGTCTCCAGGGATGGAAGCTTCGTGTTGGAAAATCATGATGTGGGTGTGGAAGGAGAGCCCATGCGACTGCGCGTCGCGCAACGAGCCGTACAAAGCGAAGATGTTTTTCTCAGGCATAAGACTACTAACAGGCAAGTGTATGAGATGCCCCGGGAACAACTCAATGGCTGTGATGATGTCATCCTCTGGAACGAACGCGGAGAGCTGACCGAAACGACAATTTGCAATCTCTATCTGGAATTAGGGGGAGAGCTACTGACCCCCGACTCCAGCAGTGGGNTGCTCAAAGGCACCTATCGCCAGCAGCTGCTGGATTCAGGAAAAGTCAGACAGGCAGTACTGACCAGGGAGGATCTTGATCAAGCCACACGGCTGTTCGTCTCCAACAGCGTACGTGGATTCTGTGAAGCCACGCTCTCTAAAGAGTGAATGCATTCCATAATTGGCTGATTCCGATAAACAACAGCACTGCCGCCAGAACTTTGTTCACCAACTGGCTGCTTTCTGCCAAATGGGTTTTCAGGTAGCCACTGGCAACGACGAATCCATACAACGCCAGCAATTTACCGAGAAACACCCCCGCNAGGAAGGCAGCCAGGTAAATACCAGTGTACTCGAAATTGAAATACTGACTTATTGCAGCCAGGGCAAAAATCCAGAACGGAATCGCCTGCGGNTTGAGGGCAGCAATAAGCAAACCCTTTTTGAAGAATGATCCTTGCTCTACCTGACTTTCAGAAAGTGTAGGATTAGATTTTCGAGTAAAAACAATTACTGCCAGTGCAATGAAAGCGGTGGCGATTGTGAAGCGGACTACGAGGCTCGATTCCAGGTAGGAACTGATGAGCATACCGAAAAATATCGCCACTAGTGCTTCGCCAATCTCAATCAGGGCAGCGGCGAGTGCAACTTCGGCGCCACAGCGTTTATCGTGATCGACCGTGGCTTTGACGACGCTGAGATTAATCGGGCCGAAGGGAATTGTACCCAGGAAGCACGCCAGAAGCGCTACCAGAAAATACAGTGGAAGATTTTCCACTGTTACTGATATCCCTTCGCCTGTAGTTTAAACAGTGTTGCGTACTGACCATCGGCTTGCAGCAACTGCTGGTGACTCCCTTCCTCCAGTACCTCGCCTTTCTCCAGCACAATGATGTGATCTGCCATTCTCACGGTGGAGAAGCGATGAGAAATTATGATGGAAATCTTTTTGCCCGTTAAATCACGGAAGTGGCCAAATATTTCAGCCTCAGCACGGGCATCGATAGAAGCCGTGGGTTCATCGAGGATGAGAATGTCTGCCTTGCTGCGCATGAACGCGCGTGAGAGGGCGATCTTCTGCCATTGGCCGCCGGATAAACCCTTGCCATCCTTAAACCAGGTNCCTATTTGCGTGTCATAGGCGTTTGGTAAATCTTTAATAAATGCATCCGCCATGCCCTTTTGCGCCGCCTCTTCGATGCGGGCTGTTTCATGGATTTCTTCTACATCCCCAATACCGATATTTTCACCGACGATTAATTGATAGCGTGCAAAATCCTGAAAGATAACGCCAATTTTTTGCCGTAGTGTTTCTATATCCCATTCCCTTAGTTCCAGCCCCTCCAGAAAGATTTGTCCCTCGGTCGGACTGTACAAGCGAGTCAGGAGTTTTATCAGGGTCGTCTTGCCACTCCCGTTCTCGCCCACGATAGCCATACTCTCGCCCGGTTTTATGTGCAACGTGACGTTGTGCAGTGCCGGGGTTTCGCTGCCTGGGTAGTAAAAGCTTACATTTTCGAATCGAATGCCGTCAGCCGGGTCTGGCCCCACGCACTGATCGCCGGAGTGTTCTGGCACCTTGTGATCCAGGTATTCGGTAAGATTGGACAGATAGAGATTGTCCTCGTACATTCCGTTCACCGCAGTCAGGCTATTGGTGACCGCGTTCTGACCGAGGCGGAACTGCGCGATATACATAGTCATCTGGCCAATGGTGATAGTACCGGCTATGGCGGCAAAGCCAACCCACCCGTAGGCGAAATAAAAAGCCGCACTGGCGAGCAGTCCCAACACATAGCCCCAGAATCCCCGCCGTATAACCAGGTTTCTATCTTCTNTATATATNTTTTTGAAAATGTCTGTGTAGCGCTGCAGGAAGAGCTTGCCAAGCTGCAGCAATTTCACCTCCTTTACACCGTCNTCACGAGTCAGAACCATCTCTAGATAGAATTGCATGCGCCGCTCCGCAGATCTGCGCCGAAATATGCGAAACGCCTCACCTGAAAATTTTGCCTCTGCGATAAACGCGGGAATTCCAGCCAGGCCGAGTAACAAAACTGCATAGGGAGAAAATTGAAATAACCAGATGCCAATTGTTACAAGCATGATTATGTCGCGGGATAGATCGAAGGTCTTGATTACCAGACTTAAGGGTCTGCTGGATGCTTCACGACGAGCTCGATTTAATTTGTCGTAATAATCGGCATCTTCAAAATGTGCCAGCTCCAGGGTTAATGCCTTTTCAAGAATCATGATGTTGATCTTGTTACCGAGCAGAACCCGTAAGATGGATTGGCACACTGCATTGATNCGTTGTGCGCCGGTCATGAGCACGACCAATCCGGCTTCGACGAATACATAGAACAACACATCCGCCCGTGCTTGTTCAGCTACATCCCCGGATTGTTGGAAAGCCGTTGATACGGCGTCTACAAAGAGCCCTCCAATCGAGGCAATAGCCGCTGGTAAAACGCCCGAAAAAAGAGTGGTCGTTGCCATGACAACAGTAAGTGCCNCGCTGGTACTCCAGACGATCTCAAGTGCGACCCGGCTATATTGGAAGACTGATACGAACTTGCGGATCGCTGTCTGTGAATTATTATCGTCCAAGCTACTCTCGAAAAATTTCCAGGCGCCAGCTATATCGACCAGAGTCAAACATCTGGGGTAAACTCATAGCTGGTTTTTCCTCTGCAAAAAATGGGGACTCTGTTAAACAGCGTCCCCATTCTTAAAGATGGTTCGTTACTCCTTAGAGCAACATGCATTCTACATTTTAACGAATTTCAACACGAAGCGGTCGGTGTTACGACCCAGGCTGGCATCAGACGGCGAGAGCGTATGATCATCGGCAGGATTATCCAGCATTTCACTGCTGCCTACCAACGCAAAGCCGACGCCGACAATCGCCTTTACAGTCTCCTCGTAAGGTACTCTGTGTAAGCTCGCGTTGTCAGCTCCCGGCGTACCCTCATGATCGATGACAGCTAGAATTCCACCCGGCTTCAACACAGTCAATACCTGCGTAAATAAGCCCTGGGCTGCGGCAGCATTTGCATTGTGTACGTCGTGAAAATTCAGTGCCGTCATGACAAAATCGACTGATCCCGCGGCCACGTCGGAAACCGGACCGAGCAGGTGTTCCAGATTGGACAGCCTGCCCAACTTGTCATTGATGGCATCCATATTACGCTCAACAAACGGACTTGGATTGTTTTGCATGTAAACCTTGCCATTATCTCCTACCGCCAGAGCCAGAACCTCTGAATACCAACCGCCTATCGCGATCAGGTCGATTACAGTCATGCCTGGTTCGAGGCCCACAAAAGCAAGCACTTGCGGAGCCTTTCGGGATGCATCTCTCTCTTTATCTGCAGCCGGTCGACCCGGATTGGCCATGGCTCGCTCCAGCGCGGAGGTGTTCAGTTGAGCTGAGGCGGTACTGCACAGGAAAAAAACTGCGAGCAAAGATAGAACTGATTTCATAAATAGTAATCCTTTTCTATTGCCTTAATATTGCATGGTGTAAATTCAAAACGAATTTTAGTCATTCAAGCAGCCTGCCTNGAATGACAGGGCAGTGCAGAATAAACCAAGCATGGTAGCGAGTATAGAGAAATCGACAGGGGTGAATAGCACGCCGATTATGTCCAAAAGAATGGAAACTAGGAGCTTCTGACAAATAGATGATCACTCTTGCTTACAGTGAGACTGCTCTGACCTACAGCCAATCTTGCTATCAAGGCGCACTGGCGTCGTGATATGTCAAACTTTCAAGCTCGTGCTTTGNTGNGGTGTNAGCTCGCGACCGGTGGAGCCATTTACTTGATCGGAATGTGCTTGGATAACTAGTGCAGTCGTTTAGCGATTTTCAGTTCGTCTTCAAAGTATGCCTTTACCTGCAGCAACTGGCTGAGATCCCCCTCACTCTCCATCAGGGGAAGGTGCTGTTCAATATCATTAAGGATATTGGTGATACTTCCCGTATCCAGCGAACTGAGATCCAGATCGAATGGAAATTTCGATTCCTTTGCCATGCCAGCGCTCCTTGCTGCCCTATTGCCTTTGTTTCGGGGAGTCAAAATTTGCACAAGCATAGTATCGACTGACATTAAGAAATCTTAATAAGCAATTCTAAAATAAGGATTTTTTATGTTTTTAGTAAGCATCAAAAAATATGAACATCGTTAACTTTACGCGATTCACATTGCGTATTACCTGTCCCATGAAATCGACGGTAATTCAGCGCTGCTCGGATGCGAACTAAACCAAAATCATAAGAAATACTCTGTGGGACAGGTATGTCCCGCCGCAAAGCAGGAGTCTAAGGATGACAAGCCTGATTAATGCCTGGGCAAATTTTGTCATAGCCAAGCGAGCTATTGTCATCGGCGTTTCTCTTTTGCTGCTCCTTTTGGCCTTTTTTACTGGCGGCTCTATTCCCTTCGATAACAGCACCGAGCGCTATTTCATTGCCGGTGATCCTACCCTGCTGGAATATGATCAGCTGCTGGAAGTATTCGGTGACAATGAATATCTGATCGTGGGGCTCGAGGCCGCTCCACACATTTCGAACATCTTCAATGCGGAATCCTTGGATGCGCTGCATAGATTGTCCGACTTTCTGGACATAACGCCTTTAATAATAGGCACGCCTTGGCGTGTCCTTGTTGAATTGATTATGTGTCGGTAGGCCATATTGGATTACTCACGAAAAAACTCAAGATGAAATCGAACTTTCCCTTCTGGCGCTACGTCATGAAGTATGGTTGGTTCAACGACACCATACCTCTCGGTAGATAACATAACTTCTTCATATTCCGGCTCAAGAATTCGATAACGTAGCTGACCTTCACTAATATTAATCTTAGCCCAGATTCCTTCCTTTGTTTGATGAGCTTTCAATAACCCAGCAGGTACTGTTTCTTCCGTAAAGTCGGGCGTTTTCTTATACGATGTAGCTGATGCTGGTATTTCCTTCATGTGCTAATTATCTCTTTACTACATGGAATTATGCGTTGTTAGAAAAATCGAGACGCATAAAGCTCTTGTCAAGGGACAAGCCACGTAGTGGCTTGTCCCGCTTTGAACTGATTGTTAAGTGACATTAGTATCGCCATTTGATGTGACCAATTCGAATGCTATATAGATTGAAAATATTGTAAGCAATGGCATGCTATAGAGACCAGGAAAGTAACCTCCCTAGTCTATTGCTAAGTAAGTGTGCCCTATGCTGTTTCCAAGCTCAAGAACAACCCAAAACCACATAAGGGCTGATGCGCCACACCAACCATGTTGGATAGGGCCAATAAAACACCAAAATCCAAATGCTACAAGTGTCGCGTTGACTATCGCAAATCCAAAACTCAAATCGTTACTAATCAATCCGCTAATTACGCGAGCTTGCGGTAACACTTCCCAGAGCGAGTTAGAATACTCCTCGATAGAGTGCAGCGTTTGGCTCCCGATAAGTAATAGAAATCCTATTCGGATTGACTTTTGCATGTTCTAGTCACCTAACGCTTTTAGTAAAGAGTGCGTGTAGCGCATCTCCTTGATTTGATTGTAATGTTCTGGCCGCCCTCAAAAGTTAACTATTTTTCTTAAAAAGCCCATCAACTGTAGCGATCAGGTCGCTTGGGTATTCGTTCCTGTGCGGACTAGATTCCCACCATGCTCTTAGGCCGGGACTATCATAAATAAGCAAATTATCCTCAATTTCATCTCGAAGGTACTCGCCCAATCCTTCTTCGACTCCCATCATCCAGTTGTACGTGATCCCCCAGAAAAACTCGACTAGGAGCAAATCGAACAGGGTTCTTTCGTCGGCATCAAGCTGTTCGAGGTTTTCATTGCCACGTCGCCAGATCGTGGCCACTTCGGGATTACTCGTGATATTGCTTCTAAAGCCCCTCCATTGATCCCCGAGGTGGCCTAGTACACTTAGTCTTTGAGTTCGAGATTGCTTTTCTACTTGCTTGGTATTTTGATTTATCTGTTTGGCTAGGTATACCAACGAAACCACAACTGCAACTGCGCCAAAAAGTTCTCCAATTGAACCAACTATTTCCCAATTCATTTTTCTTTTTAAGAAGCCATTTTTCCAATTATGCTTAGTAATTGCTTATGTTGAAGAACATAACGCTTTTGATAAAGAGTGCGCGAAGCGCATCTCCTTGATCTGATTGTTATGTTCCGACCCAACTCGACCATAAATTCCCTAACCATTAGTCTAGCCCGCAGTTTGATTCTACCCAAGTTGTGAACGTTGGAATTAGGTCTCGTTTTGTATCTTCCCAGAACGCCTGATCTCCAGCGCTACCGTAATTGCTGCCGCCGCAAATTATACGCGACCACATACCCCATTCTTCGTCAGGCAAAATGCCCAATTCCCACTGCCTAAACTGGCCTTGCATTCCAAGCCAAAATGCTCGTTCTTAATAAAAATAACGTTGTAACTCTTCAGGGTTTAGTTGAGATATATCTTCGTCTCCAAGACTTTCTATTCTGGCTATGTCACTGTTGCCCGCAAGAAAGTATAACTGTTCGCGCGCAATGTTTGTTGATTCTTGAATAGCGGCTGCCTGCATCGTGCGAGTATTCTGACTAATCTCGAATCCAAGAAATATGATTCCCGCCAATACTCCAAAATTGGCGAACAAAGTTAGCCACTGATTCAGTTTTTCTAAGTTCATTATTTCAAGTGAGTTTTCAAATTGTGCCTAAATCGATAGTTTCAAGGAACATAACATGTGTATATAGCGACCCCCTCGGTTTCTCACTAGGGTCAATTTGAAGTCTAATCCCTAGCCTTTTGAAATGGAACATATTTTCCATTAATCCCAAAAATTGCGCTAGATAGTTACTGAGGGGGGTCCTCATATCTAATATTATGAGGGGGTCTCACTATTCAAATAGGTGCTTCTCGATATCCGGAATGACTAAATTCTAACTGATTGAATTTCCTTGTAATGGACTTTTGGTAGATTAGAAAGTGGGTGTGTTTAGGTAGAAAACCGAGCCATTTATTTGCAATCCCCTCGATCGAAATCGGAACGATTAGTCGGAGATTCGAAAAGTTGTCTGCTAGTTAAGATAGACAAGCAAGAGTAATCCCTTAGTTCTGAAGTGACAGCACGGGTTTTAAAGTTTCTAATTGGCCATGCTTCCAGTGTTGGTTGAATACCGCACTTGCTGATTAGTGATTGCAGCGTAACGGCCCCTGCGCTGTCCAGGGCGTCATAATACTTTGTTGTAAATCGTTTCTTTAAGATTATGATAGGCCTAAAGCAAACTAGCTGTTGTTGGGCAGAATGTTGAGAAACAAAAAGATGAATAGCTAACCCCATGCCAATCTCAATACAGCTATCTTTCCAATTAAGCAATTTGCACCGGGTTGAATTGGAATGAAAGAATCTGATCTCTATCTGCCTTTGAAGGAATTTCTGGAATCTCGGAATTATGAGGTAAAGGGAGAAGTTAATAATTGCGACGTCTTAGCGGTGCGCGCGGATGAAGACCCATTGGTCGTGGAACTGAAGCTATCTCTAAACCTGGATTTGATTCTTCAGGCAGTGGCAAGGCTTTCGTTAACGCCGCGAGTGTACATTGGCGTCCCTAAGCAATGTAAGCCTTTACGGCGGCGCAAGAAGCAGACGCTCAAGTTATTAAGAATGCTGGGGTTAGGGCTAGTGCTTATTGAGGCAGACTCGAGAAAGGTCAGTGTACAAATATTACTCGATCCCGGCCCTTATCAGCCGCGCACATCGAAGCAGCGCCAGCAGCGCCTGTTGGGTGAATTTGCAAAGCGAGTTGGCGATCCAAATCTGGGTGGTACGGCCATGAAAAAGGGATTGATGACCGCTTACCGCCAGCGAGCCCTGACAGTCGCCCACTACCTGCAGAAGGTGGGAGCCACCAAAGCATCGGATATTGCGCTGGCAATCAATGAGCCAAACAGCAGGGATATCTTGTATAGAAATGTGTACGGCTGGTTTGATAGAGAGTCTCGGGGAGTGTACAAAATCTCACCCCGGGGAGAGCAGGAAATTCAATTATGGGAGTAGTTCGAATTGAAAAGACAGGTAGTGGTTATGGCAAACGTTTTGCATTTGACTGCTCACTGATTAGCTTAGGGAGTTGATTGTAGAATCTCGTATTTTCGTTGATGATGACCTCGAACAAAAGCGTATCACCCACAACAATCTTCCTAATTCTGGCTATATGGGCTCGTGCTAATTGTGCCAGTCCAACCCCATGGCCCTTCGTGCCAGCAAGTTCTTAATTACAGAAATATTATCCACACCGCTCATGCCTATATTCCTGAGCCAACGTATCGGTAAGGCTTGTTCAGCAAACAGATGTTTGAATCCCTCCATCACCCACATCATGCCGAGATTGTGACCGATGCGTTTTCGCTGATAGCGCCGCAGCACGGTTGCATCGGTCAGGCTTCGACCGGCTTCCAGTGCTCTGCCAAGCTCTTGTGCCAGGGCGGCCGCGTCCAGCAATCCCAGGTTGACTCCCTGGCCCGCCAACGGGTGAATTGTATGGGCTGCATCCCCGATCAACACAATATTGTCTTTTGTGTAAGCAATGGCATGGCGCTGCCTCAGTGGAAATGTCAGGCGCTTATCAATCTCCAGAATCTTACCGAGTCGATGTTCGATGCTGACGGCGAGTTCGAGTTGAAACTCTTCATCGGGCATTGCCATTAATGCTTCGGCTCGCTCCGGTACAGCCGACCAAACAATCGAACAATAACGCTGATCACTGGATTGAGCCGATGGCGATAGTGGTAGAAATGCAAGTGGCCCCGTTTCGATAAAACGTTGCAGTGCAGTGTCATTGTGGGGTAGTTCAGTGCGCACTGTAGTCACTAACGCCTGGTGATCGTAATCCCATTCCCGGGTTCTGAATTCAGCGAGCTGCCGAATTTTGGAATTGGCACCATCTGCTGCGATGACTAGGTCAGTTGTAATCTGTCGCCCGTGCTCAGTTTGCAGCCGGGCTATCTGTTTCCCCGCACTGCCGCTGACAGTCAGGTCTTGAACGGTCATCGGCGCCAAAAGACTCAGATTTTCTGTTTCCTTTAACGTCGCATAGAGCGCGGTATTGATGATCGAATTCTCAACGATGGTGCCGAGTGATGGCTGATTGATTTCGTCAGCTGAAAAGTGAATGTGCCCGGTGCCGTCGGCATCCCAGACTTCCATACCCTGATACGCATAACAGCGCATACTACAGATGCGCTCCCATGCACCTATTTCGTCAAATAGTCGCGTGGATGCTCTGGTAAGAGCGCTCACTCGTGAGTCAAACTTGAGTGAGTCGCTGGAAAATGGAATGGCAGAAGAATCCTGCTCTGCTTGGTCAACCAGCGCAACGCGCAGGGGAAGTCTTCCGAGCAGGCATGCCATGGTGGCTCCAACCATGCCGCCGCCCACGATAACTATATCGAATTCTGTTTCAGGTTCCGCATTCATTGTTGACTATTATAGGCTGACTCGAATCGATTCCCTAACTCGCTCTTGTTTCCATAGGAGGCTCATTGATAGACTGCTTTGCGATAAGCGGCAATGAAGGGTACGCTTGCCTGGCGAATTCAATCTGCAGTAACAGGAGAGTGACATGGCGTTAACACTGAGTGTAGATCAACTCGATGATTATATCGGTAAGGAAGTCGGTGTTTCAGACTGGTTGCTGGTTGACCAGGATAGGATTAATCAGTTCGCCGATGCGACAGGTGACCACCAATATATTCATGTCGATCCGGAACGCGCTGCACAAACTCCTTTTGGAACTACTATTGCCCACGGTTTTCTCACCATGTCGTTGATGGTACTGATGGGTTATGAAGCAAGCACCAAGTTGCAAAACAGTGTGATGGGAATAAATTACGGATTTGACAGGCTGCGTTTTATCAATCCTGTCAAAGTTGACAGCAAAATACGTGGCCGTTTCGTACTGCTTAGCGCCGAAGAGAAAAATCCAAATCAATGGCTGCTAAAGCACAGCGTCACCGTTGAAATAGACGGCGAGGAAAAACCGGCGCTAATTGCTGAGTGGTTGGGCATGAGTGTGGTGAGTTAGGTCATGAAAAGATCTCTATTCTCCTTATTACCCTTTCTGGCTGCATGCGCGGGTGAGCCGCCGCCGAATATTGGCATTCAGAATGGCAGACTCGCACCCTGCCCCGAGTCACCGAATTGTGTATCGAGTTTTGCAACGGATGAAGCTCACCGCATCGAACCCATCGCCGCAAGCCTTGAACAGATTGAACAAGTCCTGATAGGCCTGGATGAGGCCAACATTGTCAATGTGGCTGAGAACTATCTTTATGCGGAATTCACCAGTCGCATCATGGGCTATGTCGATGATGTTGAATTCCTGTATGACCAGACCTGTGGCATGACACAGGTGCGTTCAGCCTCCCGATTGGGTTACAGCGACCTGGGTGCAAACAGAAATCGAATCGAGAATATCCGCAGTAGCGTGCAATAAAACTGCGCTGCTATTTCCCGCCGAGACCCATGGCTTGTTCAGCGAAACCCCGCTTCAGTGAAGGCATCAGGTCAATCGACAACAGACCGAGCTTTCTTGCCAGTACCTTTCCGGAATTGTTCGTCGAAAAAAGCCGAGTGAGTTGATTGGTAAAGGTAATTGTCTTCTGTTGATCAAAATCCTGACTGTCAAGATAGTCCTGCAGCACTGCCATGGAGCCAGGTGATTCTGAGTTTTCCGCAGCCCTCTTCAGCCTTTCCACCAACACCATCGTGTCGCGCAACGCCAGGTTGAGTCCCTGACCGGCAACCGGGTGCAGCGTGTGCGCCACGTTTCCCAACAATACCAACCCTGGCCTGATCTGTTCTTTGGCAACTCTGAGAGTGAGTGGATAACAAAACCTTTTGCCAATGAGAGTGATCTGTCCTAGCCGATTTCCAAACCTGTCCATCAATAAGTGGAGGAGTTTGGAAGAATCCATGTCCAGCAGTTCGCCACTCTGATCCGCCGCTACTGTCCACACCAGAGACCCCCGGTTTTCCGACTCATAGGAATCCAGAGGCAACACCGCCAACGGGCCGGTATCGGTAAATCGTTCATAGGCTACATTGTGATGCGGTTTTTCAAACGCAATATTCGTAATAAGTGCATGTTGTTGGTAGTCATCGACAGATTGTTCGATGCCTAGCTGACTACAGATCGGTGACTTACCGCCATCTGCCAGTACTACCAGTGAAGTCTCCACAGTGTGAGTCGATTCGCCCTTCTCGATCTGCAGCTGCATCCCCTTGCTGGTGGGGCTGACCTTGTCAATTTTTGCCGGTGACAAGAGTTTGACCTGCGAAGAATTTTCCATCTCCTTGTTTAATACTTCACCGAGTTGGCGATTCTCGACGACATAGCCGAGCGCTTCGACTTCATATTCAGCATGGTTGAGTTGCGCGGAGCCGAAACGACCCTTATCAGAAACATGAATCTCCTTGATGGCTGTAACGCGGCTGGCGAGCTGTGTCCACAGGCCCATCTCCTGATAGATGCAACGCGAGCCGTAAGACAAGGCAGTCGAGCGGGAATCAAAACTTGGTTGCTGGGGTACATTGGTAGATTGTTGAATGGCTTCAACAATTAAAATGGAAAGATTCTCCTTCTCGATTGCAGCACTAAGAGCGCACGCGAAACTGGCACCCACCATGCCGCCGCCGACTACGACCAGGTCATAATGCTGCTCGGGTGTCTCAATACGCATGATCAGCCAATTCCTATTGAGTGGATTCTGCCATGAATGATTCGATTTCCTGCACCGTCCTGGGAATCCCCTTGCTCAGCACTTTGTGGCCGGCTTTGGTTATCAGTACATCGTCTTCGATGCGCACGCCGATACCGCGCCATTTTTTGGGAACTTTGGTATTGTCAGGCGCAATGTAAATTCCTGGCTCAATCGTGGTTACCATACCAGGCTCTAACAGTCGCCAATCATCATCGATCTTATAGTCACCTACATCGTGCACGTCTATGCCTAACCAATGGCCAACCCTGTGCATGTAAAAATCCTTGTATGCTTCGCTCTTGATAAGTTGCGCCGGGCGACCCTTGAGTATGCCTAGCTTTACCAGTCCCCGGGTTATCACTTTTACCGAGGCATTGTGAGGCGCATCCCAGGGAGCGCCAGGTTGGACTGCATCGATTGCCGCATCCTGTGCTTTCAGAACGATTTCGTAGATGGCTTTTTGTTCGGTTGAAAATTTTCCATTGGCCGGAAAGGTTCGAGTTATATCAGATGCATAGTAATTGTATTCACAACCCGCGTCGATAAGTACCAGGTCTCCCTCTTTTATATCGCAGTTGTTAGCATCGTAGTGCAAAGTACAGGCATTGTCGCCAGCACCTACAATCGTCCTATAGGCTGGAGCACGGCTGCCGCCACGCGTAAAGGTATAAAGCAGTTCCGCCTCCAGTTCATACTCCTTAATGCCAGGTCTGCAATTGGCCATAGCTCTCCTGTGCCCTTCGGCTGAGATTCTGGCGGCCTGCTCCATCAGTTTGATTTCCTCGGGACTCTTCAGCAGGCGCAGCTCATGCAATAGATGATCTAGAACCAGAAACTCACTGGGCGGATGATCTCCCATCTTGGCCTTGCCGCGAATGACCTTCACCCAATCCATAACTTTGCTGTCGAACTGATCGTCCTTGCCCATCGCGTAGTAGACTCGGGCGCGCCCTTCCATCATGCCCGGTAATATGTCATCGATATCGGCGATGGGATAGGCATCGTCTACACCCAATTCATCACAGACAGCCTCTGGCCCCAGCAGCTTGCCTTCCCATAGCTCTTTTAGCTTGTCATTTCCCTGGCAAAACAACACCACCTCTCCCTCTTTCCTGCCTGGTATCAATGCTAGAAGTGCGTTTTTCTCAGCAAATCCGGTGAGGTAATAGAAGTCACTGTTTTGTCGGTATGGATATTCTGTGTCACTGTTTCGGGCATGTGCTGGTGCAGCCGCTAACAGCGCGATGCTGTTCGGCTCCATCTGCAGCATCAGTTCCTTGCGGCGCTTGCGCATTTCCCGATAATTACTGTCCATAGTGCCCTCTGAGAAGCTCATTTGAATCAAGCGAACCAGCATATAGCGGTCTTAAAGTGGAACCAAGTAGCAATTTTTCCAATTCCAATATTGACCCATTTTGAACACGGCTCTATAGTTACGGCATTGTTAATGTAAATCCTAAACTTAGGCCAATAGTCCGTTGGGCCTATTAGTAAATAAACAATTCCTAAACTAATTAAAAATAGCCAAAAATGACTGAAGAACGATTCGATACCCTAAACGACAAAGTCGATGATTTAATTGACCTTTGTGCTGAAATGAAGCGTGAAAATCAACTGCTTAAGGCTGGTTCAAATTCCTGGCAGTCTGAGCGCAAAAAGTTGATGGACAAGAATAAAGAGGCGAAATCCAAACTGGAGTCGATTCTCGTCAGATTGAAGGCAATGGATCAATCCTGACTACCTCTTTGCACCCTTACAGCCCCGGATAACACACCATGAGTGAACAGAGCAGCGCCGTACAAGTCAAAATCCTGGACAAAGAATACCAGGTGAATTGCCCCCCATCCGATCAGGAAGCTCTGATGAAATCGGCCAAATACCTCGATGAGAACATGCGCAAGATCAAGGGCCGCGGCAATATTCATGGTGCCGAAAAGATTGCCGTTATGGCAGCACTGAATATCACCCACGATATGCTGCGCAAGAACCGCATGATCAACGAGACTCGTCACGTCACAGCCCAGCAGGTAAAGGGCATTGAGGATAAGTTAGACTCAGCGATTGCCGCCAGTCGTCAGCTCGAAATCTAGGAACCCTCTGAACAAGACTATAGCCACCGGCAAGTAGTAATTCGCATTGCCGGCCCCTGATATGGGCCCTGCCTGCTTTCGCTTCTGTTGGTACGCCATCACAGGTAGTTTTCCTACACCCATTTGCCTTTCCTGATATCCATGCGCGAGATATACTTGTCACAGAGTTCCCTAGGACATTTGCCAATCAAAAGTGTTCTTGAGCCGATATCTTGTTATCCGGAGGCAACTCGATAGATGTTGTTGTGCGTGTCCGCATGTCGGAAAGCCTTATGCATCACGGGAGCCACCACCTGAACCTTTGGGTTCAGGGCAAATTTGGTAGCGGTGTTCCGGGGGACTTGACTCATATCCTGTGGTTTCTGCCTTATTTTCAATATGAACAAAGAAAAACGCCATGACCTCCGTTACTCACTCCGGCAAGCCCGAAGAGATCTGACGGGCGATCAACAGACCGATGCGGCGGAAGAGTTGCGTAGCCTGGTTTCCAACCAGGATTTTTTTGCCAATGCCTCGCAGGTCGCGTTTTACCATGGCGTGGATGGGGAGATCGATCCCAGGCCCCTGCTGGATCAGGCGCTGAGTGAGGGCAAGGCTTGTTTCCTGCCGACCATTACCGAAGACAATCCCGAGCTGGTCTCCTTCGCCCCCTTCGATGCTGACACGGAATTGAATGAGAACCAGTGGGGTATCGACGAACCCCCGGCCGAGGGTACGGTCTCTCCGACTGATTTCGATGTGGTTTTCGTGCCGTTGGTGGGTTTCGATGCGCACTGCTTTCGCCTGGGCATGGGGAAGGGCTTTTACGACCGTACTTTCAGCTTCAAGATTTTCAACCGGCACAGCCGCCCGATGCTGATTGGCCTGGCCCATGAGTGTCAGCTAACGGATTCTTTTCCAACAGCGAGTTGGGATGTACGGCTGGATGCGGTGATTACCGCCGAAAAAATATACCGCCCCGATGCTGCATAGGGCGGAATACTGAGCTACTGCACTACCTATCCCTGGCTAAGCTTTCCTTTGTGGTTATCTCCAGAACCCCCCCTCTACCCTCTCGGGTTCCTCAATTCTGACGCCTGCTTACATCAAGGCGCTTTGAGCGACGCTGCTGGCCAATACACTCACGACAAATAGCATGATAACTACCATAACCATGTCCGGTTTCTTTTTGTTCATGCCACTCTCCGGTGCAGATCCAAATTACAACAGATCTAATGTTCAAGGGGCTTAACGGCTCCGTTTTTCAAAGCTTTAGTAATTATTCTCATGGAAAAACAACACATTAATGAGCATAGTTAATGTGCACTTAATGTGGATTAACTATTGCTTTCCAAAAATTGCTCTCTATAATACTGTATAAAAATACAGTATTAGCCAGATCTATTTTCGAAATGACAATAACCAGAACCCCCTCGAACACGCCAGAGCCCACGACTGACAAGGGCTATAGCCATCCGACCAATATTCAGGGTATTGAGAAGCTGCTGCACGGCAATCCAAATTTGTGGCGAGGTTGCGACATGGCCGGCCAGGGCTTTCATGGTCGCAGCACCGGCTTTCCCCAACTGGATGATATTCTTCCCGGGCGTGGCTGGCCCCAAAGTGGCTTAATCGAAATCATCACTCCCTGCTGGGGCATGGGCGAATTGCAATTATTGATTCCGCTCATGCGTTCAGTGATTGAACGGGGTAAGTGGATTCTGTGGATCGCTCCGCCCTACCTGTTGTACGCCCCTGCCCTGGTGCAGGCTGGCATCGATACTGACCAGGTGCTGGTGGTGAAAAGGGAGACTTCTTGCAAAGACGCGCTGTGGAGCATGGAAAAGGCGCTGCAGACCAGCAATTGCGGGCTGGTGCTGGCCTGGCAGAACTGGCTGCCGGGCAAGGTATTGCGCCGATTACAGCTGGCAGCGGAAACCGGCAGCACCCTGGGAGTACTCTTCAAGCACAGTGATAGTAAGCACTCACCATTACCAATACGCCTACAAATAAAGGATTGCCCATCTAAAGGCGATGATTTTTCCACGGCTGAGGTAACCGTCATCAAAGCCCGCGGCAACTTCCGACCGCTGACTACGCAAGTCAATCTCTACCCACATAATTAGCCGTCTGGAGGCGCCTTGGAAGATCCCGACAGCACAGACCAACTCCCCCTGCTCTCCTCATCGAAGCCCGACACGGCGCAGATTATTGAACTGCCGAAGTCAGCCAACGCCAGGGAATCCGAGATTGACAAGGCCCGGCGCTCGAAAAAGAAACCACGCCGCAGCCTCTGGTATGCCCTCTACTTCCCCCAGTTACAGGATCTCCCGGAATCGAGACAGGCAAAAGCCCTTAACGAACTGGCGGGTGAGGTTCAGCATGTCAGTGCCACGGTGAGTTTTCATCCCCAGGCATTGATCTGCGAAATCCGCAGTAGTCTGAAGTACTTCGGTGGCCTGGAAGCGGTACATAACAAGTTAAAACCCCAGCTCATCGCCCGCTTACACCAGCAGGAATTACCCGAGCATTTCCTCTATGCCGCCAGCCCTACTGTCACCGGCAGCCTGTTACTGGCCAGATACGGTCACAATGCCCTGGTTTACCAGCAAGACAATCTGCGTTCGGCCCTCGGCCAATTGCCCATTGACGTCTTACGGCTGGACAAGGAACAGAACCGGCGCCTGTACAACATGGGCGTGCGTTGCCTGAGAGACATCTGGCGGCTGCCGGCCGATGGGCTGCGCAACCGTTTCGGCAGTGACTTTGTCAAAGAACTCAACAAGGCATTGGGCAAGGCGCCCGAACCCACCCGCAATTACATCCCGCCGCCGGCATTCTCTACCAGTTACGAGCTTCCCTATGGACTGGAAAATCTGCACCGATTGCTGCCGGTAGCAGATGAGATGCTGGCCCAACTCTGTGAATTCCTGCGCCGCCGCGACCTGAGTACCAGTCACCTGCGCATCTTTCTACAACATGAAAAACGCGGCGGCACCGAAATCGACATGGCTCTGCGTCAGGCCAGCCGCTCACGGCAACACCTGATAATGTTGCTGGAAACCCACTTCGGCAAGCTGACCATCCCGGCTCCGGTGATCGCAGTAAAACTCGATGTGAAGAAATTCGATGCGTTCATGAGTCACAGCGATTCCCTGTTAGCCGAAGACAGACCGAATCCGCAACACGACAACCACGGCAGCCTCGACCAGTTCACGGAACAATTGCAGGCGAGGCTAGGCGATCATTACTTGAAATGCATCGACAGCGTGGCAGAGCATTGTCCCGAATACGCCAGTCAGCAACTGGACTATGGCGAATCCATCAGCGCGAGTCGTTGCAACAAGGCTAACAGGGAGGAAAAAGGGGTGACGCCGATTCCCCGCCCGCTCTGGCTATTACAGGATCCACAGCGGCTGGCCCTCAGGAATGGGAGACTCTATCACCGCAAGCCTGTCTCACTGGTCAGTGGCCCCGAACGTATCGAGACTTTCTGGTGGTCCGGCACCGATGTGCGTCGCGACTACTATGTAGCCAGGGAAGCCAATGGCAGCAGGCTATGGGTTTATCGCGAGCGCAGCGGTGATAGAAACTGGTACCTGCACGGTTATTTCGCCTGAATCCAGACTACACAGACGGGGGGTCAGAGTAAAAATCCATCTCCTGTGTAGACGATAGAACCCGGTGCTCTTCAGGATTTTTACTCTGACCCCTGGTTTCGTGATAACAATAGCAACTGACTGCAAAGAAAATAGCGGAGAAAAGATGATGGATATGAATCCAGTAAGATGGTTCGAAATATATGTACAAGATATGGATCGAGCCAAGGCATTTTACGAAACCGTACTCGACACAACCCTGGAACAATTGCCCGGCCCGGACCTGGCCATGCTGGCCTTCCCACAGAATCCTGAAGCATCAGGGACCACAGGTGCACTGCTGCAAGTTCCCGGCATGCCATCCGGAGGCAACAGCACGCTGGTTTATTTCGCCTGTGAGGATTGTGAGGTGGAGGCAAGGCGAGTCAACGCTGCCGGTGGCAATCTCGAACGAGAGAAGATGTCCATCGGCGAGTATGGTTTCGTTGCGCTGGTGAAGGATCCTGATGGCAATATGATTGGATTGCACTCCAACAACTGATTGGAGAAAGGAGCTTGTCATGAAAGGCATCACATCTTTTCTATGGTTTAAGGATAATGCGGAAGAGGCGGTTGCTTCACACTGGCATCTTTCCCGATTCAGAAGTGACCCAGGTTACCCGTAGTCCTGCAGGCGTGCTGGCCACCATGAATGCGATGATAAAGTTTGATATTGCAGGGCAGGAAAACGGCGTACGGAGGTTGAGGAAATTAGTTAGGAATTTGTGCCCTGGGATGCCGGCCAATTTATTTCCAATTGCCTTTTCTGAATAACACAATCTTGTAAATACATATTGATCAACGTCTGGTACGGGATTCCCGACTTTTCTGCCATTCCCTTGAAATATTCAATTACCTCATTTCCCATGCGAATCGTAACTGGTTTTTTCAGCCGGGATGCATAAGGATTTCGCCGCGATTCAAGCTTTGATAAATCGTATTCAGATTTCATATCGTCAATTTGGATAATGTCGTTTTTCTTTAGCCGAGGCTTTACGAGCAGAAATAATTCTAATCACTTCGTGTTCTGCCAATTCACTGTAACTTACCAATACTATTCTAAACATGACACTGCAACCCAGTAACAGGTATCGGTCTTCAATGAGCGAGTTTTCAGTATCAAAATGCTGATACCGCCTTTTCATACGAAATGCCGTGCTTTCGTAAATTGTTCTCGCCTTTAGTTTGATTCCATTCAAACCTGATCATGTCCCTGCGCTTTGCAATGAGGCGTTCCTGCCTCAATCCTTAGCTTTTTCCTTGCTGTTATATGTACATTGTATTTACGTAGTAGTCAATACTTCCTACTCACACCCTTATCTAGAATAGATGGTTATTCGTTTATCGCAAGAATAGGGGCTATTTATTGCCCTAAGTGAAATCTCTGGACGACAATTCCATGGTGCCAAGCCAATGACTCAAGTCCACCAACTCGCGGGCAATGAGGTGGATTACGCCTTCGCTTTTCTGCACGTGCCCGACAACACCCAACAGCATGGCCTGACGTACCACCGGGCGAAACTTCTCACCGAGATTCGGCCACACCACCACATTGATGAAGCCGCTCTCGTCTTCCAGGGTTAAAAATGTGACACCTGCCGCCGTCATAGGACGTTGCCTGCAGGTAACCAACCCGGTTACCTTGGCGCTGGCTTCAATTTCAATAGTTGCCAGGTCACTGGCGGTGGATACCTGGTAGTTATTCAAGTGCTCGCGGAACAACGCCAGCGGATGACGGCGCAGGGTGAAGCCTGTGGAGGTATAGTCACCGACAATGTTCTGTCCTTCGCTCGCCACCGGCAACAGCACATCGATTCCGAAATCACTGTCAGCAAAATTCTGGTCGGCAAAGAAACTGAACGACTGGCTCTCGTTCTCGCGCTCTTCCTTTTCCACGCCGCTGGCCTGCCAGAAGGCGCGATGACGGTCGCCACTCAAGCCCTTCAGCGCATCGGAGGCAGCCAGTGACTCCAGGTCTTTCTTGTTAATGCCGCTACGGAACACCAAATCCTGAATGCTGGCGAATTCTCCTGCCTGCCGGACTTCGGTAATCGCATTAGCTCCGGTTTCCGACATGCCCTTGATCAGGCGAAAACCAATGCGTAGTTTGGGGTCCAGGCATAACCGGCTATGGTCGTTCTGTTTCCGGCAGCCCTTGGGGAACTCCAGCGTGCAATCGTAAAGGCTGCTGCTTATCTCTGCCGGTAATACCTTTACGCCATGCCGCTCGGCATCCTGGATAAGTTGTGCAGGGGGATAAAAACCCATAGGCTGACTGTTAAGCAGTCCACAGCAGAAGGCTGCGGGATGATAAAGCTTCAGCCAGGATGACACATAGGCAATCAGCGCAAAGCTGGCGGAATGAGACTCGGGAAAGCCGTAATCGCCAAACCCCTTTATCTGTCTGAATAACTGCTCGGCAAATTCCTGTTCATAACCCCGCTCCAGCATGCCCTGCACCAGCTTGTTATGATACGGCTCCATGCCACCCTTACGTTTCCAGGCTGCCATTGCCCGGCGTAGTTGATCGGCTTCGCCACCGCTAAATCCCGCCGCCACCATGGCCAACTGCATTACCTGTTCCTGGAAAATCGGCACTCCCAGGGTTCGCTCCAGGGTATCTCTAACAGCATCGCTGGGGTAGGTGACCGCCTCCTTGCCACTACGCCGGTTCAGATAGGGATGCACCATGTCACCTTGAATGGGGCCAGGTCTCACAATTGCGATCTGAATTACCAGGTCATAATAGTTTCTCGGCCGAAGACGCGGCAGCATGCTCATCTGCGCACGAGATTCGATCTGGAACACTCCCACCGTATCCGCCTCGCCCATCATGTCGTAGACCTTGGGATCTTCAGCAGGAATCTTCTGCATAGTCAGTGGTGTGATGCTGTAGTTACTGATCAGGTCCAGGCATTTCTGCACCGCAGTCAACATGCCCAGAGCCAGCACGTCGATCTTCAAAAGCCCCAACGACTCCAGGTCATCCTTCTCCCATTGGATCACGGTACGATCCACCATCGAGGCATTCTCGATCGGCACCAGGTGGGTGAGGGGGCCCTGGCTGATCACGAAACCGCCGACATGTTGGGACAAGTGTCTGGGAAAGCCGATGAGAGACTGAGCCAGGAACACCAGCTTTTGTATCACCGGGTCGGAATAGTCGATATCCGAATCGCTCAATTGTTCTTTCAGATTCGCTCCCCACCAATAAATCGACTTGGCCAGGTGATCCAACAATGCTTCATCCAACCCCAATACCTTGCCCACATCCCGTATGGCACTGCGGGAGCGGTAGGTAATCACTGTGGCCGTAATGGCAGCGCGGCCACGGCCGTACTTGTTATAGATGTACTGGATGACTTCTTCGCGGCGGGCATTCTCAAAATCCACATCGATATCCGGTGGCTCGCTACGTTCCTTGGAGATGAAACGCTCGAACAATACCTCCACCCGCGCCGGATCTACCTCGGTAATGCCCAGGCAATAGCACACGGCAGAGTTGGCCGCCGAGCCACGACCCTGGCAGAGGATGTGTTGGCTACGGGCAAACGCCACCATGTCATGCACGGTCAGGAAGTAGTGCTCGTAAGCCAGCTCCTTGATCAGCGCCAACTCGTGCTCGATGATGTTGCGCACTTTCGGCGTGGCGCCAGCCGGCCAGCGTTCGCGGACTCCTGCCTCGGTCAGTTCCCGCAACCAGCCGTGGGGGGTGTACCCATCCGGGACCAGCTCGCGGGGATATTCATAGCGCAGTTCATCCAGTGAGAAATTACATCGCTCGGCGATCTGAACAGTGGCTTCGAGCAGCTCGGCTGGAAACAACTTAGCCAGCTGTTGCGGCAAACGCAGATGACGCTGGCCATTGCTTTCGGCATCGAGGCCCAGTTCACTGATAGGCCGGATTAGCCGGATCGCGGTAAGGGTATCCTGCAGGATGCGTCTACCTGCGTCATGCATGTACACGCCACCGGCGGCGCACAGAGGAATGTCATATTGCGCGCCAAGCTTGCCGAGGCGTTGCAGCTTCAGGCGATCGTCGCCCCGCAACAGCAACTCGGCGGCGATCCACAGCCGATTCTGAAACTGGCGGCTTAACCAGACTGCCTGGCAGGCAATCAACTCCGGCGACTGCCTCAGGTCCGGATTCCACAGCGCCAGGCAGTCGCGCGGCAGATTTGCCTCCACCATCTTGCGATCGATGCGGTAGCTGCCCTTCTGAGCATCCCTACGGGCACAGCTGATGAGATGACTCAGCGCACCATACCCCTGGCGATTGCAGGCAAGCAGTATCAACCGGCAGCCTTCGGCCAGCACAAATTCGCTGCCAATAATCAGCTTGATGTGTCGCTGTTTAGCCGCCGTATGGGCACGCACTACGCCAGACAGGGAGCATTCGTCGGTGATGGCGATAGCCCGATAACCCAACTCGTCGGCTCGCTCTACCAATTCTTCGGGAAACGAAGCACCGCGCAGAAAACTGAAATTAGAAATGCAGTGCAGCTCTGCATAGAGAGGCAGCGAGGCTGTACCAGGCTCCGCCTGCTTGGCGGACCCGGTTTCCGCGGGGGGCTTTTCGGCCATGATGACATTGGTCTAATGTACTGTATGTATATACAGTATTTTTATAAAGCCTGAATGTCAACTGCGAAAGGAGGCAACACTACAATCTGGCACCAGGCTCCGAGCCTGGTGCCAGATTGTAGGTTTTCAGTGCTACTAAAGCTTCAGCGATACAAGCGCCCAATAAAAAAGCCGGAGTGATTTCCAGCTAGAGAATCAACTGTGAGAGAGGGTAAGTCACACGGTCGAGGCAAAAGAGAAAGGCTCCCTGGGGAGCCTTTCTCGATGTGCATTACTCTGTTTACAGATTCAGGCTAGAAGGTCATACCAATAGTAAATATTATTGCTTCGCTCTCGGAAGGGTCACCGGATGAGTTGACCTCGTCAGATAACTCGTCACTGCTGAAAATGCCGGCAATACCGATATCGAAGTCGGAAACCGTAGTACCCCAACCGATCTCGAGGTATTCACCATCGAAATCATCCCCGAAAGAGGCTAAAGTTCCATAAATGCCGCTCTCATCGGTAATAGTCAGCGCCACGAAATCGTAGTCTGCATCAGCGCCAAACCCATCCCATTCACCGACAGAGTACTCCAGGCTGAACATACCCCAGCCAAGATTCAAGTTAGCCTCTTCATAGGTATCATCGAACTCGCCGGTATAGTAGTAACCGGTGAAACCAACTCCTACCGTGAATCCGCCTGCCAGTTCGATGCCATATCCGAAGTAACCATCGATTTCTGTACCATCACCAACATCGGCAGCCCAGGAGCCCGCGTAAAAGCCGCCCTCGGTCCAATCGATACCTGCGCTTGCAGACGAACTTTTTTGCATGATGCCACGATAGTAATACTCTGAAGCCCATCCGATATTGTAGGACACCTCAGCAGAAGCGGTTGTGGCAAGCAGTCCGCTTGATGCCAATACTAAGCCAGCAGCCAGGTGGGTTAATCTCTTCATGTCTTCCTCCAAAAAAATAGCATTTGAGATGGCAAGTATCACTTGCCGTTGAAAGTGTTTTTTACTTCCTGCCCTGATTTAGCAAGGAACGAGCCAACATGCTTGAATCCACGTATTCATTGACGTTTAGTGCTTTTGCGTGGATTGCCTGGCGAAGATGCGCCGCAAATTGGTGCAATAAAGTAGGCGCAAAGTTGCTGCGCACCATAAAGAGGCAGAACTTGATTGTGAGACTTGAATCTCTGGTTTTGGGCAATACAGTGGTGATAAATCAGCATCGGTGGAAGATGCTGGCGAGCCCTCATTTACTTACTGACCTGCCGAACAATCCTATGACTACTCTGGCCTACAGCCCCTGCGGCGAGTTACTATCGACCCCCCCCTTGTTTACGAGAAGCCAAAATAATTAACAAACAGGAAATACGTGGAGACATCCCTATGAACACTGCATTCCATAACAACAGAGTCGGCCCCTGGCTAATTGCCCTGGCAAGCCTGATTCTATTTGCCTCAAACGTCCAGGCAGATAACGCCTGGCCAGCGGAGGAAGCAGGCGCTAGCACAGCCGGATTTACCGAAAGCGGCATTGATGCACTCGACGACGCTATGAAGAAAATCGTCGCCGATCAGGACGTCGCAGGAATGATCTGGATGCTGGCTAAAGACGGCGAAGTCGCCACTTTTGAAACGGCGGGTCTGGCTCGCGTCGACGATCAGGCGCCCATGACGATAGACTCGCTATTTCGCATCTATTCCATGACCAAACCGGTGACCGGTGTCGCGTTAATGATGTTGTACGAGGAAGGATTGTGGAAATTTGATGACCCCATCAGCAAGTACGTGCCGGAATTCACCAACCTCAAGGTCATGACCAGCTACGATGCAGACGGCAACATGGAGCTGGTTCCGCTTGAGCGTCAGCCCACCATGCGTGAGCTGCTCAATCATTCCGCTGGATTCGGTTACGGCCTCGGCGGAAATGACCCGGTTAATAATGCATTCCGCGATAATGGCGTGCTGGCCTCTGATGATCTTGACCAATTGATCGACAAAGTTGCAGATATTGCCCTGCTGTTTCAACCCGGTGAAGCCTGGTCATATTCGGTGGCAGTCGACATCCAGGGTTACATCGTGCAGCAATTGTCAGGACTGAAGTTCGGTGATTTTCTAGAGCAGCGTGTATTTCAACCACTGGGCATGAGTGACACGCGTTTCTATGTACAGGCGAATGACCGGGATCGTTTCGCCGAAGTCCATAATTGGGATTCCGAGCGTAATCGCCTCGTGCAGCGCCCGCATCGGCCAGACCGACCCAGCTACCTCGATCCGCAGCGAATTGAATCCGGGGGCGGCGGCCTAGTTTCGTCGACTCATGATTATGCGCGCTTCCTGCAGATGCTGGTGAACGAAGGTGAACTGGATGACGCTCGCCTACTGACTCCTGAGTCGGTTCGAATCATGCGCACCAACAGCCTGCGTGATGAACTCTACCTAGGCGGCAATGCCGAACGGCCAGGACAGCGTGGCGTTGGCTTCGGTGTAGATTTTGCGGTTATCTCTGACCCGGTTGCCGCCAATTCCCCACAAGGTGCGGGCACCTACTACTGGAGTGGAGCGGCTGGAACCTGGTTTTGGATCGACCCTACTCAGGACATGTTCTGGCTTGGCATGATCCAGGCACAGGGTCAACGCCGGCCTGGAGCTGCCAACATGGGTAACGTTGCTCGCGATATTATTTATGACAGTCTCGCAAATTAGTTTTCAGTCCCAACCTTTAGAAGCCGGTTCATGTAACCGACTTCTTTTTTGGGCGATCGTATTTAATTCGGAATCGGCACTTCCAGGTCAATCGGCACTGCATAGCCGCGTTGCACTGCCGGCCGCTCAGCAATACGTAGATACCAGTCTTTCAATCGCGGATACTCATTAAGATCCATTTGCTGAAATTCATACCGTGATATCCACGGCCAGGTCGCAATATCGACAATAGAGTAATCGTCGACTATAAACTTCCTGCCTTGCAGGCGGTTCTCCAATACTTGATAAAGCCGGGAATTTTCCTTGCTATAGCGCGCTTCGGCATAGGGAGATTCCCCCGGATTAAATTTAACGAAGTGATGGGTCTGTCCCAGCATCGGTCCTATATGCCCCATTTGAAACATTAGCCATTCCATCTCTGTCCAGAACTTCTCACCAACAGGACTCATCAGCTTTCCAGTCTTCTGTGCCAGGTACATAAGAATGGCACCTGACTCTATCATGCTGACGCCTGCATCGTGATCAACGATGGCTGGAATCTTGTTGTTAGGGCTGAACGCGACAAATTCCTCTGCGTGTTGCTCTCCTTTGGTAATGTCGATAGAGAATACTCGATAGGGTAGTTCAAGTTCTTCCAGCATAATAGATACCTTGCGTCCATTCGGAGTAGCCCAGGTATACAGATCGATTCCAGTTGTGTTGTCTTGTTTACTCACATTGTTCCTCGTCGTATTTTTTCTGGTAGCAGTCGCAACTGAGATTAAAGTCTCGTCACGTCAATGCTTCATGAAGTCTGTTCATTCCCTGCTTAGGGACTGCTCAATGTCTGCTCTGAAGTATAGCCATATTTCACTCTTTGATCTCATGCTCGGCCAGGAACTAGGGATCCTATCAATGACTGCACCGAGCCGGTCGACTATCGCCCTAATCCTTGGCAGGCACAGGCCGGAGACAATTGCCCATAATCGGATTAGAGCGTATCCTGAAAAACCCTCCTCCCTGGAGCTTTGCTGGTATGAGTCGTTCATTCTCAGCTATGGCTGCACTAATCTCCCTGGTAGCGCTGGTCACCAGTGCGCATGGACAGGAAGCTGTTATTAGCCAGCAAGCCTGGCTGAACAACTATCAACGGTTTTACGCCGAACAATTAGTGGAGCAGGGGATCCTTGCGATGCAGCAGGGCGAGTTTCAATCAGCCGAACAAGATTTTTCTAAGGCAATTCAGGTCGTCAAAGTCAATAACGGCCTGCATTCCGCGCTGCAGGGACCGGCATTATCGCATTTGATTGAGTCGCTGCTCGCACAGGGCAGATGGGAGGCTGCCGACCAGCAGCTGGCCTATTTCGAATGGTTGAATAAGCGCAGCTATTCCCAGAACATCTTCGATTACCTCGAAGGAAGCAGAGAACTCAGTCGGCTGTATCTACAAGCATCTGCGTATTACACTAATCCTCGGAGTGCCCGGTATCTCATCTCAGCCAAAAACCTGAACTGGCGCGCCGTCAGCTCCATCGAAGCAACGCTCGGCACAGATCATCCACTTCTTACCCCATGGCTTTATGACATTGTGCTGATCCATTTCTATCAGGCCAGCCTGGAAAAACGCAAAGGCATGACCAGCTACGAATTTAAATCTGATGATGGTGAAATTGTTGCCGGTTGGGCGCTTGGTAAAAATGAATCAATTCAGCTCAGCTATTCCATCGGCAATGAATTGCTCCTACGCATTTGCTCACTCTATACCGGCCGTGAAAATGCTTCAGCCGTCACCGATGCGTTGATGCAGGTCTATCTGGGCGACTGGGAATTGCTGTTCGATAATACTCGAATAGCTATGTCCCATTATCGAAATGCCTATGCGGCGTTAGATAGATCTGGAGTAGTCAAAAGTGAGATCAATCTTTTCTTTAGTCAATCTATCGTATTGCCGGCAGGTGAGCTTGCAATCGATTGGCAACCAGAGAAAGAACAAGCATTGGATACCACCGTCAGATTTATTGCCTGGTCAACAAACTATCCCGACGCAGCTATACCTGTATTTCACAATCCACCTAGTGGGTCATTAGCACCTGAGTTTAAAGTGTTAGCGAACTTCAGTTTGTTAGCTGTTAATAGCACTGGAGCAACTGCCAAAATTTCAGATGCCTATTTTTCGCCACAGCAGTTATTGATTCAGCAGGCAATACCCGACAGCGAATTCGTCAGAGAACTCGCTCATAATGCTATCGGACAACTGATTCTGAGGCCGCACCTGGATTCGGGTGCGCTGGATACCCACGACAACATTGAGTTAGAATATTTCTTCACGCCAGAAGAACACGCCATGATTATCGGTAACAATTGAGCTTTCACAATGCCTAGCATCAAACACTTTATAATCCTGACTCTGCTTAGCTTACTAACGGCATGTGTAGTTCCGTCCGACGAAAATCAACCGGTAGCAGGGTCTGGGCTACAACGCCTGCCCACCGATGCAGAAGTGGAGCAATACAATGCCTCGGTGGATCCTGATGACAGAATTGTCTGCCATCGGGAAATACCGGTCGGAAGCAATATACCCAAGAGAGTTTGTCGCCTGGTAAAAGACGTTCAGGAAACGTCGGAATTTCACCGCGAGCAGCTACGCCGAGCGCTAAACTGAGCCCGGCAGTTTCGAGTTTTCAGGATTCTCTGATGAAGTCGTAATCGATGGGTTTTGTCAGGTCGATAGTGTGATGTGATGACTGCATTGGATATTTCAGTCCGGTGGCACAGTTAAACAAAACTACCTGTTCGTCGGATTTGATACGGCCGGTCTGTAATTCCTGCTTTAGTGCAGCCAGAGTAGCCGCCCCTTCAGGACAGAGTAGAATTCCCTCACTTACGGCACATTCTCGATGTGCCTCGTTGATCGACGCATCGCTCACTGCCACTGCAAAACCGTCGCTTTCTCTCACTGCATCGAGAATCAGGAAATCACCTATGGCCGCAGGAACTCTAATTCCCGAGGCAATGGTGCTGGCATCCGGCCAGGGCTCGGCATGGCGGGTGCCTTCTTCAAATGCCTTGACGATTGGTGCACATCCCTCTGCCTGGACTGCTACCATGCGTGGCCGCTTCGAGCCAATCCACCTGATCGATTCCAGTTCATTAAAGGCCTTCCACATGCCGATAAGGCCGGTACCACCGCCGGTAGGATAAAGAATGACGTCCGGCACGTTCCAGTCTAACTGTTCTGCCAACTCCAATCCCATGGTCTTCTTTCCTTCGATTCGGTACGGCTCCTTGAGCGTCGAAGTATCAAACCAACCCATTGCTTCTTTACCTTCACCCACTATCTTGCCGCAATCGTTGATTAAGCCGTTGACCAGGAAAGTCTTTGCTCCTTGAAAGGCGATTTCTTCGACATTTACTGGTGGTGTATCTTCCGGGCAAAAAACAAAAGTCTCGATATCTGCCCTGGAGCAATAGGCGGCTAGCGCCGCTCCGGCGTTACCGTTGGTTGGCATCGCCATTCGTCTAACACCCAGTTCCTTGGCCATGGCCACCGCCAGTGCCAGACCACGTGCCTTAAAAGAGCCAGTAGGCAAACGACCTTCGTCCTTGATGAGTATTTCACCACAACCCAGTTCCTGCTGAATCCTGGTAGCAGGCAATATTGGCGTCATGAGTTCGCCGAGCCGTACCACATTCTCAGACCTGCGCACGGGTAGAAATTCTCGATAGCGCCAGAACTCGGGAAGCCGCGAATTCAGATCGTCTTTAGTAATGGCTTTGCCGAGAGCGTCCAGATCGTAGCGAACCAGTAAGGGTTTACCTGCTTCTGACAAACCATGCAGTTGATCAGCAGGGTAGGTCTTCCCGGTATAACTGCATTCCAGATGGGTAACGAATGTTTGAAACTCTTGCATGTTTAACTCGCTCGATTTGATTGGTGCAGCTGCCAGGGATCCTATAGGCGAAACATTTTCTTGATGACATCATCATCATTAAAGGCATGGAATAACGCCGCTGCAATATGCATGGCAATAACCGCCAGTAACGCCCAGCAAGTCCACAAGTGAATATCCGAAAAAAGAATATTCAACGCATCATTCTCTTCAGCCCAGTTCGGGAAATCAATTAGCCACCAAACGGTGGTGGTCCAACCGCTGTAGGATGATGACAGATAGCCACTCACACAACAGGCAATTAGCAAAACATAAGTGAGCAGGTGATCCAGTTCCGCCAGCTTTTCGAGCTGTGTGCGAGTAACGGCGGTCTGCCGCCTCTTGTGGTTAATTCTTACTCCGATCATTACAACTACCAGAAAGATCAGGGTGATCCCAATATTCTTATGTAGCTGAAAGGGCAATTCACGGTAGGTAAAATTATCCGATGGCAGCGGCAATCCCAACATCCACCAACTGGATAGGAACAGGAAAAACACCGAGACCGCGACGCTCCAATGCAAGATGATTGCGGTGCTGGATAATTTTTCTTCAGTCATCGCTAGCCAACTGTTGCTGTCGTCGTACCAGCGCTGCTGTAAACAGGCAGGCATGGATAAAGAACCAGAGCAAGGCAGGCCACAGGTACTGCGCGCGGAGTAGGGGGCCGGTATTCAGCACCGCGATGAAGCCAGCACAATCCAGCAGTATCAATAAACCAAATACCGGTACCGCGAGCGTAGCTGGCCCACGCCTGTCAGCCACGAGAGCCATACCGACAGCAACTGACAGTATGGCCGCCAGGCTGCTGCTTAGAGAAAGGAATATCTGCACTGGTCGAAACCAGCCGGGGCTGGATGCCAGAGAGATCTGTACACTGCTAAGAAGCAACTGACACTCTTGCAGCGAAAGGCCTTCTTCTTCGAGTTCATCCGGCCGGCAATCAGCAGCGATGCCGAGTTCAGCCGCCGTACCAGGTACTATAACAAGCTGTTTGAGGAGTTCGGTCCCCTGGCTGGCGAACAGCAGTACACCGAACAGGACCGCTACCACGCCTAACCAGGTCGGGTTGAAATCCGACCCTCGATTTGCTCCGTGCTGGTTTTCCATTAATAAATCAGCGCTTCCTACCGCTCCAATTGATTAGCGTACTTGTCACGGAAGCGTTCATAGAGTTCCTGCTGAGTGCCGAACAGATCGATATCGCGTCCCTGGATATAGGCACCTAACACCTGGCTGGTACGCATATCGAGAGCATCCCCTTCGGAGATAAACAGGGTGGCATCCTTACCCACTTCCAGTGTGCCAACCCGGTCGGCGACGCCGAGAATTTCGGCATTGATACTTGTCACCATGGACAGGGCAGTTTCCCGGTCCAATCCGTACGCTGCCGCCGTGCCGGCAAAGAAGGGCAGGTTTCGCTGTCGATCGACAGAGGTAGCTCCGCCTCCTATGCCGACTTTTATGCCTGCATCGTGCAGCATGAAGGGTGTCTTGAACGGTGTATCGACGTCCTGCCAATCCCGCAATGGGAGTTCATGAATGCGTTCATAGATAACCGGAACATCCTGAGCGAGTAGAAAATCCTTCACTGTCAGCGCATCGGCACCACCTACCAGGACAATGTTCTGTACACCATAGCGGCGCGCAAAACGGATTGAGCTAATGATTTCTTTCGCCTCATCGGCATGAATAAATAACTTTGCGACGCCGTTAAACAGTGGCCGCATGGCAAGCAGATTCAGATTCAGCGGCTGTCCGGTATAGGCCTGAGCATCCTGAAAAAGGGAGTGCAATAACTGGGTCTGCCCCTCATAGTTTTCATTATCTGCCGTTTCAAACAATCCTATTTCAGGATTACGTCGCCGCTGCGTATAGCTAGGCCAGTGCAGATGAAGTCCCACGTCTTCGACAAGCATGGCGTCTTCCCAGTTCCAGCCATCCAGCTTAAACACGCTAGATGAACCGGAAATGAGCCCACCCTGAGGGGTAGCCTGAACTGTAAGTATGCCGTTAAACCGGTTAGCGGGGATGATCTCCGAATCGGTATTGTAGGCGATCGCCGATCTCACGCTGGCATTGATGTCGCCCTCTTCGAATACATCATTGGTCGCACGTACGCTGCTCACCTCGATCAGTCCCAGTGTGCTGTTCGGTAATATAAAGCCGGGATACACATGACGGCCTTGCACATCGATAAGCAGATGATTGGTCAGATCGATTCCGTCACCGGCCGTACCGATTGCAGTAATCAGGCCTGCTTCGAAAGTAATAATTCCATCGCTAATTACCGAGCCATCACCGACGTGGATGACTGCACCGGTGATTGCTATTGGCTCGCTCTGGTCTTGCGCTGGTACCGGCACTATCGCGTGTACGACCGGCAGCAGGCTGAGAGTAAGAAGTAACAAGAAATGCGTAATTAATCTGTTCATCTGCGCACTCCCTGTTGGCTCGCGGTGCTGTCGGCACTTTCGTCATTTGCGTCGTTAGCGCTGCTCTGATCTCTGGTTATCGACGCGATTATGCGAGTCCGCTCTTCGGCAATCTGGCGCCGCAACACTATGTCTTCCTGACGATCGTAATAGGGAACACCTTCAACCCAGGTTGTTTCTGCAACCGCATATACAGATAGCGGATGGTCACTCCATAGTACGAGGTCTGCATCTTTACCTTCTCGAATACTGCCCATGCGATCATCCAGGTGCAACAAGATGGCCGGATTAAGCGTTACCATCTTCAATGCATCTATCTCGCTTACATTGCCATACTTAACCACCTTGGCTGCCTCCTGGTTCAGACGCCGCGACATCTCGGCATCATCTGAATTCAATGCCACGACAACCCCGGCCTGCTGCATGAGCGCGGCATTGTAGGGAATGGCATAACGCACTTCCCATTTATATCCCCACCAGTCCGAGAAGGTGGAACCGCCAACACCGTGCTGCGCCATCTTGTCAGCCACCTTGTAGCCTTCCAGGATGTGAGTGAAAGTATTGATGTTGAAATCGAAACTGTCTGCCACATGCATCAGCATGTTGATTTCAGACTGCACATAGGAGTGACTGGTAACGAAGCGTTCGCCGTTAAGAATCTCCAGCATGGTTTCCTTCACCAGGTCACGGCGTGGCGGCACCGTATTGCGCTGCTGGTTGCGGGACAGACCATTATATTCATCCCAGGCTTTGCCGTATTCCTGTGCCTGGGAGAACGCATTCACAAACACCTGCTCGACGCCCATGCGGGTTTGTGGATAACGAATCGATGTGGGACTGCGTGATCGCTTGACATTTTCACCAAGGGCGAACTTGATATATTCGTCTGCTCCTTCTATAAGCAAGTCCTGGGAAGGCGTTCCCCAGCGCATCTTGATGATGGCTGACTGGCCTCCAATTGGGTTGGCTGAACCATGTAACAATTGTGCTGCAACTACACCACCTGCCAGGTTGCGATAGATATTGATATTCTCAGAGTCGACGACATCCTTCATTCGTACCATGCTGGAATTCGTCTGCCCTTCGTTTATATTGAAAAGTGCAATATGAGAATGCTCATCGATGATCCCCGGAGTTAAGTGTTTGCCGGTACCATCGATGATGGTTACAGCGTTGGCCGACAGATCATTCCCCACCTCGGCAATCCGACCATCGCGTACTAATACATCGGTAACTACTACGCCCGCGTCCTCGTTAGTCCACACCGTGGCACCCCGAATGAGCATGTCCTGCTGTTGCGGCAACGCTACCCGCCCGTAAGCTGAGAAGGGGTAAAGAAGCGTGCCGGGTAATGCTGCGACCCCATCCTCGCTGCCTTCATCAGTATCTGCATCCAGACTGCCACTGCGGGTCAGCTGCCAATCTACCAGAGCACCATCTGGTGTGCGGCCATTGCCGCGCCACCCACTGCCCTCCGGCCAGCCACTGAGACGTGCTCGATTGCCTTCGCTGTCGATCACGAAGCTGAGTGAGATCAGGTCTTCCGTAAGATCCAGGTTAACTTTACGTGTTTCATCGCCAGGCAATACCAGCTTCGCCGACCCACTGCCTTCATCAAAAGTCAGTTCCAATGCGAAATTCTGATCGGCCACAGCCAAGTCATATACACCTTCACGGTTGTCGGTACCCTCGTTAAGAACAAATCGTTCACCCTGAATCCAGTTTTCAAGAATCAGAGAATCATCCGCGAACAGCTCATCCGATGTAATGATGAAATTTGCCAGCGAAGAAGGGGCCAGCTGTCCCACTAAATCTGATAAACCTAGCATCTGCGCTGGTATTTGAGTCAATGCATCGATAGCTTGCCGGGCAGGTAAGCCATTATCAACTGCGGTACGCAGATTAGCCCAGAATTCCTCATCAGCTCCGCTTGAAGTAACAGAAAATGGAATTTCCTGTTCGGCAAGAACGCGCAAATTAAAAGGTGCCAGTTCCCAGTGCTTCAGATCTTCCAGTGAAATATCGTCGGCAGTTAATGAGTCCTCAACCTCTGGCGCTTCAGGAAAATTTACCGGTACGATCAACGCGGCGCCTGTGTCTTTGATCAACTCGGCATGCCGGTAACTGTCACCGGTGGTCTTGATCACATACTGGGTATCGAATTCATCGCCAATCCTGTCTACGGTAAGTGTTTGTTGCCAGTCATCGACTTCCATGATCTGAGGCAGAGATTGGTACCGGCTCCAGGCTTCCAGGGTATCATCGGTGAACGGGCGAGGTTGCTGGCTGCCGAACCACTCGGCGTCAAGATAGGTTTGTCTAAGCAAGGCAAATGCACCCATCAGGGAAGATGGCATGGATTGGGAAGATGTTCCCTTATCCAGCGAATAGTGTGCGGCAGCATCGGGTACGATGACCACTTCGTTGGCATTCTTATCGCCCAGAGTAATTAGTGCCGATGTGCCGCGGGCAATGCCGTCAGGGCGCAGACTCAATACTGAGGAAAATCCCAACTCACGATAGCTTTTACGTTCTTCTTCATCAGGTGCGAAGGCGGTGCTGGCGCGAAAATTCGAGCGAATCGCATCATTGGCATTGAAAGCCTGTTCGCTAGGGTAGAGATTTTCAGCTGCGCCGTTGTTATCCTGGCGTTGTAATTCCGGGATACCGTAGTCGGTGTAGATGTCGATCAATCCTGGATAGATGTAACGATCCGACAAATCGATCTCGAAATAGCCCACAGGCACGGAGACATTATCTTCGATTGCGACTACTCGGCCCTGGCGAATCAGCAAGGTCCCTGCATCGATAATGGAGCCATCTGCCTGATAAATATTGGCGTTGGTTAAGGCGTAGGCGCCGGCGCGATCATCGGCGATTCCATTGGGGGTTGAATTTTCCTGCGCTAGTACAGATGAAGAGCCTGATGAAATGGCCGCTGAAATCAGTAACGCTGTACAAGCAGTAGGAACGAATTTTCTGGTTGGGCTCACCATGGTGTTAGACCTCCTGCCGCCTGGCTGGGCTGATTATTCTGAGTGCATACTACAGCCAACTTCTGGCAATTATAAGGGCCGGCCTTTTTCTGGACTTCATATCCACCAAAGCAATTCGGGTATACTCTGCGATCTGTGTGATTTATTGACGCTTGGAGGTAGGAAAATGTTGAGGTCGCGTAAATTTATTGTGCTCGCAGCCTGTGCTTTGCTGGTTGCTTGTGGATCGGAAGAATCGAGTGCCCCAGTCGCGGTACCGGAAACACAGGAGGTCGCAGCAACGACCACGGAATCAGTAGCAACTGCGGGTCCCGAGCTGGGTAGTTTTGGTGTGGATTTGAGTTATCAAGACTCCAGTGTGCGGCCGGGTGACGACTTTTTTAGATTTGCCAACGGCAAATGGTTGGATAGCTATGAGCTACCTGCCGATCGCAGCAGCTACGGCTCATTTTCGGTGCTGGGTGATCGTTCCGATCAGCGCGTGCGCACTATTATCGATGACCTCACATCCATCGAGCCGGCTGCGGGATCCATGGAACAGAAAATCAGTGATTATTATCTGAGTTACCTGGACACAGAAACACTTAATGAACTGGGTATAAGTCCACTGCTTCCCGGTCTGGCGGCATTGAAGGCAATCTCTAACCGGGAGGAGCTGATTGCAGGCTTCGGGCGTGCCATGATCGACAACACGGCGACCCCCTTCAATTTCTACGTAGGTGCCGATCGCAGTAATCCCGATCAACACCAATTGGTGTTATCTGTGGGCGGACTGGGACTCCCGGATCGAGACTATTATCTGTTGGACACAGAGGAGTATGAGAACGTACGTAGTGAGTATGTTACTCACATTGCCCGCATACTGGATTTTGCGAATATCGCAAACTCTACGGAGAAAGCGGAGGCTATTCTCTCTCTTGAAACACAGATTGCTCAGCACACCTGGCCACGGGACCAGAGGCGCAATCGTGATCTGACTTACAATCCCATGAGCTATACCGAGTTTGCCGAACAGTATCCGGGTATCGATTGGGATGCCTATTTTGCTGCAGCAGGAATTGAAAATCTGCAGGATCTGAACATAACTTATCCAAGTGCCATGTCTCCCATTATAGAACTGGTCAATACACTGCCGGTCGAAAACTGGAAGAGTTACATGACTTATCGCTTTATCGTAGACAGTGCCAGTGTGCTCTCCGAGGAAATTGATCAGGAAGCATTCTATTTCAGCTCCACCGTGCTGCGCGGTGTGCCAGAACAACGCCAACGTTGGGAACGGGGAGTAATGCGTGTCGGCTCCTTAAACAGCCTCGGAGAAGCAGTGGGCCAGGTTTACGTGGAGCGGCATTTCCCGGAGTCCGCCAAACAACAGATGGATGATCTTGTAGAAAACCTGCGATCTGCTCTGGCTGAGAGTATTGCGGCGATCGACTGGATGGGGTCCGCCACCAAGGAAGCCGCGATTAAGAAACTGGAAGCCTTTCGACCCAAGATTGCCTATCCCGATGAATGGAAGGATCTGTCATCCATCGAGATCACGCGAGACAATTTGTTTGCCAACGCACAGAACGTGCGCGAATTTAACTACGAAGATGAGATCAGTCGCCTCGGCCAACCCACCAATCGGGAAGAGTGGGGTATGACACCGCAGACGGTGAATGCCTATTACAACTCATCGTTTAATGAGATCGTTTTCCCGGCAGGCATTCTACAACCCCCATTCTTCGATCCAGGGGCCGACGCAGCGGTAAATTATGGCGGGATCGGGGCGGTTATCGGGCATGAAATGGGACACGGCTTCGACGACCAGGGCTCCAAGTCTGACTTCGCCGGTGTGCAGCGTAACTGGTGGTCGGATGAAGACCGTGCCAACTTCGACGTGCTGACAACAGCACTGGCGGCGCAATACGATCAGTTCGAGCCAGTACCAGGGTATTTCATCGATGGTAATTTCACGCTTGGAGAAAATATCGGAGACGTGGGAGGCTTGTCACTGGGCTACCGTGCGTACCAGATGTCATTAAATGGGCAAGAAGCCCCTGTCATCGACGGATACACCGGTGACCAGCGATTCTTCCTGGCCTGGGCTCAGGTATGGCAGCGGAAATATCGGGATGATGCACTGATTCAGCGCCTGACTTCCGATCCGCACTCACCTTCGGAGTTCCGGGTGAACGGCGTAGTACGCAATTTCGCAGAGTGGTATGAAGCCTTCGATGTGACGCCGGAGGATGACATGTACCTGCCACCTGCAGAGCGCATAAGGATCTGGTAAGCGCTGTCATGAAAAAATGCATCGGTTTACTGCTGCTATTCGTATTGGGAACAGGTACTGCTTATTCCCAGGAGTCTTACGACATACTCATCCGTAATGGGAAAATAGTCGATGGGTCCGGCAATCCCTGGTATGAGGCAGATGTCGCGATCGACGGCGAGCAGATCGTTCGCATCGGCGATCTCTCTGCAGCGAGTGCCGACAGGATCATCGATGCCGCAGGGCTGGTGGTGGCTCCGGGCTTTATCGATCCCCATACCCATGCACTGCGGGGCATCTTCGATGTGCCTAATGCCGAGAGCGCGCTGCTGCAGGGAGTGACGACACTTACCGAAGGCAATGACGGCAGTTCCCCCTTTCCGGTGGACGAACATTTTCAGGCCATACTCGACAAGCAGATCAGTCCCAACTGGGGAATCTTCATCGGGCAGGGCACGGTGCGTTCGCGGGTAATCGGTGCCGAAGATCGGGATCCCTCTGCAGCCGAGCTTGACCAGATGAAGGACATGGTACGGCAAGCCATGCAGCAGGGAGCATTGGGCATCTCCACCGGGCTGTTCTATGTGCCAGGCAGTTTTACCCCTACCGAGGAAGTCATTGAGTTATCCCGGGTCGCGGCTGAATTTGGTGGAATCTACATTTCCCATATGCGCGAGGAAGCGGCTCAGCTGATCGATTCGGTCAACGAGACGATTCGCATCGGCGAGGAAGCCGGCATTCCTGTGCAGATGACCCATCACAAAGTCATCGGTGTAGAAAACTGGGGCGCCTCGATTGATAGCTTGCGCCTGGTTGATGAGGCCCGTGCTCGGGGCATCGACATCACCATCGATCAGTATCCCTACACGGCTTCGCAAACCGGTATCAACGCGTTGATTCCGCAATGGGCACAGGAGGGCGGTCGTGAGCGCATGCTGGAACGCATCGACAGTCCCGAAACCCGCGCCACAATCAAGAATGAAGTCGTACAGAAGATTCTTTACGACCGGGGAGGGGGCGACCCCAAGAATGTCTTTATTTCCCGCAATTCCTGGGATCCTTCTATGGCCGGCAAAAACCTCGCCGAGCTTTCTATTGAAGCCGGCATGGAACCGACGCCGGAAAATGCCGCAGATATTGTCTTTGAAATTCTGCAGGGTGGCGGTGCAACTGCGGTCTATCACGCAATCGGCCCGGAGGATGTTGATCGCATCATGCAGCATCCAGCCACTGCAATCGGCTCTGATGGTCCGATCGGCATCTTTGGTGAAGGTGCTCCTCACCCTCGCCAGTACGGCACTTTCGCCCGTGTGTTGGGACACTTTGTTCGCGAACGCGGCATCCTCAGTCTGGAAGATGCAGTACGCAAGATGAGCAGTCAGACTGCGCGCCGCCTGGGAATTCACGACCGCGGTCTGCTCACTGAAGGCTACTACGCCGACATCGCCGTATTCGATGCGGATGAAATTATCGACAAGGCTACCTTCGAAGATCCTCACCAATATGCAGAGGGCATGAAGTACGTGCTGGTGAACGGGCAGATTGTCGTGGCAGATGGTCAGCACACGGGTAGGCGGCCGGGCAAGATCATCTATGGTCCCGGCTATACCGGAAATTAATTTACGCTATACAAACAGGGAGTATTTGTTATGCAGAACATTATGAGCATGGCGGCTGCTTCCGGCCACAAGTGGACATGAAATCACTATTAATTAGCGTCCATTTCTCATTTTTCAGCCCTATAGTTGAATGCGGGCAACATTTAGCTAGTAGAGGCTAATGAAGCAACAATTTTATCAGCGTCGCTACCGTCTACTTCAATGATGTTTAAGCGTTGATCAAGGTAGTCCTTAAACCTATTTGAAAATCCTATCTGTCCGGTTTTCCACCAAGTTCTCATGCTAGGGTATCTAAGCCACCAATCCGATCCCTCTACCTAAATTTCCGCGGTTATTGAGTCAACTTCATTAGCCCATATTTTTTTAAATCCCAACTCTATAGTCACCATGGTGGTATAGAGGTAAACACTAAATCGAGACCATTCATGCGCGGGGACTCGCTGCGCCGACAAACACCTCCAGACTATAGAAGTCAGCTCAGGGTTATCCATTAACACATACATCATTTCGTTTCGCTTCGACGTTAATAACGTCATTGCGTCCCGCTGTGACTGTCTTGTGCTATTACGTAACTCCGAAGCCAGAAAGACCAATGACAAAACAACACCTAAGCCACCGATTACTTCGGCAATAAATGCCGCTTGTTCTAAATTCATTCACTTTCTCTTAAGTTAATTATTCTGATTATTTTAGAGTCTGCTTCTGGCCAGAATTCTTCACATTGATGTAGCAATAAATAATGAATCCGTATGTAAAAAATAATATTAAAAAGTAGAATATGCCACCTAAAGATCCTGCTTCTGATCTTTCTAGAATTGCAATCCCTATTAGGCTCAATTGCCCGGATTCAAGTAGAAACCGTAATTCTTGGACAGAGGCGTCCATAATATCAACGTATCTTCCCAGTTACTCGCCGGCAAAGTACCAAGTAAATGTGTACATGATGATAATGATTGATATTAGCGGAAGAGTTAGCCTCTTTGATCCTAAATAAGCAGCAATCATGACAGCGAAACTGATGCTCACCAACCACTGAACTACATCCCATAATGCAGAAGATGCATATCCGAATTGTGAAAGTAATTCTGCTTCAGTCATAATCTAAACGAACTCTGATTAGTTAGCGCACATAACGCCTTTAATAAAGAGTGCGCGTAGCGCATTTCCTTGATTTGATTGTATGGTCAAATCGCCCCATTTCTTATTCTATATTCTTTGGTTTAAAGTGAAGCCCGTAACCAGTTACCAGCTAGTTACCGATCCAGTAGCCCGATGATTTTATGGCCCGCAAAGACCGTTAACAAGCGAGGGCACTGGATCGACCCGGTTATTTATCTCGAACAGTCGAATGGGCTTCAAGCCCGAATTTAGCTAGGAAGAGTCACGATGACAAACCTTAAAAAGAGAAGAACGATGGTGAACGTAGGCGTGGATGTAGGTAAGTGGTTCCTGGACATCTGTTTGTAAGAGAAAGATTTACACTGGCAGTGTCCGTCGTCAAACAAATCGAAAAAATGGTGTTCATTCAGAAGGATCGGCGATAGGGAATTCGACCTTTTGCGGCAATTATTACTGTGGGAGCGTTGGGAGATCATTTCTCCCTTCAGGAATTCCAATCCCAAAGTGGCGACACATACTGATCACTAGAAATGGGCATTCTGTATTTTGGGTAAGCCGCTTTACTATTTGGTACTTATTATTCACATCTCTGTAGATCTCAATTAGAATTCGACTCTTGAAATTTTGCACCGGTTTTACGTTCCGGGCAGCAACGAGGAAGTAGTATGAATGACACAACTAATAGCGTGGTGGTGTCCGCGCTGTATCGTTTTGCAAGATTCCCCGACTTCGAATCCTTTCGTGATCCGCTACATGCGCTGATGGTGCAGCAGGATGTGCGCGGTACTCTGTTGCTGGCGGCTGAGGGGATCAACGGTACCATCGCCGGTTCCCGAGAGGGAATCGATGCCGTGGTAGCTTGGTTACGGTCCGACGAGCGCTTCGCGGCACTGGAAACGAAGGAGTCCTATGTCGATGAGAATCCATTCCTTCGCACCAAGGTAAAACTCAAGAAAGAGATCGTCACAATGGGCGTGGAGGATATCGATCCCAATTATATTGTAGGCACCTATGTCGATGCCAATGACTGGAAAGAACTGATTGGCGATCCCGACGTGTTGCTGCTGGATACTCGCAACAAGTACGAGGTGGAGATTGGCACGTTTGAAAATGCCGTCAATCCCGAGACCGATTCCTTCCGCGAGTTCCCCGAGTTCGTGAATAATAATCTGGACCCGGCCAAAAACAAGAAGGTGGCGATGTTCTGCACCGGCGGGATTCGCTGCGAGAAATCTACCGCCTACCTGAAGCAGCAGGGATTCGATGAGGTCTATCACTTGAAGGGTGGAATTCTCAAGTATCTGGAAGAAGTGCCAGAGGCTCAAACCCGTTGGCGGGGCGAGTGTTTCGTATTCGACAATCGAGTCACTGTGAACCATAAGCTACAGCGGGGCGACTATGATCAGTGTCATGCCTGTCGTATGCCGATAACCGAAGCAGACAAGCAGAGCGAGCATTACCAGAAGGGAGTGAGTTGCCGGCATTGCTACGACAAGCATTCGAAGGCGCAGGTGAAGCGCTATGCCGAGAGAGAGCGGCAGATGGAGTTGGCGAAGTCACGGGGTGAGCCGCACATCGGCCAGCCCATGCAGGCGACAATTGCAACACGGCGACGGGAAAAGCTGGGCTTTAAAGAAAGGCAAAGAGAGTTGGAGAAGGGCAGGGATTAGCAACATCTTTTTTTAGAGGTAACAGGAATTGAACTCATTACTGGCAAGAATAATTACTCGACTAGCGTTTCTTCCATTCGTGATCGGGCTCCTGGTGCTATGGCCCGCTGGCACTTTCGATTTCTGGCAGATCTATGCGTATTTCGGTTTCATTTTAATCCCGATGGTCGCTGGTGGAATTTACTTCTATATAAACGACCCCGCTGTTCTCGAACGACGCTTGAAGACCAATGAAAAGGAAGACACACAGAAGCTCGTTATGGTTTTCATGGGACTCGCTGTCGTTGCCAGCTACATGATCCCTGGATTCGACAAGCGCTTCGGCTGGTCCGACATTCCCGTCTGGCTGGTTCTGCTTGCAGATGCCGTGGTCGTTGTAGGCTACCTGGTAATGCTCTATGTCATGAAGGTGAACAGCTTCGCCGCTCGGACGATTGAGGTTGAACAGAACCAGCGAGTCATCGACACCGGTCCCTATGCACTGGTTCGCCATCCCATGTACACCGGAGCCGTTGTCATGTATCTGGCCACGCCTGTCGCACTCGGTTCCTGGTGGGCTTTCCTGGCTGTGGCCATAGTGCCTTTTTGTCTGGTTGCCCGAATACTCAACGAAGAGCAGGTCCTGAATCAGGAACTGGATGGATATACCGAGTACACACAGCGCACGCGCTGGCGCCTGATCCCCGGTATCTGGTGATTTGCTGCCCGTTCCACCCCATAGCCACTCTCCGGAATCTGTACTATAGTCACTGCTTGATGAAGTGGCTGCGCCATTAATGAAATAGTTAGTGCGCCAGCATGAAAGGGATTGCATTGTATGAGTGCCTACCCGGGCGTGCGACCACTGCGCGTGTTTCCAATTCTTCTGGTCGTTCTGGCCATCCCTCTGCTGCTTGGTGGCTGGCAGCTTAATCAACTCGGTGGCTCTACGTATTATCTGCTCGCCGGCGTTATGCTGTTGCTCAGTGCCTTTACACTATGGCGTGGCAGCATAGCCGGCTCGTGGCTCTACGGTATGCTGCTGTTTGGCACGATCTACTGGTCTTTCAAGGAAGTGGGTGTCGATCCCTGGTCGCTGGCGCCGCGCATTCTGCCCGTGGCGGTCGTTGGACTGTGGTTGTTAACGCCCTGGGTACGCAAGTCACTCTATGGTCCCTCGGTAAAACCGCTCTACTCATCCAATATTGTGCGAGCGATTAGCGTCTTTCTCGCCATGGGAACGATCTTCGTATTGGTAGCCGGATCTCAGTATTCGGTAAATCCGGTTCCCAACAGGGCGGGGCAGACCGCCTCCAATACCGGCACCGACTGGCAGGCATACGGCAATACCCGAGCGGGCACGCGTTATTCCCCCCTTGAGCAGATCAACGTCGACACGGTGTCAGACCTGGAACACGTATGGACCTACCGCACCGAAATCGGTGGCTCACTCAAAGGCACACCGATTCAGGTCGATGATCTGCTCTACGTCTGTGCCGGTGGCAATATCGTCATCGCCCTGGATGCCGAATCCGGTGAGCGACGCTGGCAGTACGATCCAGAGATTCCCGAAGAAATATTGAATGCCAGTGGTGGCCGCTACTACCGGACCGGTTGCAGAGCAGTCACCTATTACGAAGCGCCGACATCCTACCGGGGTGAATGCCAGCAACGTATTCTCACTGCCACCACCGATGCGCGGCTCATTGCTATCGAAGCGAAGACGGGCCGACCCTGCATAAGATTCGGTTACGATGGCGAGGTCGATCTGTCAGTCGGCATGGGGACAGGTGTCCCTATTTCTTACATGTTGACTTCACCCCCGGCAATCGTAAGCGGCAATGCTGTTGTCGGTGGCTGGGTGCGCGACAATATGACCGTCGGTGAACCATCCGGAGTGATTCGTGCATTTAATGCGATCAGTGGTGATTTCGTCTGGGCCTGGGATATGGGTCGGCCTGGTGTAAGCTCTGAACCGCCGGAGGGTGAAGAATATACACGCGCCACACCTAATGTGTGGAGTCTGTTCAGTGTCGATGAAGAGCGAGAAATGGTGTTCGCGCCAACTGGCAACGAGACGCCGGATTTTTTCGGTGCACAGCGGCTGGAGGTCTCGGATCAGCTCTCAGCCGCCATCGTCGCTCTCGACGGCCGCGACGGATCACTGCGCTGGTCATTCCAGACGGTGCATCATGATATCTGGGACTATGACATTCCGTCACAACCGACTCTGATCGATATTCCCGGTGACGATGGCCAGGTCATTCCGGCATTGCTGGCTCCCACCAAACGCGGCGAGATATTCATGCTTAACCGGGTGACCGGGCAGCCGATCGCCGGTGTCGAAGAGCGTGCCGTGCCACAGCAGGGCAAGGTACCGGAAGAATGGTTGTCACCCACCCAGCCCTTCTCACTGTTTCCCAATTTTCGCGGTCCCGATCTGACCGAGGCGGATATGTGGGGGATTACTCCCTACGATCAGCTGTGGTGCCGCATCGAGTTCAAGAAAATGCGCTACGACGGTCACTTCACTCCACCCGGTACGGATTGGAGTCTGTATCACCCCGGTAATTCCGGTGGTTTCAACTGGGGCAGCATAAGCGTGGACGAAGCGAACCATCTGTTGGTGGCGAACCCGCTGCTGATGGTCAATCGTCAGCGTTTGATTCCACGCAGTGAACTGCCAGAAGGCGTACAGGGTAACCAACGCGGTACACCGTACGCCCATGCCACTTCCCGGTTTATCTCGCCGCTGGAAATTCCCTGCTTCAAGCCGCCCTATGGCGTGCTGGCATTGATCGACCTGGTGTCACTGGAAGTGCTGTGGGAAAGGCCTATCGGCACGGCAAAAGAGTCCGGGCCGCTGGCCATTCCATCCATGGTCCCGCTCACCATAGGCACACCTCAGATGGGTGGCACGGTTATTTCTGCCGGTGGATTAATCTTCCACTCGGGCGCGTTCGATAATACCGTGCGGGCCATCGACGTGACTGATGGCAGTGAGCTGTGGTCGGCACCTCTGCCCTGGTCTGCTCATGCGACACCCATGGTGTATCAGGCACCGCAGTCCGGCAAACAGACACTGATCGTTACAGTACCGGTTTACAATACCAATAGCGCCGTGGCCGCCCGGGTCACGATACCCGAGAATGAAGATCCTCTGGGCGGCTATATCATGGCGTATCGCCTGCCGGACTAGTACAGTACTTTATTAATCCACACTCAAAAAATATACTAATAAAAAGGAGGCCATTCCATGAATTCAACTGAATTTCGGCCACCAAGAGGTTTTCCCATACTGCTGTTTGTCGTCGCGACACCCATGATATTGGGCGGTGCTCAGCTGGTTTTTCTGGGGGGATCATTTTATTACCTGCTGGCAGGAATTCTATTGGTCGCCTCTGGCAAACGCCTGTGGGTCGCCGACCCCATGGGATCGATCATTTATGGAGGCCTGCTGGTCGCCACTGTGGCTTGGGCTTTCCGGGAATCAGGCACCAATCTGTGGGCACTGGCGCCACGAATTCTTCCGCTGGCAGCAATCGGAATCTGGTTTCTCACTCCCTGGTTGCGCAAGGTACTCTATAACGGCAATCCACCCCCCCTGTTTCAGTCCACAGTCTCTCGAGGCGTGGCCGCCTTTGTTGCCGTCGTTACAGTTGGCGTGTTAATCGCCGGCAGCGGCTGGGAAGTTACCCCACTGACGGGCCGCAGCGGAATTAACACCGTTAACACACAGACCGATTGGCCCTCCTATGGCAATACGCCGGGAGGTTCTCGCTACTCACCTATCGATCAGATTAATCCCGACAATGTGCAGGAACTGGAAAGGGTATGGACCTATCGAACCGGTCAGGGTGGTACATTCAAGGCGACTCCACTACAGGTGGGTGAACTGCTTTATGTTTGCACCGGCGGAAATGTCATTGTCGCAATAGATGCCGAGTCTGGTGAGCTACGATGGCAGTTCGACCCACTAATCGATCCGGAACATCTGGAATTTGCCCGCTACTTCACCACTGGTTGCCGCGGTGTTTCCTATTACGCGGCGCCACCGGACTATCAGGGTGAATGCCAGCAACGCATCATGACTGCTACAACCGACGCAAGGCTGATTGCCGTGGATGCGATCAGCGGTGAACGATGCAGTCAGTTCGGTGAGCAGGGTGAGATCAATCTCACTATCGGAATGGGTAACGATCCTCTCATATTTAATTTCCAGACTTCACCGCCGGGCATCGTGCGCGGCAATGCCGTGGTCGGCGGCTGGGTAGCTGACAACCGCTCCGTCGGCGAGCCGTCCGGCGTGGTACGTGCCTTCAATGCTATCACCGGTGAATTTGCCTGGGCTTGGGACATGGGCCGGCCGGGAATTCATACTCAGCCCTTGCGCGGTGAGGTATACACGCGCGGCACGCCCAATGTGTGGAGTCTGTTCAGTGTCGATGAAGAGCTGGGACTAATCTATGCGCCAACCGGCAATGAGACTCCCGATTATTTCGGCGGCTACCGCATGGAAGCCAGCGAACAGTTCGCCAGCTCGGTTGTTGCCATCGACGGCGAGACTGGCGATGTGCGCTGGTCTTTCCAGACCGTGCATCACGATTTATGGGACTGGGATGTGCCTGCCCAGCCAGTATTGATCGATCTGCCCGGCGACGATGGGGAGAAAGTGAAGGCGGTGCTGGTGCCCACCAAGCGAGCCGAGATTTTTGTACTGAATCGTGAAACCGGCGATCCCATCTTCGACATACAGGAAATGACCGTGCCGCAGGAGGGTGGCGTGCCGGAAGATTATGTTGCCGCTACCCAACCTTTCACCATGGATATCCCCAATTTTAGAGAAGACATGACGGAAGCAAAGATGTGGGGGATTACTCCCTGGGATCAGCTGTGGTGCCGTATAGAATATAAGAAGATGCGCTATGAAGGGCATTTCACGGTGCCTGGTACCGATACGATCTTCCAGTTTCCCGGTAATGCCGGTGGCTTCAACTGGGGCAGTGTCAGCGTCGACCAGGCGAACAATATCATGGTGGTGAATCCTATGATCGTCGGCAACCAGCTCACCCTGATTCCCCGCGACGAGTTGCCGGAAGGAGTGCCGGGCAATCAGCTCGGTACTCCTTATTCACAGACTACCGTGCGCTTCATGTCACCATTGGGTGTTCCCTGTAATCAGCCTCCCTATGGCATGTTGGCCGCTATCGACCTGGAAACCAAACAACTGTTATGGGAACGTCCCATCGGTAGTGCGAAGGAGAGTGGACCCCTGGGAATCAAGACTCGCCTGCCTGTCAGTATTGGTACACCACTGATGGGAGGTACGGTGACGACCGCCGGTGGCCTGACTTTCATAGCGGGTACATTTGACAACACGATACGAGCTTTGGATCTACTCAGCGGCGAGGAGTTATGGAGCGACGAGCTGCCTTTTACCGCCCATGCGACTCCCATGAGCTACCTCTCGCCCGGGGGTAAACAGACCGTGATTATCACCGTTCCGGTATTCAATTCCACGACTGGTTCGGGAGTTCGGGTACTGCCGGCAGATCAGGAAGATCCGCAGGGTGGCTATATCTTTGCGTATCGGTTGCCTGACTAGCTGTGGTTTATACTATGATCAAGTCATGCAGGTTTAAACCGCATCTCTGGGCCTGTCTCACTACTTTTTCCTGGGCAGTGTAAGCGCACAGCCTAAATAGAGTGGATTGCCATGTCCGAAAAAAAGCCCCCCATGAGCCCATACGGCGAATTCCTCGGTATCAAGATCGAGGAGTATTCCGAGGGCAAGGCTACGTGCAGCATATCCCTGCGGGACCACCACTTTAACAACGGCGGAAGAGTGCACGGAGGCGTACTGTCTTCACTGGCGGATACCGCCGCCGGCGCTGCGGTTCGATCGGTGCGTCCGGAGGGCAAACTGTCGGCCACCACGGATCTCAGCATCTCCTTTATACGTCCACCTACCGGAGACTCTCTGGTGGCACTGGCCGAGGTGATTCATGCCGGCAGAAAACTGTTCCGCTGCGAGATTGCCATTTACTGCGAAAACAAGCTGGTCGCCAAGACTAATGCCACCTTTATGATCGTGGAGCCTTTCAAGCAATCCTGAATAATGGCCAAAACAGTGAAGCTGCATTGGCGGATGTCGCCAGCGCGGTAGCTGTGGTTGTGGCTGAACCGTCACGATCTGGATACTCGAAAAAGTACCCTGGTATGAACCGGATCGCCCTAAATGGATTGAAGGCTTTGAGAGTTAGCGCCTACAATGGCAGACAGCTGATACACAGTAGCAAACTACAGTCGATACACACCAGAGAGAGCAACTAGCCGTGGGGGACACCTTGAGCGAAAACAACGATACCAACAAAACACATTCCCAATCGAATCCCGGGCGCAGCCGTCGCGACTTCATCAAAACCGCCGCCGCCGCATCGGCGTTTATGATCGTGCCCCGCCACGTACTCGGCGGACCGGCTTATGTGGCCCCCAGCGACAAGGTCAACATCGCTGCTGTCGGGGCAGCCGGTAAGGGAAGCACAGATATCCGCTCCGTGGCGCATGAGAACATCTATGCGCTGTGTGACATCGACGACAATCGCCTGGCCGAAACCCTGCACTCGGACTGGGCTGCACCGTTCAGGGAAAAGACCAAGACTTACCGCGACTACCGCGTCATGTTGGATGAGAATCCGGAGATCGACGCCTTGTTGATCAGCACCCCTGACCATATGCACGCACCTATAGCATCTTATGCCATGAATCTGGGCAAACACCTGTATGTACAGAAGCCGCTCTGTCATACCGTGGAAGAAGCCCGCTTTCTGGCACGCCGTGCCCGCGAGACTAACGTTGTCACCCAGATGGGTAACCAGGGTCACGCCGAGGAAGGCGCTCGCCTGATTAACGAACTGGTGGCCGACGGTGCGCTCGGAACTGTCAGCGAAGTGCATTGCTGGACGAATCGCCCGGTATGGCCGCAGGGCATTGGCCGGCCGGAAGGCGGCGATCCGATTCCTGCCCATATGGACTGGGATCTGTGGCTGGGTGCCGCACAGCATCGACCCTACAAGGAGCGTGCCTACCATTGGTTCAATTGGCGTGGCTGGCTGGACTTTGGCACGGGAGTAGTGGGGGATATGGGCGCCCACATCATCGACCATCCTTACTGGGCTCTGGATCTGGGCCTGCCAAGCAGTGTTTCTGCGAGTTCCAGCCGTTTTGGTCGGGATATGGAGACTTTTCCCATCGCCTCCAAGATACACTTCGAATTCCCTGCCAATGGCTCTCGTCCGGCGCTAAAAATGACCTGGTATGACGGTGGTTTGCTGCCGGAACGCCCGGAAATGCTGGAGCAGGGCCGCATGATGGGGGACAACGACGGTGGTGTGCTGATAGTGGGGGATAAGAACACCCTCATGCACGGCGTCTACGGTCGTGAACCACGTCTCATTCCTGAGACAAATCACTTGGAATATCAACAACCTGCCAAGACAATGGCACGATCGCCTGGAATTTATCAGGAGTGGATCGATGCCATAAAGGACCGCAGCAAGGTCACCACATCCGACTTTGACTATGCGGGCCGCCTCACCGAGACCATGTTGCTGGGCAATATCGCCACTATGCGAGCCAGTGAGAACAAGGTTCTGAAATACGATGGGACCAGGCAGCGATTCACCAACGATGAAGGCGCCAACGCCTATCTCGGCAAGGTCTATCGCCCAGGATTTGGACTAGTGTAATCCCGCAAATTTCTCCGTAGTAAACCAAAGCAGGACCACAACGTTTTAGGTTAGTAAGCGTCGGTTAAGCAATCAGCAAATATGCTGTATTCCGGCGTGAACTGGCGCGTGCTGACTCGCCCTGCTTTTATCAGCAACAAGCGTAAGGATTACGATTCGATGAAAAACAAACTAATCACAACATTCTCACCCGTATTGCTGAGTTTCGTAATGTCGGGTGCAATGGCACAGCTTCCCGAACTGGATTCGCCTTCCTGCCTGCTGTGCAGTTCGACCACGGCAGCGTTTTATGGCGCCTCGCAGTTGGCCTTGCTCGCCTACCAGTCCGGGCTTTGTGTGTCGGCGCAACTCGGCTTCAATGGCTTCGATACGCATCAGACACATGATGATGATCACTTCGAGTTTCTCGAAAAACTCACCGACTTGGTCGCCTTTATCTTCGATACTGCCGAAGCTGGCGGCTTCGCCGACAAGATTGTGCTTACCATGGCTTCTGACTTCGGTCGCACGCCTTACTACAACGCCGGCGGTGGTAAAGACCACTGGCCAATCGGTAGCGCGCTCATTATTCAGCAGGGGGCCAGTTGGGGAAACCGGGTTGTGGGAGCGACGGACGAAGGACATAATGCGTTGAACATCAATCCCGCAACTCTGCAGGTGGACAGCGGCAGCAACGGTATCAGGCTGGAGCCGAAACACCTGCAACAGGCCATGCGGGTATTGAGTGGACTGGAGCAGTCCAGTGTCGCCCAGCTATTTCCGCTCAACGCCGAAGACATCGATTTCTTTAACCCATCCATGCAAACCTAGCGGGCTGCTTGCCCCAGATATCGCTGGAAGGTCTGCTCCACGAAATCATCCACTCCCGGTACGAACAGTACTGATAACACGGTGAGCACCAACGCGGCGGCTATAAACCAGTAGAAGTATTTCATAATTGAATTCCCTGTCTAATTGCGTGGTGCAGCTTCAAATAACCAGACACCGCCGGATTCTACGGAGGCGCGCGTGGTCTGAGAAGGGTACTTCCCGGTGATGGCTGCGGTGATGCCTACCAGCTCATCGCCGGACTGAATACGTCTCAAGTCGCGCTCGTAGCGCGTGCCATTGATTCGCATAACGACGCGACCATTGCGTTCGGCCTGTACCGGCCAGCGTTTCCACAGTCTCCCGACCGTACCGTCCATATAACCAGACCACACATACAGCTTACCTGCATGTTCTACAGTCCATATACGGCGTGAGGTAGGAGGATCAATGAGTTGCATTTCGATCGTGGGAATCTGGTTAACGAAACTCCAGTCCGGTTCCGGACCCGAATAGATCTCCCCGGCTACCAGTGGTCCGCCGGAGAAGACCCGGTTGGGACCGTCGGCGAAGCGTTGCTTCATTGCCGCTGTTGAAACAGCCGCAAATGGAATCAGTAATAGACAAACAACTACTATCAATATTCTTGCAATTATCTTCATAACAGTTTCTCTTGGTATTATTATCCGTAGATGATGAACTCCAATAAATTGTTATCCGGATCACGCGTATAGATACTACTGCCTTGAGTACTACCACCGTTCATCCCGCCGGTGCGCGCTACCGGGCCTTCTTCAATCCCTGCGCCGGCTTCCTGCAATGTGGACAATAATGAGTCCTGCGTTCCTTCCCAGACGAAACACACGTCGCCGCTTCCTGGCAGGGCCGTGGGTCCGCGCAGCGTAAACTGACCGGGCTCCCACAATTGTGGAGCATGGAAATTAATCTTATTGTCGCCAAATATTACGGCGTAGATCATGCCGTTGTTCTGCTCCACGACTCGGCAACCGAGCATGGTGTAAAACTGCACCATCTCCTCAACCCGTTGCATGGGAACGGCGATGTGGTCGAAGGATCTAATCATGATGTGCTCTCATAGTACAAAAATGCCTGCTTTCTTACTTTCAAGCTATTAGGGGGTGCCCCCTAAACTCCGCTATATCCCACTCTAAAAGCCGGTAAGGCATATGCTGTATCAATCTCCTGTGATGATGCATTACACCCACTAAATTGCAACACTACGTTCTTACCCCTTAACTCGTCCTTTAACTTAATAGCAGCAGAAATAGTCGATGCTCCTGCACCTTCTAGCAGATTTTGTGTGTAGTATCCTGCCATGGCGATACCCTGATAAATTTCGCTTTCAGTCAGAAGGATAAAATCTTTCAGATTGTCTTTATAGATCTCGAACGGAATTTCATATCCTATGCCAGTAGCAAATCCGCCAGCAAAGGTTGTGTTAGCTGCGGATTCTATGACGCCGGATTTCCATGATAAATAGGCAGCAGAAGAACACTCTGCCTGTACCGCATAGATGTCCAGCTTCGGGTTTATGGATTTTAATACCGTGACTGCAGCAGCGGCTTCACTGCCTGCACCTATAGGAATAATCAAGGCATCCATATCAGGCAATTTCTCAATTATTTCCAGAAATTCAGTACCGACACCATTTATCAGGGCTGGTTCATTCGCCGGGTGTGCATAGTAGAGATTTCTTTCAGCAAGGATACTTTTGACAGTTTCCGAAGATTCTTCAAATGTTTTCCCAGCCTCAATAAGTTCTGCTCCCGTTTCGCGAATTTTTCTGTTCTTGGAAGCGTTGTTATTTTCCGGCACTACCACTGTGGCATCGATTCCATACCACGCAGCAGTAGTAGCTATAGAAAGTCCATGGTTGCCGGTTGAAAAAGTTATTACACCCTCAACATCCCTTTTCTTGAGGTGGTGCATCAAATTTACGCCCCCTCTTACCTTGAAGGTGCCCGTGGGATTGTGGTTCTCATGTTTCACATAAATGTTGGCATCGAGCAATCTTGACAAATTTTCATACCTTGTCAGTTGCGTAGGAACTATGTGGCGGTACACTGCCTCTTTAGCCCGCCTTACCTCATCAAGATTTATAGCTTGTTCCAGTTTCTTCATGGTTTCTATGGTATCCAGTGCTTGCTCAGCGCGTTAGAGAGTAGTCGTTTCCGAGCATGAAATCGCTTCCGAATTGGGATAAACAACAATTGCCAGCGCCTGAAGCATCCTTACTGGTGGTAAGAAGCTGCTTTTCCAAATAAAAAGCGTTGGGTCTATTTTCGCGGGCATGAGATTGACTATACTGCAAAAATAAATCCCTCCCTATTTTTCTGGCCTCCAGCGGGGAAGGCACCACCACAGATCGAGTTGTTTGGGCATTTTTTATAACAATGCTGCCAGGGACTGGCACTGTGGGCTGCGGCTTGAAATTGCAAACAATCCAAAAATGACCGATAAACAGGTGAATGGGCCGTTAGATCGATCAATGCTGTGCAGTTTTAGGGCAATATAGAGGGTTTCAGAGGCAAGCAGGATGATATTTCCCTGTATGAAGGCGTGGATATCAATTGAGATAGCGTTTATTGTTCCTATACTCGGTTGGTTCATGTGGCTACGGCGCTCTGATCCTCTCGAGCCTTGGTTCGAGCGGATTTGGCAGCCGGGAGAATTTGGCAGCCGGGAGAATTTGAGCCCCTTTAATAGGTGGCCGCTAGAGACTACTGTACTTCCTCAATGGTTTGCCTAATGTTTCAGCTTTCGGATTTAGCCCGGACGAGGTAGTCTGTGAAGTGTGTACCTGCGGCACCGGATCGACCTTCGGCCAGCCGCTTACCGAGGCGTTAGTTTACTAATGGTGATTTAAAAAATGTCCTTTAAGAAAATGTTTGTTATTACTCAAGTTGTCTGCTATGTGCCAATGTTGATAGCCGTTTTCTATCTGCAGAGCACTGGAGTCGTAGACGAGAGTGGTCTATGGTCTACGGCTATCACCACCCTCGCTTTCTCACTGATACCAGCAGTGTTTATTGCCATATGTTGGTGGCATTATGTGACCGAGGATTAGGCGTGCAAGAACGCTTTCAAAAAGTCGAACGGCGCACAGCTAATCAGCACAGACAAGCGACCGGATTTCCCGGTCGCTTGTAACATGCGCCGCGGCTCGGCGCGTGTTGCGGGCGGTAGATTCCTTCTCAGCTAATTGGTCGCCAAAGTGGCGCATTTCGGGCAGGAAGCCAAACGTATCCACAGCAAAAGATGAATTCGCCCAGCGCTCACTCGAAACCAATATAGCTGACAAAATCCTGGTTCAGGGCACGCCTGGATTTTATGCTATTGGCGGAAAACTCCTCATCAGCATAACCCATGGCGATACAGGTCAGGATGTTCTGATCGTCGGGGATATTTGCGTGCTCGCGGACCACCACTGATTGCATGACACCCTGACCATTGATGACGGTGCCGAGCCCTCTCTCCCAGGCCGCCAGACAAATACCATAGCAGACAGCACCGAGATCGAACTGGGCGATAGCTGCAGGTTCCAGTATCTTGTCGTAAGTCAGTACGATGGATACTGGCGCATCGAACTGCCTGAAGCCCCGCATTACCCAGTCCGTACGTTTTTCCTTGTCATCCCTGGCAATGCCCATGGCCTCAAACAGTTGTACCGCGATTTCAATCTGTCGTTGTCGATGGATGCCTTCATAGGCCTCCCTCATTGGGAAGTCACGTTGTGGCTTGATACCTGCCACCATTCTCTCTGTGTTGCCTTTGCGGATGCGATCGAGGGGCTCGCCGGTTACAACGTGCAAATACCAGGGCTGGGTATTCATCGAAGAGGGTGCGCCCTTGGCAATTTCTACAATTTCCTCAATCAGTTCCCGTGGCACCGGGTCTGGCTTGTAACCGCGAATGCTCTTGCGAGCACGCACGAGTGCTTCAAATTCCATAGGTCTTCCTCATCTCCGATTTAAATTGCATCTACCAGACTTCGCGTCCAGCTCTCGCCATGGATTACACGCTGGCTTGTGCGTCATGCTGCAGCAATGACTTGCAGGATCTGACCGCACAACCAGGCCATATTGATGCCGACAGTATAGCCGAGCGTTGCCAGTAATGCCCCTACAGGGGTAAGCGCAGGATGAAACGCAGCTGCACTATCAAGACGGTTAATTTTTAGGAGGAACGGAAACGTGGTGCTGGCTGTTCCAGCCTTCAGGTTGCGAACGAGGCCAGCACACAGCGTTGACCCCGGAAGGGTCTGCGTCCGTGCATAACCATAAAGTTATCCACCAGGGCCAGGTCGCCATTCTGCCATTGCAGGTCAAAAGTCAACTCTTCGGCAAGCTGTGTCACTTGCTGCATGTCCTCGTCTTTAATCTCACTGCCGTCACCGAAGCTCACGGATTTTTCACCTGAATTGCGCGCATCCTTCCAGCCCATAAAGGCAGCGATCAATTGATTAAAAAAAACCTCGACACCGGACTCAAGCGAGCGGATCGCCGGCATTACAGGAGTTGTTGCTTTCAGGCTACCATCTTCCTGCCAGTACCAGTCATAGCCCAGTTCGGCCAGGCGTGATTCGGCCTGCTCCCGGTTGTCACAGCTCAGTGTACTCTTCCAGCTTCTACCCTGGCCTGATTCAGCATCGGCTTCTGCCGGCATGATATTGGTATAGCGAAGTCCCGCAGCCCGGCATTGCTCCACAAAATGTAGCATCTGACTTTTCATCGCCTCCAACAACAGGTCGGATCGGCAGAGAGCTGTTGCCCCGCCCTCGTCCGCTGCTGTCTCGCAGAAGAAAAACAGCTTGCGGGGATAGAGTGGCGTCTGCGCCATTTCATGGTGCAGAAATATCTCGATATCAGGCGGCGCCTCATTGGCAGTAAACACCTTGTCGGTACGATTATTCCTTACCGCGTTGGACAGGGATTCCTCATAAGTAAAGGCAGTTAATCCGAACTCGGCAACCACTGCATCGAAATCCAGATCCGACTTAAGCGGAAATCCTCTAAGGAGCACGGCTCCGCATTGATCAACCTCATGCATCAGGCGATACTGGTTTTCCTGAATCCATTTCTGAATATTTTGCGAAACTCCTGTAGCGGTTTCTATTGAGGGAAATGCATGGCTATCTAACTGGGACATGGTGGTCTGGTCTCTGGTTCAGTCGTAGATCGGATAGAACGTATTAAACGCCGCTTCACAGAAATTACCCGGGTCATTATAACGCCGATTCTGATTGAGAGCTGCAATTGCTGCCATCTCTTCGTTGCTCAGTGAAAAATCGAAAAGCGCCATATTCTCAACAAGTCTATCCCGATTGCTGGTTTTCGGGATGATAGCGGAACCGCGTTGTACTCCCCAGCGGAGTATGACCTGTGCTGGAGTCTTGCCGGTTCGTTGTGCGGCCGCCTGAATGACTTCTGTATTGAGCAGCGAATCCGCCTTCCCGGCCATACCGATAGCGACATACGATAATGAACCCAGCGGTGAGAATGCAGTCACAGCCATGTCGTATTGTGTGGCCAGCCTTAACAGTCGTTCCTGGGTCAGGTGAGGGTGAGATTCTATCTGCAACATGACCGGCTTGATACGGGCATAGGCTTGCAGGTCATTGATAAGTGCCGTGTTGTAGTTACACACACCGATGGCCTTCACCAGTCCGTCCTCTACCAGTGCTTCCATAGCCTGCCAGGTTTCCTGCAGCGGAACAGGGTCGACTTCCATGGCGGGCGCAGCGGCGTCCGGATCATGAAACCACTCCGGTGGATAACGAGTCTCGAAATCCACGTATTTCAGCGAGATGGGAAAATGCACCAGGTACAGATCCAGGTAATCCAGCCGCAGATCGGCGAGTGTCTTCTCGCAGGCAAGGCGAACATGCTCGGGCCGGTGATAGGTATTCCAGAGTTTCGAGGTCACCCACAGCTCGTCCCGGGTGCAGATTCCCTGTTCGATGACGGCCTCGATACCTTTCCCTACGGCTTCCTCGTTGCCATAATCCGCGGCGCTGTCCAGGTGTCGGTAGCCGGCTCTGGCCGCACTAATGATTAACTCCGGCACCTTACTGGAATCGATCTTCCATAAACCCAGGCCGACACTGGGCATGTTTGCACCGCCCACTTTGATGGTTTCCATTAATCTCTAATCCTCGTTTTGTGTTTCTAGTCTCTAGTCCGTTAGCCAGGACAGTTCACACTGCCGCAGGTAATCATCGATCTCCACCACCGACTGTTCTTCGATGGAATGTTGTGCGGCACTGGCCACGATCATGGCCCACAATCCCTGCATCGGCGTTGCACTATTGACGCCTCGGCCTTCCAGCTGAGCTACCAGCGCCTCATGTTCAAAGAAGGTGGCACCGTGATGGCCACTCCGCTCAACAATGCCGGGATAGGTCACATCCCTGAACTCATAGTCAGCATGCCCCTCCACCTCGACCTTGATGCGCCCGACGGATGCTGTATCCCGCTTAAAGCTGGAGGCCTCCATCGCGATAAGTCTGCCTTTCTCGCCGGCGACAATCAGCTCCTCATAGAGCTCTTCACAAAACATGTTAAGCGTAAAACTTCCGCGAATGCCATTGTCATAATCAACAACGACAAAGGCGTGGTCGTGGATATCCGAAGCCTGGCCCTCGTATTCGAAATCGAGGAAGTTAACCGCCTGGCCGCCACTGGCGTAAACCCGCCGCGGCCGAGTTTCCGCCATGAGGTTTATCAGATCGAAATAGTGGCAACATTTTTCCACCAGTGTACCGCCGGAGTATTCATTGAACTTGTTCCATTGCTTCACCTTGTCCAGGAAGGGCGGTCGGTACTCACTCATGCTGATCGTTTTCACCGCACCAAGGGCATTGCGTTGTTTAGTTTCTCGAAACGCCTCGGTGTATTGCGACTTGTAACGGTACTGCATACCAATCTGGATAAAGCCAGCATAGTCTCGCGCCTGCTCAACGATCCGAGCCGCATCTACCAGCGAGGTTGCTATGGGTTTCTCGACGAACAGGGGCTTGCCGGTTTTGAAGGCCTGCTGGAGTATGTCGTAGTGGGTGTAGTTGGGTGTACAGACAAGAATTGCATCGTAAGAAGTATCTGCCAGCGCTGCTTCCAGACTACTGTGTACCTGCGGCGCCTCAGCACCGATTTCTTGAAACAAAGCCAGTGCTGCTTCGATACTGCCCCTGTCGGTGTCGAAAATACCCTGCACCGTGGCTCTGCCCAATAGCTGAGCGACCTGGATGTGTTCCCTGCCGATCTTGCCCGCACCGATAAGCAGCAGGCGATACCTTGCGTCAGTTCCGGGCAGTTGCATCGTCTGTACCCGGGCACCTCTCTGTGCGGCGCTCTCTTCGAAAAATCGATTATAGTCTTCAGCCAACTACCTATACTCCTACGGCTTCAGCAACTGGTTTCCGCGCCAGGAACCAGAACCACACGGCAACATTGATCGCAAGGATTAGACCCATGAGTGGGGCGAAAGTACCACTTATCCCATTTACCAGCCCGATTGGAGAGAACAGGAGGTAAAGTGACACGATGCTGGATAGCAGACTGATTGCACAGGGAATGGCAAGACGCCAGGGCGTAAGATCCACGAGTTCCTGTTTATGAAAAGTCCAGCTTTCCAGCCTGGGAGCATACCAACCAATAGCCAGCATGATACCAATCTCGATCGCAAAGAGAATGGCGTAGAGATGGAGGAAATGAATGTTTACAGCCTCATCCAACACGAACTGAAACAGCCCATAGCTTACGATATGAAACACGACAACAACCTTGGGCCCCAGCGCCGGCACTCGCCGCGTGAAGAGGCCGATCAGCACGATAGCGATGACTGGAATATTGTAAAAGCCGGTGAAGATTCGAATGATCTGCCACAAGCCTTCCGGTGCGAACTGTAATAGCGGTGCAACCAGAAAAGAAAACAGGGCGATAACCACGCTGGCGCGGCGGGCGACTTTAATCATGGTGGCGTCGTCTATGGTTTTCTTGCTGAGCGGTGCCCACACGTCCAGGCAGAACAGTGTGGCTGCACTGTTAAGCAGGGAATTGAAGGAACTGAAGACGGCACCAAGCAGGACTGCCAGGAAAAATCCTGCGGCGTATACAGGCAGGACGTCTCGGATCAACGTGGGATACGCAAGGTCTATAGATTCAAGCCCTTCCCCATAAAGATGGTAGGCGATAACGCCCGGTATCATCATGAAGAACGGCACCAGCACCTTGAAGAATCCGGAAAACAGGACGCCTTTCTGTCCCTCGGCAAGATTCTTCGCTCCCAGAGTCCGCTGAATCACGTATTGATTGGTGCACCAGTAAAATAGGTTCGCGAAAACCATACCGGTGAAGAGCGTGGCAAAGGGAGTCGGGTCGGTTGGACCGCCAATGGCATTCAGCTTGTGGGTATCGGTGTTGGCAATGATGGACAGGCCGGCCGCTAGATTGCCGTCCCCTAGTGCTGAAAGTCCCAACAGGGGCACGGCCATGCCCACGATAAGCAAGCCCACACCGTTGATGGTATCGGACACTGCCACCGCGCGAAGACCTCCGGCGACAGCATAGAGAGCACCGATGCAGCCGATGGAGATGATGGTAATCACCAGGCCGGTTCCGTAACTGACTCCTAAGAGCCCCGGCATATCGAAAAGTTGTAACACGGCGATTGAGCCCGAGTACAACACGCCAGGAATAGTGACCAAGCCGTAACCCACCATGAAGAGGATGACAGTCATGCGACGAACGCTGTCATCGAAGCGGTCACAGAGAAATTGCGGCAGTGTGGAAAATGCACCCGCCAGGTAACGGGGCAGAAAGATGAAGGCCATGCAGACCGTGGCGAAAGCGGCGGTAACCTCCCAGGCCATGCTGCTGAGGTTGAATCCATAGGCACTGCCATTCAATCCGATCATCTGCTCTGCCGACAGGTTGGTCAGCAGCAACGAGCCTGCGATAAAGACCGCGCTGAGTCCTCTGCCGGCCAGGAAGTAACCCTCCTGCGTGCCCACTTCACCGCGGGTCTTGCGCCAGGAAATAAAAGCAACCAGCGCCATGAAGAAAACGCAGCTGATGAGCGTTGAAAAGATATCGTCGGAGTTCAAGGAATGCCTGGGCTTTACTAAATTTGCGCAGATTATGCCACGGTGTTCAGAAAAAAGGGACAGGCCTAGCTTCCATGGTTTTATTGATAGAGATTAAGAATCTGCTATAGCGTGGTTTTTCACGAAGTGCCAAACTATCACTAAAAATAGATCTGTCTCTATTTACCTCTATCTACCTTATTAACGGAGTACGAGGACATGGCACTGAGTGCATTTGATGACAAGTCGAAACAGCCCCTGGCGGGGGATCTCAAGGAAACATTGGGTCGAACCGGTACTCATTGGGATAGTCTGATAGCGCATATCGCCGCCGAGTATGCCCCTCTGGAAGAGACGTGGAACTACTCTGGCAAGAACTGGAGGTGGTCGCTCCGACTGAAACAGAAGAAACGTACCGTCCTGTATATGACGCCGTGCAAGGGTCTCTTCTTGGCAGGTTTCGCGCTGGGAGAGAAGGCGGTCAAGGCAGCCCACGATATCCCTCTGGCTGACTCGATCCTTACAGTCATTGATGATGCTAAGAAGTATGCCGAAGGCAGAGCGGTTCGCATCGAGTTCAAAAGTAAGAAGGACCTCGAGATCACGAAGAAACTGGCCGCAGTCAAGATGGCAAACTGACATTCAGTATCAGATGTATGCAGAGTAAAATGGGGTTCGATCTATTTACGATGAACTAATTCACGCCGTCTAAGAACCTGGCATAACTTGCTTTTCCGTAAAGTGCCGAACTATCACTAAAAATAGGTCTGTCCCTATTTACCACTAGTGTTAGCATAAAGAAAAGTCAGCGTTTGTGAGATTGCAATCATGCCAATCGCCGAAACGGTATTTATTGTCATGGCATTCCTGATGGCGGCCATTTTCGCCAAGGTGCCAATTCCCTATACCGTAATATTGGTGCTGATTGGAGCCTCACTGCAATGGCTGGCTGAACAAATCGCAGTATTGGAACCACTGCAGCACCTTTCTCTCACGCCGGAGATAATTCTCTTCATCTTCCTTCCAGCCCTGATTTTTGAGGCAGGACTGGGGATTCATGCTCGTCAATTAGCAAAAGATATTGCCCCGATACTAATGCTGGCGATACCAGCCTTACTGATATCGACCTTTATTATTGGTTATGGAGTGAGCTGGATAGCAGGCATACCCTTTTTTGTTGCGCTGGTTTTTGGCGCCTTGATATCAGCCACAGATCCAGTAGCGGTTATCGCGCTATTTAAGGAATTGGGTGCGCCGCGTCGCTTAACCATCCTGGTAGAGGGGGAATCCCTGTTTAACGATGCAACAGCCATTGTGTTGTTTATTCTTGTATTGGGCATACTGGCAGTAGGAAGTTTCAGTGCAAATGATTTTCCAGGCATCATTCTTGATTTCTGTATTGTTTTCCTGGGAGGTGCATTTTTAGGCGTGGTTATTGGCAGTGTGGTAAGCACCATTGTCAGCGGCATGAAAATCCTTGGGAGCGGTATGTTGGTCCTTACCCTAACCCTGGCCTACATGGCATTCATCGTTGCAGAACACAATTTTCATGTTTCAGGAGTAATGGCGGTTACATTCAGTGCACTGGTCTTTGGCTTGATTGTAGTACCGCGTCTTCCAGAGGCGGAATTGCATTCCCTGCATAGCACCTGGGAGTTTCTTACCAATATATGTAATACCCTGTTATTCATCCTTATCGGTTATTCCATTAACCTGGCTAATCTGGTGTCTATTCTTGGACTGCTATCACTTACCATACTGTTGGTTATTCTGGCACGCGCAAGTGTTATCTACTCGCTGGTGCCCATTACGGTTCGACTGCTTAAGTTACCGGCGATTACCTGGGCTGAACGGCACATCATGTGGTGGGGTGGTCTGAAGGGCGGGCTGGCTATTGCCAACAGGCAACACTTGTACTCAGCTCATTCGCTGATTCATTATTGCCCGCCACCGAAAGAAAATCGAATTTGACCCCACGCCTGGTTCATCTACACTCTCCAGATCCCCGAATGGTAGAAACGTTGTCTGGACTTCCCCCAGTTTAACGGACACTCAGAAAAGGTCTACTATGACCAAGAAGCAGTGTTCGATTAGCAAGAAAACGTACAAGACCCATTCAAACGAATTCAAAGTTGAAGCGGTTTGCTGCGTTGATTGATATCTGTTGCTATGGGTTGTTAATAGTCCGATGCCAAAATATGGATAAATAAATCTACTCCAGCTATTTCCTATTCGAGGGCTTCGAACTCTATCTCAACACCTTCAGTGGTGGTGGTCATTATCATATGCCCGTCACGAAAAGTATGGGTGACCACAGCCCCCAAGTTCAATGCCAAATAATTGTGCAATGAACCTGGCACGCACAAGGATTTGGTTGCGGAAAAAGGCTCGAAGCGCAACGTCGCACTCTCCTGCTGCCACGAGCCAGTTATCCGATTGCAGTCTGAAGTTCCGGTAAGCCGATTCTCACTGCGAAAATTCAGCACATACTTACCAGGCTCTTCGGGAGTAAAAACAAAACCACCCGCCACTTCCAATTGCACGAGTTGCCAGTTAGTGCCCTCCAGGGGAACAAATTCTGCCACTGAGTTGCCAGCTTCTTTCTCTCCCCCTTGCTCGGTAGGACCACAGGAAACAAAAGTAGCAAGCAGGCTTGTCAAAAATAAACTACGTAATTTACTAGTATCCATAGGCCTATTCGTTTTGTTTTCTCCATATTCGCGCAATTATCCCCTATCCTCGCAAATTTAGTAAGAAAACTGTCTTTTGTCTGACAATGGGAAACATCTTGTCTCAGAATCGTTTATCTCGATCTGCAGACACAAAAAAACCAGGGAAAGAAGCTCCTCCCCTGGTTCCACTTTTTCGGCTAAGTCATTGCAGCCAGGTCGATGTTAAGGTGTCACATTAACCGTCAGGTATTGATCCTGGTAAAGTCCACCATCATCCGCCCGGCCCCAGAGTAAGTAGGTGCCGGGTTGGTCGAAGGTGACGCTCACATCGTGAATACCATCCTCTGGTAACTCGGGTGGCATCCACATAAAGCTCCAGGGTGAATTGGCAGAGGGTCGCGTATCTTCCCAGGGTTTAACCTGCGGCGGATCGAAATGGACAGCATCTTGTACCGCTGTTGCAGATTCGGGAGCACGGTAAACGTTCCAGGATAGATACAGCCCATTATTTTTGTTCACGGTAGGCCTCGGTGGCGGCATCATCATCATTCTTTCGCGGACTGCTTCAGGCGTTGCAAAAGCCGCAGCTGCACCCCCGAGCAACCTGATGAGCCTCATGGGATCGAAGGATTCAGGAATACCATCATCGCTTACCCGAGTCTGGAAACTCAGTGGCTGACCTACACTGACAGTTCGTATCGAATCTCCGATTAACTCCGAAACCGGTGGTATGTTCGCCCTGACTTCCGGACTGGACGACCCGGCTCCCAGTGCCCCGGTTTCCGACATGATGGTTAAATTTTCTAATTTATAATCTTCCCTGAGGGTGGCATAGGCACCTCTAGTCACACCGTTCGGGGAAGTCACTTCCCACACCAGTTCATCGTCTCCTGAGAAGTCTGCAGGCATGACCACATCAAAGGTAAACCGATTTCGACGCGGCAGGAAATGAGTGGGCTGACCGCGATCCGGATCACCGGTTGTGAAGCGGTTATTTTCACCTATCGGGATATCCAACTCTTCTTCCCAGTTATGGTTGAAGTAACCGAACGTTAGTGTGATCGTACCGCTGTCATTTTCTCGCCAACCTTCATAAGCGACTTCGGTGTGTTGACCACTTCTGTAGCTATGCTTGGTGTATTCGAAGTCTTGAGCTGCCATCGCAATAGCAGACACGAGTGCCAGACTACCACCGAGGAGCACGAGGACGGACTTTAACAAATCATTGGGCTTTAATTTCATATCTAGCTTCTTGCCTTCTCAGGAAGATCTCCGTCTGTAATAGTTCATTGTTGGTAAAAATGACGAGGTCCATTTCTGAACCTCGCCGTCTATGTGTCTGAATTGTGTGCTGGCACTACAGTGGCAGCTTCGCCCCTGTCGACGCCACTACATCACTCCTATTTAGTCACTGGCGTCGGTGGAATCTTCAATCGGCCATACCAGAGGCGCAAGGCATAATGGACAACCAATCACGTGGTCGTTGGGACCAAGATTCAGCGTGTTGCGCCGATTCTCCATCTCTTCCTTAAACTGCTCATCGGTCATGGTCACCCTGCTACCCAGGTCGATGAACATATTTGTTACCGAGCGGTTGCCAGAGCCCTGCCAGTTACGCCCATCTGGCACACTGGGATTGGTCTCTGTGTTATTGAAATAGCCGGTAACATGCAAAATGGCCCCCTTGGGCAACAGCGGTGTATAGTCATCCGCAAAGGGATAGCCTCTCACCCAGTTGTGGTCATAGCCCACACAGGACAGTGTCTCGACTGAGTAACCCCAGATCGCTTCCAGGCACATACGATCACCGGCGGCATGCAGGTGCGGCTCGAAGGTAATGACCTTGGTGTGTTCCGTCAGTACCTGATAGGCATGTAGCTCCTGATCTCTTGCATTGCCCTCGACGCTGATATCAGAGCCATTTCCGTTGATACTGATTGCGGTCCTGTACTTTGGTTCATAATCTTCCGGGTGGAATCTAAAGCCTATTTGTAGATGACCGGTGGTATCACGCCCATTGGAGTGCATGTGCACCGAATCGGTGTAGAAGGAGGAATTGGCCCTTAGTAGGGGACCGGCATCGGGATCGAAGATATCCCCATTACGGCCGACTTCGTGTACCGGGAAACTGGTAGCCTGACCTGGAATTACATTGCCTTGCTCGTCCAGTGTCTCCATGCGCCAGATCATGTGGTGAAAAATCCACAGACCACCCACGGTGTCGGATGTATCATCGCTTGAACCCACGTCGTTTATTTCCACTATTTCTACAGACTTCACATAGCGGTCTTGTGTCAGACCACTTGCAATGCTGGGAATCTCACCCCACCAATCGGGTCGGCCACTGGCCATGAAGAAATCTTCAGTTTCAACAATCAGGTCTGGCTCGCCCAGTTTCCACTTGATCGCGTCATCGAAAACCAGTGGCTCGGGTGCGTCGGCAATATCTCCTTTTGGTGTGCCAGTGCGCGCCCAAGTGGAAAGGGTGGCAATTTCGGCGTCGCTCAGAGAAGGGTCATCCTTGAAATGTTGAATGCCTACGTTCTTTTCGATATACCACGGTGGCATGACGCCAGCGCGGTCGCGCAGGCCAGTCTTGTACTCAATTAGCCCGGCAAAAGGGGCTACCTGGTCATAGGTAATCAGGTGCATGGGAGCCGCACCACCGGGACGATGGCAATACTGGCAGCTACGCTGCAAAATTGGCTCGATATCCTTGTGGAAAGTAACTTCCTGGGCCAGGACCGCTGGTGAAAACACCATACCGGAGAAGGCCAACAACAAGCTTTTGTTAATTAATGTCGAAATTCGCATGTAAATCTCCTAAATCTCTAAACAGGGGTCATTCCAGAGCGCTAATGATGGGATGAAGTTGGAAACCTCAAGAAAATCCAAGGGTCAATTAGACTCAAATCAGGATTATAATTCCTCCAGAATATCCACAAACATTGATCCATTTCTGGTTTTAGGTGGAAAATTGGATCCGCTATTAACTAGCCCCATGCGCCCGCGGCATTAGTGCGTCCATGCACGTCGCCGGGCCGACTTTACGGCGTTTCACCGAAGCAAATTCCAAATCCATGTGCATCACTGAGCCAATTAATAGCTAAGAGCCAACAATACAGCCGCTGAAGCGCTTTGCTCATCATTATCTGGGGCAGTAATAACACAGATCCTTTTGATCCTTTGATCTTTACTCCAACCCCATTTATCCTAGGCTCAGGCCTACATCCTGACAAATAGGATTCCCAGGAGACATCAAATGATATTCCTGTTAAAGCATACCGCCCGCATCGGGTCCTTGCTGGTCTTCACTACCCTGGCCTGTTCTGGTGCACTAGCGCAGAACACCGAGCGGCCCGACCTGGAAGGTATCTGGACCAATGCATCATTGACCAATCTCTCGCGCCCCAGAGGAGTTGAGACTCTTATTGTATCCGCGGAGGAAGCCCGGCTTATTGCCGCCAGGACTCCGATCGCTGGCCTTGAGGGTGGGCTGGACGAGGGCGATGGTGTTAATGACTTGCCCACGGCAGATGGCGATGACTTCGGCACCAGGGCCTACAATAATTTCTGGGTTGACCCCGGTTCCAATCTGGCTCTGGTCAAAGGCGAGTATCGCAGTTCCTACCTGGTTGATCCGGGCAACGGGCGAGTACCTCGCCTGGAGGACCCGCAGTACGATTTCGAGCGACGCAATTTTGGCTCCCGCTACGCCACCGGCTTCGGAGATGCACGTGGTCCGGAAGCCATTCCCAATGCGGAACGCTGTCTGCTGGGATTTGGTAACAAGGCTGGTCCGGGAATGATGGGAGCGCTGTACAACAATACCTATCAATTCGTGCAGACCGAGGACTACGTCATGATTCTTGTGGAGATGGTCCACGATGCCCGCGTCATACCCATCTTTGATTCACCGGAACAAGCCCGGATCCACCGACGGCCGGTCGCGCTGGAACAATGGTTTGGTGATTCTGTCGGCTGGTATGAAAACGATGAGTTAGTTGTGGAAACCGTCAACATCAACCCACTGCAGTTGAGTCAGAGTTCTATACCCATCACCAAGGCCGGTCGCATCACCGAACGATTCAGTCGCTATGCAGACGATGAAATTTTCTATCAATTCAGGGTTGAAGACAATAACATCTACAGTCAGCCCTGGACTGCAGAGCTGAGCTTTTACGCCACCGACGGCGGCCTGTATGAATACGCCTGCCACGAGGGCAATTATGCATTGCCGGGCATACTGGCGGGCGCCCGCAGGCTGGAAAGGGAAGAGGCATTGAAATAAAAGGGCAATAATCGTTAGTTTTGGTCAGCAACAATGGGACAGACCCTGCTATCCTGTACTTACTATCGTGAAGAATCACTGCAGGGGTGAATTGCGCTTGTATGTGCATTTGCAGATGGGTGAAGGTTTCCCGCCCATGCCCAAACCCGAAGATTACTGGTGGGGGTAGTACAGTAGCCGTCAGCTTCCCACTGAATGGAGAAGCACACCAGGCTGGCATTGAATTCAAGATATTAGACTGGATCCGGTAGATTAATTTGCGGTTAGATAGCAATCCTATTGCCGATAGTAACCCTTAGGCAGGTAGCCTCTGGATCGTATTTCATCAGAAAGCCAATAGTTAACCAGGACGCACACTTTGACTGATATTTCTTATGAAGCTAAACCCGTATGGCGGGCATACTGGCCTTCAATTCTTCTTGGCATAGCCACATTAATATTTAGCATTGGGCCATTTTTTATCCTGTGGGCTGTTTTTGATCGCCGTCTGAAACGATACACAGTGAAAGAGCAGAAAGCAGAAGCATGTCAGGGAATATTTAGAAAAACTTCAAAATCGATAGAGCTGGAAAATCTGCAAAGTGTTGAACTGACCCGGACAGCAAAGCAAAAATTACTCGGGATTGGAAACCTGACGCTTACTGCAAAAGAAAGTATCGGTACAGAAATTATCTTTGCGGACATTTCTAAACCAGCTGCTCTCAAAAAACAGCTCGATCAATTTATTTCTAATTCTGGTGACTGACTCCAAAAAACCTGGTGACAGGCCAGGAGCCTTAGCTGTAAAGGCTGATCTCGGCCAGCGCCACATCCGCTTTGAATTCACGCATCCAGCCCAGTATGCCGATTCCGGGGGTTGGTGGGGGCGTGGTATGGAGCGTGCTTGTGATTTGCGTGTGTCGCCGGGGTGATTTTCCGTCAGCCAAGCGAATTGCATCGTATAGGATTTGGCAGGGGGTGGTCGGGCTCAAGAAAGGAGGGGGCTATTTTTTTAGGAAATGCCACATGGAGATCAGTATCGCTGGAATGGACGAGAGTACCAAGGTCATAGTAATTGTATTTCCGACGCCAATGCTCTCCATAATGTTTATGCTCTCAAAATAGCGGAAAGCAAGAAATACTGGCATAGATATAATTGCCAAGTTTCGAAAAAATAGGAAACCGAATGATGGGTCGTTGTTCGCCATGGGGGTATTATACATCGTCTTATTTGATGGGCTATAGGTCAATAGGCGACTTCTAGATCGTTCGCATTAATAAGCCGTAGTTT
>PBYU01000049.1 GCA_002730035.1 Gammaproteobacteria bacterium | reverse complement strand
TTATACTAAGGTGGATGCTAACGTCATTGAGGCGGAGCCGGAGAATCTTGAAGATTCTCCGTGGGACGAATATGAAGAACGTAAGCGTGAAGACCAGCACACTGCGCAGCACAATACATTCATGAAATGAATATAACCGTAACAAATCGTAACTTTTTACATTTATATGTACATAAAAGTGTATAATGTTTACATTTATATGTACATGAAAGTGTATAAGTGAGGAGTTAGTATGACAAGAATCGAATTAATTAGACAAGCTGCCTTAAAAGTTAAGGCAAAAAAGCTTGCCACAACTGTTGAGGAATTAGAATTCCAAGAATCAATAGTCAAATTAGACAAGCGTAAAGCAGAGATTAAAGCTGCTGAAAAGGCTCGTAAAAAAGAAGAGCGATCGATCGCTGTAGACCTAAGAAAGGTCATCCGGTATGTTAAATCCGGTAATCTAGACTTTAACCGACCAGAAAACATGTATTATTCTGATAAAGATATTGCTAAGTTTCTAGAAGATAGTTCAATAATGGACGCATATAACGCAAACAAATTTGCAGATGGAGATTATTATGTCAAATAATATACACAATACTGAAGAAGAGCTCTTAATCGAAATAGATAGATTAGATAATAAGTCCTTTGATATGGAATGTGTTATAAGAGATGTTAATTCTGAAACTAAGGCAATCAAATATGATGATATTCCTATGAATATCTATATAAAGATACAATCATTAGCTAAAGATCATGGTATTGATGAGAACGAACTTGCATGGAAAATGGATGAAGTTCTTGATGCCATTAACAATCTTGAATCCGCTATTTATGATTTAGTTGTACCTTTCGAAGATAAGAAAAGAGATATTGATAACAAGAAAGACGACCTCGAATATGAGTTGGAGGATGTAGCATAATGGCATTATTTAAACCAAAGAAAGAATATAAAATGAAGGGTGGTATACAAAAGATATATCAATTTGAAAATGGGATGGGAGCATCAGTGGTTCGCCACAATGGTTCATATGGTGGTGATAGAGGTTTGTGGGAACTCGCAGTACTCGATCAAGCAGGAGATCTAGATTATAGTACTCCAATAACAAACGATGTTTTAGGACATCAAGACGATGAAGATATTCAAAACGTTTTAATGGAGATAAGTAAACTTTGATGAATAAGAAACCACAACTGAAGAAACAACATTCTAATCCAGATTACAAATTTAACGAGGGGGCTCTTATTGAAGAGCTCCAAAAACTGAGGACACAACATTTTAATCCAGATTACAAATTTAACGAGGGGGCTCTTATTGAAGAGTTCCAAACGTATATTGATTCTACATACTGTGCTCACTACGGACAAGGGGGATTACAATCTTCTGAAGTCATAGTAGACAGGGGCCATGGGATGGGATTCTTTCTAGGTAACGTAGACAAATATGTGGCCAGATATGGAAAGAAAGGCAGCACCCCTGCGGAATACCGAAAGGATCTCCAAAAGGTGCTACATTACGGATTACTTGCGTTGTATGAACATGATCGCAAGTACAAAAATAACAACTTATAGTATCAATAAAAAATTGAAAAAAACACTTTACTTTTACCCGAGAATGTGATATAATATTATATATAATTTACAGGAGAAATTATGATTATTTCAGACGATACCCTCAAGGTATTGCAAAATTTCGCTAGTGTTAATCCTAACCTAGTACTAAAACCAGGCCAAAAGGTGAAAACAATTTCAGAGGCTAAAAACATCATGGCCATTGCTGAAATCACCGAGGACTTTCCAACGGAATTCGGAGTCTATGACTTAAACGAATTTCTATCCGTTCATGGTCTAATTGAGAATGCTGTACTGTCCTTTGATGATAAATCACTTACTATGGCTAGCGGTGATCAAAAAATCAAATACTATTTTGCCGAGACTGACATTTTAACACAACCAACCAAAGACATTACAATGCCTAACGCAGAAGTTGGTATTAATCTCACAGAACAAGTACTTGATCAAATCCAGAAGGCAGCGTCTGTATTAGGTCATATGGAATTATCACTTAGTGGTACCAATGGACTTATAACAGCAAGTGTCTTAGATATTAAAGACGCTACTGCTAATACCTTTGATATTGTGGTTGATAAAGACAATTCATGTAAAGAACAATTCAATTTTGTGGTTAATATCCCAAACTTGAAACTACTATCCGGTGACTATTTTGTGTCAATCAGTTCTAAATTGATATCAAATTGGCAAAATACCAACTATCCGGTAGAATATTTTATAGCTTTAGAAAGAACTAGTAGTTATGGTGTATAAGTATAAGTATACAGAAAGAATCTCCCATTATAATGATGGGGATAATATGGAGTTTGCCGAATGGTCGGGATCTCTTAATTTAGTCTACTTTGCAAAGGAGAAGAAAGATGGCTGATGAAGTAAATGCAGTTGAAACTGCACAGAACGAGGCACCGCAACTGTCTCTACAAGATATCGCAACTATGGTACAAATTATTGATGTTTGTAGCAAGCGCGGTGGATTTGAAGGCCCAGAGCTAGAAGCTGTGGGTGGTTTGCGAAATCGAGTGGTAGCATTCTTGAATGCTGTTGCTCCAAAAGATGGTGATGCCCCTGAGGGTGACTTGCCAGCCGAAGAGGACCCAGCTGAATCAGCTGAATCAGCTGAGTCCTAATCAAACGGGGGCCCTCGGGCCCCCATTTTATTAAGGAATTATATTATGGATCGCAATGAATCCTCACGCCTAATCGAGGCACTCAAAAACGGTACTGTTACAGTAACATTTAAGAAAATCATTACAGATGAAGTGCGGGTAATGCCGTGCACACTCAACCCAGTAGTCCTAGAAGCATACGATATTAAGTCAGAAATTAAGGATGTAAATCCAGAGACTGATCATCTTGCTGTGTGGGCATTAGACAAGGAGGCTTGGAGGTCGTTTCGACTTTCTACAGTTGTTGGCTGGGAGGTATTATAATGGATGATTTCCTGTGGGTGGAAAAGTACCGCCCGCAGAAAATTAGCGATACAATTTTACCGAAATCTATTAAGAAAACTTTTGGAGATATTGTTAAAGGGGGTGACTTACACAATATGCTTCTAACCGGTACGGCCGGAACAGGTAAAACTACTATCGCTAAAGCTCTGTGTAATGAACTCGATCTCGACTATCTGTTAATTAACGGATCAGAAGAATCAGGTATTGATACACTCCGAAATAAAATTAAGAAATTTGCCTCATCGGTCTCCTTACAGGGTGGCTATAAAGTAGTAATACTTGATGAGGCAGATTACCTTAATCCACAATCAACCCAACCTGCTCTTCGTGGATTCATTGAAGAATTTAGTGCGAACTGTAGGTTTATATTAACGTGTAATTTTAAGAATCGTATTATTGAACCACTACATAGTAGATGTTCTGTAATCGAATTTAATATGTCCAAGAAAGATTCTGGTGTGCTTTGTGGTGAAATGCTCAAACGTATTCAGTTCATTCTGGATAGTGAAGATGTAACATATGATGTTCCTGTAATTGCAGAACTGATTATGAAACACATGCCAGACTGGCGTCGAGTGTTGAATGAATTGCAAAGATATTCTGTATCTGGTATTATTGATACAGGTATATTGGTTACCTTATCAGAGGTATCGGTAAACGAACTAATGAAATCCCTACAGCGCAAAGACTTTAAGAAAATGCGCCAGTGGGTAGCAGATAATATTGACACAGAACCAGCGGCTGTATTCCGTAAGATATACGATAATATGTCCGAGTATGCAGAACCACAATCTATTCCTCAGTTAGTTCTCATTCTTGCAGATTACCAGTACAAAAATGCCTTTGTGGCTGACCATGAGTTGAATATCGTGGCCTGCTGCACTGAAATTATGGCTGGAGTCAAGTTTAAATGAACCCATTTGATTATGTAAACAGCATCAATATCACTAAGAAAGATATTATGCACGATGATATTTCAGAAAAGGCATACACTCCGTTTATGGTTAATAGGGCCTTATCATACTTTAATGATACTGTTCTATATGCTAACGAGATGAATATTAACCACACTATAGATAATAAGCTTCAATATCATTTTCTTATAAATATAATTAAGAAGAAGAAAAGATTCTCAAAGTGGTTGAAGCCACAAGAGGTGGAGAATCTAGAGCTCATTAAAGAATATTATGGATATAGTAATGAAAAAGCTAAGTCCGTTTTACCATTATTTAATAATGAAAATATTGAAACATTGAAACAAAGGGTTTATAAAGGTGGACAACGCAAATATTGAAATCAAAAACTGGACACCGGCAGACATGCTGGAAATCACTCTTAACGAACCCGACGACTTTTTAAAAATACGTGAAACATTAACACGTATTGGCGTAGCATCACGTAAGGATCAAAAATTATATCAGTCTTGTCATATACTCCATAAACAAGGTAGATATTTTATTGTACATTTTAAAGAACTATTTTTGTTAGATGGAAAACCATCTAACTTAATAGAGAATGACCTAGAACGTAGGAACACAATTGTAACACTTCTAGCAGATTGGGGATTGTTAACAATTATCACCCCAGCCATGATAAAGAATCTAGCACCATTGCGACAAATAAAGGTTATTCCATTTAAAGAAAAAACGCAATGGGAACTGTGTCCTAAGTATAATATAGGTAACAGTAATAATGGAGAAAAAAATAAAAGACACTTGGAAAAGATTTCACAAATTGATGAAATCCAGCAGACTGAATAAAGTGTGCCAAAAGTGCTTAAAGTAACAACGAAAGTTGTATAAATATATGTGGTTGCCGAATATTCGGGGCCACATTTATACCTTGCTAAATAAATAGGAGGAAGCTATGGTAAGAAATACTATGAACGTGCCGCGTTCATTATTCATTGGGTTTGAGCCCATTCTAAATGAACTTGAGAGAATCCACAATGCTGGAAGATCCCAAGATAACTATCCACCCCATAATGTTGTTAAGGTCGATGATGAAAATTTTATCATTGAACTTGCAGTAGGGGGATTCTCAGAAGAGGATATCGACGTAGAGGTAAAGGATGGCATTCTTTTAGTGAAAGGCCAACACGCTGATGATGATGCTCGTGAATATGCACATAAAGGTATCTCATCCCGCAAGTTTGAAAAGTCATTCCGACTTTCTGAATTTGTTGTTATTGACGGTGCCAATCTAATGAACGGAATACTAGTGGTTAACGCCAGAGTAGAAGTTCCAGAAGAGAGGCGTCCTAGGAAGATCGCATTAGGGTCTGCTGGGCCATCAAAGAAGAAGGAGTTTATCCAAGATTAATTCCGGTGAGCAGCGAAAACTCAGTAGATATGTTTAACACATTTACTGGAGAAATAACATGAAACATATTATCCAATTTACGGAAAAGTATGAAAATGTTGCCGAGGCCTTAAAAACAACTATTGTAGCAATATTGACAACAGGACTAATTCTAGGATTAGCCCCAGCCATCATGGCCCTACAATTACATAGTTTTTAAGACTTATTGACTATNATGGGGGGACGTAAAAAACTCCCCCCATTTTTAGTATATATAAATGAAAAAAACACTTTACATTTGCACTAAAGTGTAGTATAATATACTTATTATTAAAAGGTGATATTTTTATTATGAAATTTTATACAAATGTAACAAGATACGGTAATATGTTACTTTATCGTGGCTATGAAAACGGCCAGAAAAAACAACAAAGAATCAAATACCAACCCACTTTATTTGTAAACACGCCCAAACAAACTTCATGGAAATCCCTTGACGGCACGCCTGTTGCCCCTATTAAGATGGAATCTATGCGTGATGCAAAAGAGTGGATTGCTTCTAATAAGTCCACTGCCGGTAGGAAGATATTCGGCAATGACCGATATATTCCAGCGTTTATAAATGACGAATTTCCTGGCATTATTGAGTGGGATCGTAACAAGATTAATGTTACTTCATTCGACATTGAGGTGGNATCCGATGAGGGTTTCCCACAAGCAGATGCTGCAGATTATCCGGTAATTTCTATTGCCCTTAAAAATAATATTGACAATACCTATTACGTGTGGGGTCTTAATGACTATGATGTAGAACAATCCCTAATGAAAGATAACCGAGTAGTGTATAAGAAATGCGCATCCGAAGCAGAACTGTTATCTGATTTTATATTACATTGGTGTTTACCAAGTAATTGTCCGGATATTATAACAGGNTGGAACATCAGATTCTTTGATGTGCCATATCTAGTCAACCGCACAATTAAAATTCTCGGCGACGATATGGCCCGTAAATTTTCTCCTTGGGGATTAGTCGACCGACATGACGTCAAAATGATGGGCCGCGAACAGACGACCTACGACCTCAAGGGTATCTCAACTATTGATTACCTAGAACTATTCCCGAAATTTGGTTACTCTTATGGCACTCAAGAATCATACCGATTAGATCATATTGCGAATGTCGTTCTTGGCGAGAAAAAACTTTCCTATGAAGAGCANGGCTCGCTCCATACATTATATAAACATGACCACCAAAAATTCATCGACTATAATATCAAAGACGTAGAATTGGTTGATCGGTTAGAGGATAAGATGGGTCTTATCACGTTATGTCTTACTATGGCATACCAAGGTGGCGTGAATTATGTCGACACATTTGGCGTGGTACACATATGGGAATCAATCATTCACAGATATTTGTACGAAAATAAAATCGCCATGCCTTTCTATGAGAATAAGGTAAAGACCCATTATCCAGGTGGTTACGTAAAAGACCCTATGGTTGGGTTACATGAGAATGTCGTTTCGTTTGACCTTAACTCACTATATCCATCTTTAATCATGCAGTACAATATGTCAACAGAGACTATTGCGTCTGGCGATGTTATGAACCTAGATATCGAGAAAATACTTCAAGGATATACTTTCAAGAATCCTGGTAAAGCTATCGGTGGTAACGGCCAAATGTTTAGAACAGATAAGAAAGGCTTTATGCCTACTCTTGTAGATGGTATGTACACCGAACGTGTTGGTATCAAAAAAGAAATGCTCTCTGCACAAAGAGAGTTACAAAAGGTAGATAAAAATGATAAACAAAAATTATATGAAATNGAAAAACGCATCAACATTGCTGAGAATAGGCAAATGGCTATTAAAATTCTTCTTAATTCTCTGTATGGTGCTATGGGCAACAAGTACTTCAGGTTCTTTGACCAACGTATCGCAGAAGCCATTACTCTGTCTGGACAACTTACAATACGGTGGGCAGAGGTCGCCATTAATAAATATCTCAACAGGGTGTTGTCCACCACCGGACATGATTATGTTATCGCAATCGATACAGACAGCCTGTATGTTAGCCTAGACGAACTGGTTAAACTGGTCNACCCAGTCAATAAGATTGATTTCCTAGATAAAGTCGCACAAGGCAGATTGGAACCTGTTTTGGCCGATGCCTATGCAGATTTATACAAGATGATGGGCGGAATCGAAGACCGAATGGTAATGAAAAGAGAGGTTATCGCTGATCGAGGCATCTGGACAGCAAAGAAAAGATATATCTTAAATGTATTTGACAATGAAGGTGTTCGGTATGCAGAACCTAAACTAAAAATCATGGGTATCGAGGCAATAAAATCTTCTACTCCNGAACCTTGCAGAGATGCTCTTAAAGAAATCTTTAAAGTGATTATGACTGGCGATGAAGTTAAAACTCAATTGGCTATTAAACAATTCAAAAAGTATTTTACATCATTAGATGCGGATAGAGTTGCATTTCCTCGTGGAGTTTCCAATGTAACCGACTACCGAGATGCTGGTACAATATACAGAAAAGGTACTCCTATTCATGTTCGTGCTGCCCTGCTACACAATCATCTATTGGATCAATATAGTCTAAATAAGAAGTATGAGGCAATCAAGAACGGCGAGAAGATCAAATTCGTTTATTTAAAAGTACCCAACAGTCTGAAAGAAAACGTAATCGGATTTACTCAGTATTTGCCAGAAGAATTNGCACTTGCTAAATACATAGACTATGAACTACAATTTGATAAAACTTTCTTAGCGCCAATTGAGCCAATACTCAAATCTATTGGTTGGTCGTCAGAAGAACAGTCATCTTTGGAAAGTTTTTTTGGATAAAACACTTTACTTTTAAGTCTAAATGTGTTATAATAGACACATTAACAGGAGAAAAATATGCAATCAAGATATCCTATTTACATTATATCTAAAGGTCGNCCAGATTCAAGACTGACAGTCAAATCTCTCGACGCTATGGGTGCAATGTATAGGGTTGTTATTGAAGAATCAGAGTATGATGATTATGCAGCAGTAATTAACCCTAATAAATTATTGGTATTACCTGAGGGATTTAGAGAAAATCCAAAGTGGGCCAGACGTTGTGAAAATACTGGCCTGCTAGGTGGGTCTATCCCAGTCCGTAATTGGGTGTGGGAACATTCTATCGCAGAAGGTCACAAACGACATTGGATTTTGGATGATAACATTNNNNATTTCTATAGAGCGCATAATAATAGGAAGACCAAGGTATTGACACCAACACCTTTCCGAGTATGTGAGGATTTCACGGATCGGTACACTGATGTTAAAATGTCTGGTATGAACTATGCCNCTTTANNTCCAGCTTACAGCAAAAGGCCACCATACTATCACAATACCCGAGTATATTCTTGTATACTATTGGCTAATGATGTGTATGAAAACGGTGAATTATATTGGAGAGGCAAGTACAATGAAGATACAGATTTATCCTTACGCCTCATGAAAGCTGGTTATCACACATATTTGTTTAATGCATTTGTCTGTGGTAAATGTGCAACCTTGACTATGAAAGGGGGTAATACTAAAGAAGTTTATGGCATTGACCAAGNTGGAACTAAANANGNTCGANCAGGTTCAGACTTTGATCATAGACGAGCNTTTGCAGAATCTTTACATGCTCAACATCCAGGCGAAGTAAAGATTACTCAAAAGTTCGGCCGGTGGCATCATCACATTGACTATAGGGTTTTTCAAAATAAGAAACCNACTAAAAAACCAGGGCTAAATATACCTAAAGGTGGAAATAATTATGGTATGAAATTAGTCAAATTAAAAACGGCCACCATATTGGATGAACAGGAGGAATTAAATGTCGAATAAAGATTTAAATAAAACAATTAACTACGAACCNCAAAATCTATTTGTGCTTGACGGTAGTGAAGAAGAAACTACGCCGTATGATTGGGATGATATGCCCGATTTTAATCAGCCTCACGATGAAGCTTATAAAATACTTAACATTCGATTCAGGAATGAAGCAGATTATCGAGAATTTGCAAACTTAATCGNCCAGCGAAATCTGACTCATAGAACTAAAAGTATTTGGTATCCAGTTTTNGATAAGAAAGCACATAGTCTTATGCGGTATATTGATGAAGATGACATTATGGATACCGAACGCATGACGGTGCTGAAGGACGATGAAATCGTTTCTGTCTCAGACACTCCCCCGGCACTCGTGGCATTGGATATCGAATGAGGGTTTATATTTTACCATACGGTAATAAAGCCTATTTCAGTTATAATAAAAGAGTATCAGGAGTTGATGAAGCTCAACTGATGCAATATAATATGTTAAAAGANCTGGGGCATGATGTAAGAATGTGGGCNGGTTTNACNNANNTNCANAATTANNTNGATGNTGTTGATTNNTATAAAGAAGAAATTCCCGAAGGTCTTACAGTAAAGGAATATGAAAAGACCAAAAGGCAACACATAGAAGAATCTATGTTCAAATCATTGCTATCATTTAAGCCCGATGTGATTTACTCCAACTGGGCATTTAATAATAAATTATATCCAAAGTTGATGAACTTTGATATTCCAATCATATATAATTCACATGCTGTCCCTGGATTCTGGTCTGACTTAATGAGTGCTGATACGGTTGCTGAATTCATAGAAAGGGGTAACACCCTATTATGTGTATCTAATTATCATGCATCCAGAACTATAGATTATTATAATCAACGAAGAGCAGCTTGGAGTTTTGATAAAACCCCCATCCCTGACAATTTTCTATTTTCATCAGCGGTGCCTAAATATAAAGCCATAGCGCATGATGGTGTTGTCCGGCACGTATCTGCAGCATCGAAAGAAAAGAGTACATTTGCAATTCATAAGCTTCTTGATGNATCAGATATAGTAAGTGAAGTTTATACNACNTTANANTATGTTTCNNANNATAGTAANAATGNNNAATATGTNNAAAAGAANCTNNANNTNTATAANGAGTNNCCNAGAATNAANANNTTCGATNTNGANCATTCAGAAATNATGGATAATATNNCNAAGTCNGTATGCACNTTNGTTGGNNTNCATGCCNGNGGATTCNTTTACNATTACNTCANTNGAATCCCTATCAAGAGGAGTGCCTATCATTGTAAAAGGCTTTAAGGGTGCACACCCAGCTCAAGAAATGGTAGAGGATCATATGAAGCAATATATATACGTTTATAATAAGAAAGATGATGTTATCGCTAAGGTTAAAGAATGGTCTAATATGACTATTGAAACCAGACAAAAGATAGCTGATTCTTGTTATAGAATGTGCTCACAAGAAGCTTATAAAATTCGGTTAAATGAAGTAGTCAATCAAGCCATCACAAAGTATAAAAATAATTCAGAAAACACTTTACATTTAGACCAATTTATGATATAATATATACTATGATATCCGGTACAATATTTAAATCACTATATAATACATCGACAAATGACAAAATCAGCATGACTGATTTTCAACAGTTTGAGAAAGTATTGTATAAACTTGCTTCTATTCCCAGAAAGGATAAAAAATCGGCCTACTTAATGTCTCCCGCATCCTATTTGAAGGATACTACGAGAAAGAATGATAATGTTACAAAATGGGGTAGCTGGTGCGCAGTAGACGTAGATGATTTTGTTGGCGAACTAAAAGAATTCCTAGAACAGAAATGTGGTAAATANCACTTTGTTTGTTATTCTACGGCATCATCTACTAAAGAAACACCTAAATTCAGATTGGTATTTCCACTAACTCGTGAGGTAACCAGAGAAGAAATCAAACACTTCTGGTTTGCTTTAAATACAGAACTTGGCGAGATGGGTGATATTCAGACTAAAGATTTATCAAGAATGTATTATATTCCTGGCAAATATGCTAATGCAAATAATTTTATATTTACCAATGAAGGTACTCATATAGACCCAGAAGTATTAATGGATTCGCATGAATATATTGAGAAAAGCAGTAACACTTTCTTTGATAAATTACCAAAATCTATGCAAGAAGCCTTAATTAGTCATATTAAAAATTCGTTAACTAATACCGATATAAAGTGGAATTCATATAAAGATTGTCCGTTCTTTCCAAGACAATTGGAAAATGAGTANAGAATCATTAGTGGTTCTGGTTGGTATTATAAGATGTATCAAATAATGGTTGCTTTAGCTGGTAATGCTATTAAGTCTAAGTATCCTATAACTAGTAAGGAAATCGCGCGGATGTGTAGAGAATTAGATATGGATACAGGTAACTGGTACGACAAACGACCACTAGATAAAGAGGCTAAGCGGGCCCTAGAGTATGTAATGAGGAATCAATTATGAGAAATATAACTATAGTAGGATCAGGCTATGTAGGTATGGCTAATGCAACTATGTTGGCTAAATATAATAATGTCACAATACTAGACATTGATGCTGATAGAGTTAATTTAATCAACGACAATAAATCTACCGTAGAAGATTCTTACATTCAGGAGTATTTGGATAGTGAACCCTTACAACTCTGGGCAACTACAGATCAACAAGATGCGTATNAGGATGCTGATTGGGTTATCATAGCAACCCCAACAGATTATGATGAAACAAAGAATTACTTTAATACTGANAGTGTTCAATCTTGTATACGGGATTGTATAGAATATAATCCGGAGGCTCATATAGTAATTAAGTCTACCATTCCTGTCGGATTCATTCACTCAATGCAGGTAAAGTTTGGCAAATTCGACATACTATTCTCNCCAGAATTTTTAAGAGAAGGTACTGCTTTACGGGATTGTCTACGACCAGATAGAATTGTAATTGGTGACAAAACAGTTGTAGGTAAAGAATTTGCCGATATTGTGCAAGAATCTATAATAATNATATATCCCGAGGCCCCTGTATACTATACGGGTAAAAAAGAAGCAGAATCAATTAAACTTTTCTCTAATACATATCTTGCAATGCGGGTCGCATTCTTTAATGAACTGGATATGTATGCAGAATCATTAGAATTAAATTCAAAAGATATAATCAAAGGTGTAACCTCAGATCCTAGAATCGGTAAGGGTTATAACAATCCTTCTTTCGGATATGGTGGATATTGCTTTCCTAAAGATACTAAACAGCTATTGGCTAACTTCCGTAAACAAAGAATTCCTAATCAGCTTATTAAAAGCATTGTATACGCTAATGAAAATCGAAAGGATTGGATTACAAATAAAATACTTCAATGTGATGGAGTATCAGTAGTTGGTATTCATCGGCTGNTAATGAAATCTGGTTCAGATAACTATAGAAGTTCAGCTATACAGGACATTATACAGCAGTTAACTGATAATAAGGTAAAGGTGATTATATATGAACCCAACATATCAACTTCGTTATTCATGGGTTGTGTTGTAGAAACAAATCATAAGAAATTTAAAAAATTATCCGATCTTATTGTAACCAATAGGATCGATAGTACGCTAGACGATGTAATCAATAAAACATATACAAGGGATATTTTTCATGACAATTAATGAATTAATTGCAAAGATCGAACAATGGCACGATGATCATAATTTAATCGAGGGTGCTACAGACAAAGATCAGGTACTAAAGCTGGTACAGGAAGTGGGTGAATTATCAGATAGCGTGTGTAAGAACCAAGATATACGAGATGATATAGGAGATATTACTGTGGTGCTAATTAATATCATGGCACGTAATAGCTTGACGCTAGAAGAGTGTTTAGCAGTTGCCTATGATGATATTAAAGACCGTAAGGGTAAAATTGTTGATGGTATTTTTGTTAAAGATTGAATGAAAAATGGTTGACAAGTAGAGAAAAATGTTATATAATATACAAAGAAAAGGTATTTAATAATGAAAGAAAAGATTTTGGTTATAGGTGGAGCAGGATTTATCGGTTCTCATTTGTGCAAACAACTTGTTGATTTAGAGCATTATGTAGTATCATTGGATAATTATTTCACCGGCCATACATCTAATCACCACGAGGGTGTACATTATCTACAGGGAGATTCAGCCGATCTATTCAATATTTTCGGTCATCAGCCACTACAGTTTAATTATATATTCCATTTCGGTGAATATGCTAGAGTAGAGCAATCCTTTAATGATTATGAAACAGTAATGGAATATAATTATCATTCATTTCCTACTATATTAAAGTTTGCTAATTACTCAGATGCAAAACTAATATACTCAGGTTCATCCACTAAATTCTCTATTGGAGAAGATGGAAAATCAATGAGTCCGTATGCTTATACTAAAGCACAAAATACAGAATTCTTAAAGGCGTATGCTAAATGGAATAATCTACAATATGCAATTGTTTACTTTTATAATGTATATGGTGATGGCGAAATATCAGATGGTAAATATGCCACTGTGATCGCCAAATTTCTTAAAATGGTTAACGAAGGAGCAACTTCGGTTCCCATTACTCAACCGGGAGTTCAAGAACGAAACTTTACTCATATTGACGATACTGTTGATGGCCTAATTAAGGTAATGCAATACGGTTATGGGGATAATTGGGGTATTGGTAATAGTACTGGCTATACCATGCTCGAGGTCGCCCAAATGATGGGAGTAACGCCCGAAATGAAACCAGAAAAACCCGGTAACAGAATGGGCGGCGTAGTGCATAATCAATCACTACTTGATCTAGGATGGAAACCTAAGATCGATTTAAAAGATTATATTAAGGAGCGTTTATAATGCAAAGTTTAATTTACGATTTTGAAACACTCGGAACTAATCCCAGGGAATCTGCGATAGTTTCACTAGCAGCATTAGTGTTTGATAGTAGTAAATTCCATAACGGCTATGATTATGATGAATTGCTTGGAATGACACGTTTTGTTAAATTTGATGTCGAAGATCAAGTACGTAATCATGGAAGAACTATTGACCCAGATACTCTCGTTTGGTGGAGTGAATTAGGCCCAGGCCCTATGGAGCAATTAAAACCATCACCAAACGATATGTCAATTGTAGAATTGCATGACTGGATTACATCAATAGCTGATCCGCAAACCGTTGAACGAGTATATACTCGGGGTAATACATTTGATCCCTTGTTCTTGGAGTCAATTCTTGATGGTGATCCTTACCCTTTCTGGAAACTTCGTGATACCAGATCCACTATTGAGGGCATGACATTGCTTAATCCAAAAATAAAGAATGCATTCATTGTTCCAGGTTTTGAAGATAAATTTATTCCGCATGATGCTAGACATGATGTAGTAATGGATGTACTGCGTTTACAATATTTTATACAGGAATAATACCATGAAAAGCCATGTGTTTAAGCTCTTACCAATCGCGGGGATAGTATTAGGCTCCATTTTTGTAATCCCTTCTGTATTGTCGAATGACGATGCTACCACCGCCTTATGGCAAGAGGAGCCATTATCATATCACGGCCATGAAGTGTTGATACAAGACACCTTTGACTATAAAATATGTCTTGCGAAAAATATATATTTTGAAGCAGGTAATCAACCTCTTGCGGGTAAAATAGCTGTGGCAAATGTAACTCTAAATCGTTTACAACATAGCTCATACCCAGATGATGTATGTGGTGTAGTGTATCAGGCAAAATGGAAAGAAAATTGGAAAGGTAATATGTTACCTGTTCGGAACAAATGCCAGTTCAGTTGGTTCTGTGATGGCAAACCAGATGATGTTTTGGATACTAAAACATGGATATCTAGTTTAGATGTTGCTACGGATACTATGAACGGTTACTATCCAGATATTACAGAGGGCGCAACTCACTATCATGCAATGACGGTGAAACCCTATTGGGCCAAGATTTTAAATATGACTGTAATTATTAACGACCACATCTTTTATAAATGAGTATAATAGGAAACTATAATGAAAAAACAACAGACAAATCATTTTGAGACCGAATGTATATTACGGTGCACTGATAATGATAGAACCATGGAGGCCACGATTGAGCAATTTAGGGAAGAAGAATCTCTAACGGTTATTGTTGAAGGCAAAGTGCGATTACATTTGCGCTATACTAAATTTAAAGAATATGTTGGGTCTATGGCCGGCCTTGAATTTGTAACTAAAGGCCCTCGATTTTTAGGCTCATCATTTAGGTAATTACCTCATGAAAGAAAAATTTAAATTGGCATTTATGGATTGTGCAGAAAGATTTGCACAATTATCTACTGCTAAAAAGCTACAAGTTGGGTCTATTATTGTGAAGGATAATAGAATCATATCTATTGGATATAACGGTATGCCTTCGGGTTGGGATAATGAGTGCGAACATTTAGGTAAATCCAAACCAGAAGTGCTACATGCCGAGGCCAATGCAATTACTAAAGTTGCTCGCTCTTCGGAGAACTGTGAAGATTCTGTTATTTTCTGTACACATATGCCATGTATAGAGTGTGCAAAAATCATATATCAGTCCGGCATAAGTAAAGTATATTACAAAGAAGATTATAGCGCCGCTAAGGGGACAGGAAAACCTTTCTTACAAGAGTGCGATATTGAATTGGAGCAGGTCTTTAGACTCTATCAGTATCTTGTGCGATATTGAATTGGAGCAGGTATGAAACATACGACACGATATGTTGGAGGCAATGTATTTAATGGTAAAAGGGAAACTGAATAATGAAAGTAGGGATAACATGTTCAACATTCGATCTGTTACACGCTGGTCATGTTGCAATGCTAAGAGAAGCCAAGACAGCGTGTGATTATCTAATATGCGCACTACAAAACGACCCATCTTACGATCGGCCGGAAAAGAATAAGCCTATACAAAATATTGTGGAACGTCAAGCCCAATTAGCGGCCATTAGATATGTAGACGAAATATTAGTATATAATACCGAAGAGGAATTACTGGACATTTTAGGCATGTACGATATTGATGTCAAGATAATGGGTGCAGAATATCGTGATAAAGATTTTACGGGTAAGGATTTATGTCGTCGACGAGATATTGAATTCTATTTCAATAAACGTGATCATAGGTTCTCCACATCCGATTTACGAAAAAGAGTTGAAGAAAACACTTTACAAAGCAGTAAAAGTGTAGTATAATATACTTATATTAAATAGTTATATGATTATAACAACAAAGTATAAAAAAAGTGTTGACAAATTGTGCAATTGTGTAGTATAATATACTATATTAAATTATTGGAGTTATATGATGAGTGCAAATAGTAATACAGATAAAAAAGTAGGAAGAATTAAAGCCAAAACCTGGGGCAGAACCTCTGGTGGCAACAAGCCAAAGACTGCAAAAATAAAGAAAAGATGGGGCTCCAAAGGAGCAAGAAGAGTAGCAAAAGATTCGATACGAAAGGAGTTTTAATAATGGGTTGCAATTATAAAAAAGTGATTAAAAAAACAACAGGGTGGTATCCAATTTCTTGGATACCCAGTGATGATACGAACGAATCACGTAAATTTATTGATGAATTTGGAGTAGGTGGTGCTGTTCGTGGATGTTATCAGGTAGCTTTGAGAGAAGACATTGATACCATTGGGGAAGAATTGGTACACGACAAGATTGGATACACTGGTAAGGGCCAAGATGTTCTTAAACGGACTAGTGCTATTCGGGCACCAAAAGGTAATCATGGTGTACGAGTATATATTACGAATTATAAATTGGATAGAGCCAAAGAGGTAGTTGTTCGTTATCTTATAGTTGAGAATATTGATAATAAGGAACACGAATTAGAAAAATTGTTACACGGAGAACATCAAAAGGAATTTGGTTGGAATTTCGCATGGCATGAAGCGAGTGGTGGTGAAGCTGGAAGGTATGTTCGGGTTTTAGATGAACTAGATTATCTAACCTCTGATCTATTACTTCAACTCATGGGTGAGATTGTGAAAATTTCTAAACGAAAAGCCGCAGAAGAATATGAAAAAAAGATAATTAAGACTTTACAACCTGTTTAATGCGTGATATACTATAAATTACAGGAGAAGATATGCCAACTATAGATTTACGTCCTAAGAAAAGAAATTCTAAGGATAAAAGACCACCAAAGA
>PBYU01000048.1 GCA_002730035.1 Gammaproteobacteria bacterium | reverse complement strand
GTTTTACTACCCAAAGCAGAATTAACAGCAGTATATGTACCGGTAGTACCTGTAGTAAATGCCGCTTTATAGAAAGTAACCTTTAAATCTTCCATTTGGTCTTCTGTCCATAAACTTGCATTTTGAGAACGGAATAAAGAACCAAACAAAGGTTGAGTTGTAACCCTACGAGTTGATGTAAGAACATCCGTATCACCCAAACGGGACACCCACGCTTTATAACTTTGACTATCTGGTTTTAATACAATAGCATAATCTGTTTTACCTTGTAAATATACAGGACTTGGGAATGTAACTGTTGTCGCTGTCGCCGCTGTTGCACTTGTATTGACATCAGCAGCAGCAATCGTAACTTCACTAAATGGAATTATTTTTGTACTTGGTCGTCCTTCGTGTGTTTCAACCAAATACACTTTAATTGGTATAGTACTATCTTTTTCAGCAAAATACAAATCCACTTTAGTTAAGAAAAGACCTTCAAACGGATCAACACGGAATGTTTGTGCTAAAGGATCAGGTCCGTTTATTCCCCAATTTTCTGGGTCATCTGGTGGGTTTGTTTGCTGAGTACTAGTATTAGTAACTGTTCTTCTATTATCTTGTTCACTTACAGAAGTAGTTTGAATAATAGGCACCCTTGTTGATACTATAGTTTCCTCTTGTGTAACTTGTAATCCACGAGCAGTATATCGAGCATCAGCAAAAGTATCAACAGAATCCTCGTCTGTTGCATTTGTTGATGAACTTGTTAATCTGAATACTCTTTCACCTGTTCTAAATCGTACTGTACTTGTATTTGGTATTGCAAAAGTTCCAGAAGCAGACCCAACTGAATCTGTTAAAATAGAACCACCAAGTACACCACCTGTTGGTGTAACATAAGTTGACACATCAACATTATCAAAGAAAGAATAAACTCTTGTATTTGGTTTTAATCGTGTAGCACTAAATGAAATTGTACGGCTACGAATAAAAGGTATAAATGCAACATCAACAACCTTATCACCATATGATTGAGTTAAAAGATTTGACCCAGCAATTTGTCTTGTAATACCTGTTCTTGTAGATGAACTTGTTGTACCAGAAACTGTTGTTACTGAATTACCACTTTGACTTGATTCAGACCACGATCCTGTCCAGTTATTTTGCCATTCATTCCAAACTGTTCCTAATGAATTACCACCAACTGCCATACTTGAAATTGTATCAAATAAATTATTATCATTAACAATTAAATCTGGTTGCCTGTCAACATCTTTCCATTCATCTAAATCTGGTGTTAATGCAACATCACCAACATATTGGAATACTAAAAATGGATTACAATTAACTGATTTGGTTGCATAGTCATTTTCTAACATTGTTGAATGTGTATATGGTAAAGTAATCAAGTCACCAGTCTTTTGATAACCTGCCGTTGTTCTTAATGCGTCCGTATTGTTTTCAGCACTTTCTTCCAATCCAACCATATCAGCAAAATGCTTAGGTCGTAATTCACCTTCTGCCATATCAACTGACGCTTTATATTCAGTAGATATTACATCACCAACATTATGACCTTTAAAACTATCCACAACAATACCATTTTTAAATCTATCTAAACCTGTACTTGCGTCCTGGATTTGTGTATTGATTGCTGTTTGTTCCAATAAAGACAATTGAGTATAATATTCAATGTTTTTAATTCTACTTTCCAACTTACCAATATCTCTCATAGTGTATCGTCTATTGTCTATTGTAGTAATGTTAACATCACCTGTATTAAATGTATATGCAGGTAATTCAAGACGGTACAACACCATAGCGTCATCAAGTTTATCTGGTCGTTGAGGATCAACCGCTGCTGTACCTTTTGATTGTTTAAACAATCCATCTTTTGTTAACCATACACTATCAATCCGTGAAAGATAAAATTCAAAATCTGAGGTCAAGTCACTACCAGGTTTTGGCATATTAGAAGCTGAAGAACCGGAACCAGTAAATGCTGTTGCACCAGTAGGATCTTTTACAGCATAACCTATAATATCAGAACTATCAGCAGCTCGTGGACGGAAATCCACACATTCTCTTAATTGTAATCGACCTTTTGTAGGACTATCAAATGAAGGTATATTAGAATAATCTACAACACCAGCATAACTGTCTACACTAAAATAATCTCCTGAACCGTGTGAAAGATAATCAAAGTTAATCAGTAATCGTCCAGTTGGTGCTTGAGCACCATCTTTTATATCAATAGATGCTACATCATAATAAGCGTCCCTTTGTCCAGTATCTAAAGTAAATCTATCTGTAATATCTGTATGACTTGTTGTTGCTGTTGTACTAAAATCAGGTGCCATATAGACACTATTCAAAGCATAAGCATCCGCCTTAGCTAGATTTATTTTAGGTTCTGTTGCAAGAGCTGAAGTAGCAATAGCAAGAGTTTGACCTTCTATCAAAGTTTTTGTTTTTTCATTCGCAATACTTCTTGTTATTGTTGCTTCAAACTTAACTTTATGTCCATTATATCCTGATCCTAAATCAATTGTAACTTGTCTGCCTGTTGGTGAACCACCAAGAGTAAAAGAACCTGACACACTTATTAAATCACCAACCGCACCAGTACCCCCAGCACCAGTAGTCATTATTTCAAGAGTAAAATCTTTTTCCGCATGAGCGTCAAAAACTTCATTTGCTCCAGCAGAGAAAGTATTTACACCAGCACCTGTTAATGTGGCAACAAATGTTCTTCTTACTTTATGAGTTGTATCTGTAATGCCTAAATTTGCCGTTGTCTTTAATGTTTTAATAACATCTGATGGTAATTTATAAACTAAAGAGTTTTGGTCAATATTACTCATACGAACACGCTTACGAGCAAATGGTGATGTTGTAGTTATATCAGCAGTCGCTACTGCTGTTACAATTGTCATTGCTGTATCACTTGTAATTGTTGCTACAAACGCTGATAATTGTTGACCAGTATCATCTGTAAATGTAATTTCATCACCAGTAATTAATTCAGTTGTAAATCTTGTATTTTGTCCTATGACGGCAGCACCCACAGCAATAGAAATTGATCCAGTAAGAATTTTATAGGAATCATCCGTAGTGTCTGTAGCAGAAGTTGATACAACTGTATCAGCAGTAAATGTTGGAGTACCTGTTTGACCAACTTGTTTCACATTAGCAATTGTATATGGTTGAACAGCATTACGAGCAACAGCGTCAGCTGCTAATGTTGCCGTTGTACCTGAACTAGTTGTTGTTTCATCATAAACTTGTTCACCCGCTACAAATGTTCCTTTAACATTTGCTACAAGAAACTGTCCTGTAGTTGATGAGTTTTGGTCAATAATCGCCGTAGCACCAGATGTTTTACCTGTAAGTATTTCACCACCTCGAACAGTAATTGATCCTGTTGTAACCAAATGAGTGAACATTGTAACATTAAATAAACCTAACTTATAAACAGAAGTTGTATTACCTGAAGCGGCACCAGCAGTACCAGAAACATATTCAAAATAACGAGGATGTGCTACACCAATATAATTAAGATTTGCACCAGAACCTGAATTAGCCGTACCTCTAGTAGCAGTTGCTTTACTGAAAAATTCTATTTCTTTAAATGCAGTTGTTTCACCACTAACAGTACCTAAATCAGGCAATCCATAAATTTTTGTAACATTAATAGATGAACCTATGTCTAAACGAGTTGTTGAATTTTGTATTGTATCAAACTCTCTTGCTTTCTCAATCGTTAAAAACTTTTGAGAAGTAGTATCAAGCTCATACCCTTTAACATATGCTTTGCCTGGTGATAAACCAATCGCTAATCTTGCTTCTGAATTAGTAGCTGAAAGTCCATTATATAAACTATCAGCATCAACAGAATAAATACCACGATTTGATCCATCATTTTTATGTTCTCTTACATCTATATCAAAAGGTTTAATTACATAATCACCACTTTCATCAGCTGTTCTTCTTGCTAAGGTATCTTCTAAAATATTATAATCTGTTCTTTTAACTATTTCCTCAATTGTACCAGTCTTAACTCTTAACAACTCCACAAAGTTTGTATCGTCTGTTGCAGCTGTTGATTTCTTTGCTAATGTTAAAGCAATCTGAAATCTATGAGAACCAGGTGCATTTACATTTGATGAACCTGTCGCATTATCATTAAGCGTAGTATCTGTTTCTGGTGTTACAAAACTTTCTGTAACAGTCCAACCAACTCGATAAGATGGTATGTTTGTATAAGCGTCTAGTATTAAAGTTTGTTCCGTATTTGTTACAAAATATCCATTGATAAAATAAACACCTGCTTGAACATTTACAGCAGACGCTTGACCAGTTGCACCAGTAGTTGTGGGTAAAGTTGTAGATGAACCTACAACAGCACTAGCGCCAGTAAATGTTAGTGTTTCACCGTCTGTAAATCTTTTTGATGAATTGTCTGTACCTGTTTTAGTATAGGTAACATAAAGAGTTGCAGCCGCACTTGAGGATGCTTCTGAACTATTAACAACTGTTGCTTCAACACCAGAGGTTGCACCTGTTAAAGTTAAACCTTCTATATCAGAAGCATCTGTAGTTGTATGTGAAGCTAACTTAACATACTCATATTTTGTATTGAGAGTAACCTCACCAGGAATAACTTGGGAACCATCCTTGAAGACATGTTCACCAAATCGTTCTAGTTGATTTTGTAATATTGTTTGTAATTGTGTAAGCTCTCTTGCTTGAACAGCATAAGCTGGACGAAACAAAACTCTATGAAAATTTTTATCTTCTGAAAAGTCATCATAATATGGTGCTACATTAAAATTAACTGCCATGTTTCACCCCTAAAATTCTACAATCAGCTTTACATTCTCCGTTTGGTCAGATGCCCTTGTTACAGGTTTCCTGTTTTCAATGTATAAGATATCACCACTATCGTGTTGTAATTCAGGAGTTGTATCATGCGTTGTTGGTGTGCCTGTTGCACTAGAAGTTGCACCTGTTACGGTATCTGTTCCGGTAAATGCGGTTAAAGTTCCATTGCTATCAATACCTTGATTTGCAAATTGTGGTTGAATATATCTTAAAGTTTTTGTTCCTGAAGTATAATCAATAACATAACCTACTGCACCAGAACTTGATTGAGTAATTTTTTCATCTGCTACAAATGTTCCGGGTGAACCACTAAACACAATTGACTTTGTGCAATCTAAAGTTGATTCTGTTGCCGTAGCAGCACTATCGCTATCAATAGGATTTCGTATTAATACAACTCGTCTAAAATCATTGTCTGTATTAAATTCACCACTTTCTGTTTGTGTAAAATTCGTATTTGTCATTACATAAAAACCACCTAATTCAGCAACTACATCTGTAGCGTGACCGCCAGGAGGTGAAATAATAAANTCAATATCAGCACCTACTACACTACCAATATCACTAGCAAGTACACTTGCGAAAGTATATCCTGTACCTGCTGTTGTAATTGTAACTGAACTTACNGCATTAGCANCAANAACTACTGTACATCTACCNCCTGTACCATCACCACGAATTACCACACTTGTATATGAACCGTTTGTACCACTAGCNCCNCCTGCAGTAACTTTTACATTTTCNANTGCACCACCAACTGTTGAATAATCTGTTGATTCTGTTGAAACATGCATAAAGTCTGTTGATAAGAAATTTGCTTGTTCAGCAGAAGATAATGAATACATATATTTCCATTTGTATCCATCAGCAGTTGAAAATATAGCTGCTTGTTTAGTAGTTGGTTCAGTTGTTGAAGCNGTATCACCGTCATTGTCTATGCANACGAATACATCATAACTTGAATTTACCACATAAAANGTNGAATCATATAAANTTGTCGCANTACTATTAGATGTAATNGTAGCACCAGCAGTATTAATATCTCCATAATCATGTCTATAATAATCGTAAGTAGTGCCAGTTGCCCAATCTCTCCTTGGTATTACTAATGTNGTATCTGAACTTGCTATTTTTTTAGCAGACAATAAATCATCATAAGCATAGTATTCTACTTGTCCTACATCATCAACCGGTGTTGGTGGAGATGTATCTGTTCCGTCATTAAATGCTTGATTGTCTGCNAATGCTTGAGGTCGTCCTATTGCAAGATAATATGTATCAGCGGCTTCNCNAAAACTCTCTTGAAATTGTCTTGCGTTGTGGATTCTAAAATCTTTTGTAATAATTGCTGGCATAATTGTTTCCTATAATCTATTTATACACTCNATTAATATTTATAATCATAAATTAAGCATATGAAGTATTTATTTGTGCTGGGATGGCAAAGTTTGTCTTTAAATCAGAATTAAAAGTNGCAANTGTNGGTGTTTCTCCATTGGGTGGTGTCTTACCTGTACCTGTTATCAATACATTGTTTAAAATAACTAGTGTAACTCCGCTATCCATATCTCTTAAACCTAGTTCCTGCTTTATTTCACCNTTNTTTAAAATATCTTCTAATATAATATCATCTTTTTCATCTGTAGAAGAACCATCTGAAGCATCCATAAGTAACTTATCTGGNGTATGGTCNAAAGCCGTTGANGCAAAACGATTAATGGCAGAATATCTAGGACCNCCATAAACGAATCCTTGTATAACATCAACTCCNTGCACGGTCNTTGGTGNAGACCTTGGNCCAAGATTAAGTGTTCTTTCTGTTGTTAATGTAACATCTCTAGTGTTTGATGTATATGAAGCAGNAAATTCAATACCTCTTTCGGCGTTTGTTCTTTGCGTTGTACCATCACTTGTTGTTCCTAATCGTCTTCCTATCTTCTCACCAAATATAACTGTATATATNTCAACAACCTCATCAGGTTCAACAACACCAGATGTTCTCACAAATCCAACTTTCATTTTTGCGTCTAANANTGTTCGTATNCTNACNTCACCAACAACATANAAACCTGCTGGNTGTACNGCAGATTTNAGATAATCTCTCCAANCTGCNATACTCTCACCTACTCTTACAACATAAGAATAATCCTGATAATACAAACTGTCTTGTATCTTTTTCGTTGATTCTGAAATTTGTCCATCAACACCTGTGTATGCACCATCTGTTNTAATAACTGTTCCATTCGTTGATGTCATAATTGCTTTATCAGCATTACGAACTCTTGCAGTTGTACTTGAAGTACCACCTGTAATCGTAACTTTATCATCAAAGGTTCCAGTAGGACTTGTAAGTGTCATAATGTTTGTTGCACCAACAAATGATTCTAATGTACCAGATACNNTTCCTGATGTTTCGTGTTGCAATCTNCTTTCAGTTGTTCCATCATGNGTAACAATNAAAAAATCAACTTCATCTGTGTGAGCATAATAAGAATGGATCAACACATCACCATCTTCTGTAATAATACGACCAGGTCCTAATTCTAAAACACCTTCTGTAATNTTTTCTTCNACTTCTAGCACACCAGTATCATCTTCAAGNTNAATATCACCATAACCNTCTTCTTGNCTGAAACGAGGATGCCTGTAATCCTCTAAACTTATNTCACCATCTAAAGCNTCTGCACTCTCTAANATAATATTATCTTCAGCTGTTGCACTAATCGTTTCACCATCCGTAAAATTAGCAGATAGGGTATCAATCTGCATATGCAATCTTGGTGACAAAGTTGGCGCNGTTTCATAACTAAATCCTTGGTCAACATTTTTAACACTTAATACTTTACCTACACNTGATGAAACAGGAAANACACCTGCACCAGTACCAGTACTTGTACTAATTGTTACTGTAGGTAATGAAGCATATCCATAACCACTATTAGTAATTAATACTTTAACAACATCACCNAAACTTGAATTTGTTGCGTCCTCCATTACAACCATATCATCTGTAGTATCTTCNATAATAATACGACCTTCTTCTAAACTATCTGCCTCTAATNGAAAACCTCCATTGACAACTTCAACTCTACCAGCAAGACCAGAACCATATGTNGGNTNTGTNACAGATAAAGTATCACCAACAACATAACCTGTACCAGGCGTTTCAACAATAATATTTTCAATTGAACCATATGATGTATCTTCAACTTGTGCCGAAGCACCATCTCCACCACCACCTGATATTGCAACAGTTTCACCTACCGTATAATAACGACCTGGTGATGTAACTGTAATATCATCCATTATGGATCCTATAGTACAAGTAATTCTTACGGAACTATCTTCATTATCTGTAGCATAAAATGTTTGTCCATCCACAAAAGTTCCTGTAACATCATTCAATACAAATGTTCCTACACTTGTTTGAGTACCACTAATATTAATATTAGAAACTGANACGCTATCAACAACAGCAGTAGCTAAATTAATATTAGCATNANNAATAACATNATCCTGTGTAANTGTTTGACTTGTAAGGCGGGTCATATCACCAGNTNTNGGTGTAAGAAGNGTTGCTCTAATTATTTTTGTTGTTGTCCATTTACCATCTGATACTCGCAACATATCAACAGTTGGATAATATAATTCTGCTTCNTCATTTANTAATGCACGAAAAAAGATTTGATGTCCTTTCTTTGTACCTTTTCTTTTATACAAGGAAAGAATATTTTTTGTAAGTTGNCTTTTATTTACATTGTCATCCAAATCATTTGGTATTGTTTGNAGAAAAGCGTTTCTAAAACTTGTAAAGAAATCATCTAACGAATCATTGACATCTGCATATTCTAAAAGTTGTGTAAGAACTTCATTTGGATTAGCACGGTATTTTCCAACAATNCCACTACCACCNGAAGTACTACCNGTAATAATTTCACCTGTAATAAATTTTGANTTAGCAGAAATCCAAATTTTTAAATTGTCAGTATCTTCNGCAAGTATTGTTGCNGTTTCACCTGAAGTNCCACCAGTAATNGTTTCACCTTTTGTAAATTCACCTACAGTNCCTTGTTCACTTAAAAGANAATCACCTTCATCGCTACCGTGTTCATCAGTAGCATCCATTGCNANNNNACCTTCTGTTTCTGTTTCTAGTAATACTTGGTCAGAAGCAGTTACACTTGATAGTGTAATCTGTGCTGAGTCCATAAACTCATAATATTGTTTAATGAAATCTACTAATAAAGGACTATTAGCTTGGATGTGTTCNGGTAATTGCCTACTTACAAGAGGATTTAATTTCTTTGCAAACTTTGCCATTGATTAGCTCGCATAACTTGNAGCCGNAGTATAACCTATACCTGANGTTGTTNNAAAAGTATCAGCAGAAACAGTTACCGTTGAATTGNNNTCATCTATCGCTAACAATTGATTNCGAACAGGTATTGTATCAACAGAATTTGGTATAATAGTCANACGNACATCTGTGGAAGTTGCACCATCAANATCACCAACAGAAGTTATATACAATGCNTTAAGTACNATNTGTCCAGTTGNATANTNAANTGTNCCTAATGTATTGTTTGTATAAATTTTTGTACCAGCACTTANATAATATATACGGACATTACCATCACCATCATCATTCAAATAATAATCATTTGTTACATCACCATTAATCNTAAATGCACTTGATGATAGAATACCACCAGCAGTTGCATTATGTCCTGAATGNGGATTGTANAATGCATTATTNAAANTGATAGTATAAGTTGTTGCAGCTGTTGTAGTTGCNGTAAATGACTTATGNAANTTAACTGTTGTAATATTTGANAGAATAGAAGTATCAACNTTGTTNATTGTTNNTATAAANTTACTNTNCCTAAACATNTGGTCAAANTCNTGNAACTCATNTGAATTATATGTTGTAATNGCACTTGTNACAAGTGACTTAATAGTATCTTTTGATTTGGTTGTAGANTTAGCATCANATTTTACATNTACTNCTAACTGTAAATATGTTGTAGTTGGATCCACTATGACAGGTGTAATAGACATTACATTAAAATCTTTNAATTGTAAAATAATATCTGTTTTCTTTGCTTCTGTTAATGATGTACCTACNTTAGGATTNATACTAATATAAACTCGTCCATAAACAGGTGTGTCGTGATCCTCTCCACCCCATACTTGAACAGANTTTGCATTGGTAAATATTTGCTTAACCTTACTNTCATAATCTCTTGCTGTTACTGTTCTGTTTTGTGTTGTCCAACTTTTGGGTGCATTGAAACGAATACTGTTAGCACTTTCCGCTGTAGCACCACCAGCAGAATTGGTCGCTGTTGTAACNGTNACATTTGNAAANCCACCNACATTACCTGACAACGAAAAAGTTGTTGCACCATTACTATCGTCTGCATTAGTTACAATATAAGATAAGGTAACAATGTTTCCTGTTGATAGTGATTTACCTAAAACCCCATCACCAAAAAATACTTCGTGTTGACTATCTTCAGCACCTTCAAGATAATAAACAGTTGAGGTGCCAGTTACATCTGCTAAATCTGTAGCAAGTGTATGTGTTGCTGTAGTTGAATCAGCTGATGAATTTTGAACTGTAACTTTTAATGTCGTTGTATCTGCTAATTCATTCGCAATTAAAAATCTCTGGTCTGAATTTGCCGTATCAACAGTATACTTGTTCGTGACTAAAGTTCCTTCATAAACAGGTAAACTTGAAAAAGAATAAACACCTGCACTTGGTGTAATTGCTGTATCATCTTTCACCAAATAGTTGTAAGTGACACCATCAACAGTTGTTTGGAAAGTTGTACCTCTTGCCGCTGTAAGTGTATTACCAGTTGCACCAACAACTGTTAGATTTAAATAAGCAATAGGTGATGTAGCACTTTGAGGAGTATAACCAACATGCTTTGCATGTGAAACAATACTGTTTCGCAAGTCAGCGCTATCAATAAACATTTCGTTTGCCAATACATTAGCATAGACAGCGTTATAGTGTGTGTTGTATGCTAACACATCTAAAATGTTAGAAAGACCAGAACCCTCAAAATCATAATCTGTAAATTGGTCTTGGTTTCTCAGGAATGTCTTTAAATTACCTTTAATGGTATCAAAATCTAATTCTGTTACATTTAATCTTCTAGCCATCTTATCTACTTCTTTCTAGCATTACATCTAAACTAACTAACTCACCAGGTATGTTAACCACATAAAAACCAATCGTCACCTCATATGCGTTATCATCAAAATTGGGTCGAGCATCCACAGCCACAAGTCTTGCTCTTGGTTCAAAGTTTGCGATAACCTCTCCAATCAAACGAGTTAATGTATTAGCAGTAATAGGGTTGATAGGTTCAAATAAAATACTCCTAACACTTGATCCTATTTCTGGATGGAAAGGTCGTTCATAATGATTTGTCAGTATGAGATTTTTCACAGATTGCTTGACTGCTTCAATGTCAGTCTTTTGTATAATGTCTTGTGTGGCTAAATTCCGTTCAAAACTTAAAGAAATATCTTTATACAAACGAGAGCTTCTAGCACTTGCATTTGTTCTTTGAGCGTCTGTATATCCTGATTGTAGTATTGCCATACAACTATTTATACAGTTATCCTACATTTACATCAGAAGATCCACCTGTTCTTGTATGGGCACAGGTATCAGCATCACCTGTACGATTGACTGGTGTACCTCCAATTTTAACAGTAGAGGAACCATTGGCAGTATCCCAAGCATGATAAGAATGAATACCTATACCGTGACCTGTTCCTTTAGATCCATTAACAGAAACAACTGAACCGTTAGCCTTAACTTTAGTTTGAGGTATACTGTCAATAACACCTCCACCACTATTGGCGTCTCCCATTCGTTGTATTGGACTACCCATTATTTCCGTTTTTTCTTAACTGTTTTTTTCTTCTTTGTTGGAGCATCCTTTTTTGTTCT
>PBYU01000047.1 GCA_002730035.1 Gammaproteobacteria bacterium | reverse complement strand
CTGGTTTCTGTTTCATCTCAACTCCTCACGTTAGGATGAACAAAAACTCTCCTTTAAACCAGTGCTATATCTGTTCCATAGGTGCTGACGGGGTACAAATAGTTCGCGCAGACGCAGAAGGGTTTTACTCATTGCCGACTGGGTAATAAAGAGCCGCTCAGCCGCTTTTGAAACATTGCACTCCTCAATCAATACCTGCAAAGCAACCAGCAGGTTTAAATCAATTCGAGGCAGTTGACGTACATCCACGAGATCACCACCCGCTATGAGTCTTAATCCGCCTGTGCCAAATGCGGGTCAATAATTTCAGAATAGATTCAGTATTGAATAATGAATACCTTATACAGGACTATTGAAGAGAGTTTTCAATTTCCTCATGGCGTTCTTCTTTCTATTGTTCCTGTTCGAAGAGTCGAGCTCCCGCTAGCACACCGGGTAATGAGTAGTTGCCCTCATGACAGGCATATTCATAAAGCCTGTCGTCAGTCAGGTTCAATGGCATCTCACCGGACCATGGTTGTGTAAAGGTCTCCGGGTCATTAACTGCAAAAGAATAGTTGATGATGTCGTCCGCCACCCGTGTAAAGCGCTCGGTCACCTTAAAATTATCCGATGATCCTCTAAACCTTTGCAGCGAGTTGAAATGGCTGGTTTCTACAACCAGGGTATCGCCTTCCCAATGCCCTACCGAATCACCCATCCAGCGATTCATATTTTCTGGTAATGTCTGATCGTCAATTCGAATGATTCTAGCGTCGTGCACCATTTCCACCAGGATCATGACATAACCGGGCGACTGCACAATCTGGTAATGATTGTTATATAGAATTGGCAACATCGGCGGTCCGGAACTGGAGCCGAATGACATCAGGCATCGCTCCGGTAGCGGCCGGGATTCCGGACCATCGAAGGAGCCTCCAGAGCGCCTGCGCTCGATTGCCGCATCGATTCTAAGCTGTGCCACGGGGGTGTAGTCTGGTATTTGGCCATCGGCGGGATCGACAATAATCGAACTGCGGTACTCATTGTTATAGACAATGATATTGGTGCCGGTATCCATCCAGAAATTGTTATAGCTGTCAGCGGTTTCGATTTGATCTTTGACTGGAGCGCTACGGCTTGGATCGCTAGGCACGTCTCTCCCAGCATTGTAATCAGCCACTTCTTTTTCCAATTCGTAGGCTTCTTCTGTTGTTAATACCAGTTTATTACCAAACCTCTCCGGTCTGGTCAGTCCAGTAATCGTGTTGTTGGTCCACGTGCCCTGCAAGTCCGGTACACCATTTACCGTTCGTGGTGCAACATAGGATCCGGCATCTTGCGCTGAGCTGGAAACAGAGCTGCACAGCACGGCAATTGAAAGTGAAAGGTAGAGTGAGAATCTAAGCGGGCGTGGAGGATAATCTTTCATGCCATTACTCCGGAAGTGATCAAAGGGGTCAGAGTCACTTGATCATTTTATTTTGATTGAGAGACCTATAAGATCAAGGATCAAGTGACTCTGACCCCTTTGATCATTGTTGTAACCGGGCTTCCAATTCCTTGAGCCTGTCTTCCGCGGTTTGCTGCATAGCTTGTTCAATCGTATTTGCCGCGTCCAGTGCTCGTTGTTGCTGATTTGTTAAAACTCCGCGCGGTTGCTGCTGTTGAGTTTCAAGTGCAGTTTCATTGTCAGAACCACATGCATTCAACAAGCCTGACAGCAAAATGGTTATTAAAATTGGTGATTTATTCATGGTGCTGGTCTCTCTCAATGACTACTCGATAAAAAGTAGTCTGCCCCTGAATCTACTCAATCTTGACTTCCTCGGTCTCGTTTCTATTTCCCTAACGGACGTCATAGCGGACAAAGGCAAAAAACGCCCCGGCAAAGGCCAGGAAAGTAAAAATAGACAGCAAACCGAAATCGAGTAGCGAAGCCTGGGCTACCTCGGCCAGGGATTCTTGGGTGGCTATAAACTGTGGCATATCACTGGAATCGATTGCCTGGTTACCGCTACCTGCAAAGGAACCGACTGCCCCTCCCCCCTGCCTCTGGCTCGCCAGCAAGGCTGCCTGCTCTTCCTGCTCCTGCTGCCGTTCATATTGTGCTCTTGCAACTTCAAAGGAAACCTTGGCCCGTTTCAGACCCAGCAGTAAATATTGATCATCCCGCTCATTGAAAAAGATTCCCTGCTGCGCGGCTGCGGTGCCAGGAAAGATTAGAGCCGCGCTCACAATACAGATCAGGGAGCATTCTCGAATGAAGCTCATGAATTGACTAACAGGCATCGAATGAATAGACCACATTATGCTTGGAGGCGCAACGATAAGGCGCTGAATATAGCAACTAATGAGTTGAATATGTTGCTTTTTTACGGCAAATGCAGCTGATTGCTTTGTTGACTATACCTAAGGCATCAATGATGACAGCCACGCTCCCCCATGACCTATTTCAATATGAAAGTGGATTATGGGGGTCCGCTTTCGGTGGGCACTCTCTGGGCTGGTGGCTGTTCCGGCTTCATTTGTTTGCCATCTCCAGGGGGTTTAGTGTCGACAACGGGACCAGGATCGGTGGCATCTATGGAGGCTATGGTATCGTCCGGTTTCCTCAATAAGCATTGGGACTGAATAGATATGGCAAAGCGCTGTTTTCAATGTGGCAATATAAATCCAAAGGAAATTTCAAACTTATATGGCTATGATGTCTGCCACAGTTGTAAGTCAAAAATAGGATTGTTAAAGGACAACACACTTAGGAAACATATTTTGTCCTACGAGAAAGTACGGGAAACCGTACCTGAAAATTCTACCTATAAAGAAGAAGTCGACTACCGATTGAACTTTATGGAAGAGAATTACATAAGGCAGCGAATAAAGCTTCTTCACATACAGGAACGCTTGAAAGAGATCGGCTAGAGAGGGAGTGCATTGTTGAACAACGACGTCCTCTCATTTCCGGGTGGTTACTTCACTGCTATAGTCAGCTAAGGGCTTGAAAGAGAATCATCAGTCCGGATTGGCGCTTGCACGTTCGGCTGCTTGCAATTGTCCCCCTCTGAGAATTCCCGGTAAGCTGTAATTCCCTTCGTGACAGGAATATTCATAAGTCTTGCCACCCATCCAGTTCAGAGAAAACTCGCCCGACCAGGCTTCGGAGTAGAGTGTGTTGTCCTCAACCGTGAATTGATAGTTGAGTTCATCATCGGCGACACGGGTAAATCGTTCCGTTACCTTGGTATCTTCACTAATCAGTACCGGCCTGCCTACGTTTAATCTTTGAGGGATATCATACCGGAACTGTGTTGTCTCCACCACTAGCGTGTCACCTTCCCAGTTTCCAACCGAATATCCTTCATAGCGCCGCTTGTCTTCAGTGCCAGGCTTCGCCCCTATGCGAATGAGTCGATATCCGGCCGCATCTTCGGTATAGAGCACCAAATTGTCCTTGTTCTGGACAATTAGGCGCGGTATTTCGATGGGCAAAGAACGCATAGGCGGGTAACCAAAACTTCCCAGGCAACGTTCTGCCAATGGTCGCTGTTCGGGTCCATCAACGCCCTCCACAAATAATCGTCTGACTTCCATCGCCAGCGCTCCGCCGGCTTGAGAATAGGGAATCTTACCGTCTTCAGGGTGAACGATTACGGAAGAACGGAATTGTCCCTTTACCTTTGTTAGTTGCAGAGAATCAGCCCACGAAAATTCAGGATCAGTATTGCCTTCAACAAAATTGCTTTGAAAGGTGGCTGCAAACTCTGCTGCTTCTTCCGCTGTGACTACCAGGCTGTCGAATCCAGCTGGTCTTTCCGTGGTGGTTATGAATGCCGTCATCCAAACACCCTGAAAATCTGGGTCGCCATGTTCGGTACGGGGGACCTGATAAGGGAATTCTTCCTGGGCCTGGCTGACAGATAGCACAGACATAAGTGCAAGGAAGACGGCAACAATGCGCAGGATCATCTTATTACTCCTGAATCAAACAATTTGGGGAGGGAACAGCGTCAGGGGTAAGCCTCGCAGACTATTGAGGGGAATTCTTCCTAATAAATGGAAAGTTTCGGGATTTGAATAATCGGGCGATTATGTAAGTCTTGTGTCTTCTACGCGCCGGACTACATCATCAATCGCAGCGGCTTAACTACAGCAACTCTTACATTCTAAACACACCAAACTGTGTCTCTTCGATCGGCGCGTTGTGCGCGATCGCCATGCAGCGCGCGAGCACTTCTCGAGTCTGGGTGGGTTCGATTACGCCATCATCCCATAGCCGTGCGGATGCATAATAGGGATGGCCCTGCTTCTGGTAGGTCTCCAGGATGGGTCTTCGGTACTCTTCTTCCTGCTCCTTGCTCCAGGGGCGATTCTTTTTCTCCATCGCATCACGTTTGATGGTGGTCAGTACACCGGCTGCCTGTTCGCCACCCATCACCGAGATACGCGCATTGGGCCACATGAACATGAAGCGTGGGTCGTAGGCGCGGCCACACATGCCATAGTTGCCAGCACCGAATGAGCCGCCAACGATCACTGTAAATTTTGGCACCCTGGCACAGGCAACTGCCATCACCATCTTGGCGCCGTGCTTGGCGATACCGCCTGCTTCGAATACCTTGCCCACCATGAAGCCAACGATGTTCTGCAGGAATAGCAGTGGGATTTTTCGTTGTGCGCATAGTTCAATGAAGTGCGCTCCCTTGGTGGCAGACTCACTGAACAGGATGCCATTGTTGGCAACAATTCCGATGGGATTTCCATCTAGATGGGCGAAGCCGCATACCAGCGTCTTGCCATACAGGGCTTTGAATTCATCGAATTCTGATCCATCCACGATGCGTGCGATGATCTCCCGGGCATCATAGGACATGCTGGGATTGGCGGGGATAATACCGGTAAGCTGATCAGCCGGATAAACAGGCGATACGCTTTGCTGGCTGGGATTGTGGGCCACCGCAGGTCGATTCAAGTGCCCGACGATAGTACGGGCAATCTGCAGAGCATGATTGTCGCTCTCGGCGTAATAGTCAGAAACGCCAGAACGCCGACAGTGTACGTCGGCGCCACCCAGTTCTTCCGCACCAACTACTTCCCCAGTGGCGGCCTTCACCAGCGGCGGACCGGCAAGAAACACCGTCGCCTGGTTTCGCACCATCACACACTCGTCAGACATGGCAGGTACGTATGCACCCCCTGCTGTACAGGAACCCATAACAACTGCTATCTGGGGGATCCCACTGGCTGACATATTGGCCTGGTTGAAGAATATACGGCCGAAGTGATCCTTGTCAGGAAACACCTGGTCCTGTCTCGGCAGATTGGCGCCACCGGAATCCACCAGGTAGATGCAGGGCAGGTTGTTCTGGGCGGCGATGTCCTGCGCCCGCAAATGTTTCTTAACCGTTATTGGATAATAGGTACCGCCTTTGACGGTGGCGTCGTTGACGATAATGATGCAATCGATACCATTCACTTTGCCAACACCGGTCAGGATGCCGGCGGCTGGCACGTCCTCGCCATAGACATTAAAGGCGGCCAGTTGGGACAATTCCAAAAACTCTGTGCCTGCATCGATCAGCGTCTTGATGCGGTCTCTCGGCAGCAGCTTGCCCCGCGAGATATGCTTCTCACGGGCCGCTTCGGACCCACCTGCCTCGATGGTATTCAGCTTTACTCGCAGATCATCGATCTGCATCTGCATGAGTTCGCTGTTTTCGGCGAAGCTATCACTGTCTGGATTAATCTTCGATTCAAGGACAGGCATGGTGCTTACTCCTCACTCTTCATTCTGCCTAAGCGGATTCGCGAAACAGTTCACGACCTACCAGGATGCGCCTAACTTCCGAGGTGCCGGCACCGATTTCATACAGCTTGGCATCGCGCAGCAAGCGACCCGCCGGGTAGTCATTGGTGTAACCATTACCGCCCATGGATTGGATGGCCTGTAGTGTCATCTGGGTGGCCTGCTCGGATGTGAACAAAATAAGCGCCGCACAATCTTTACGGCTGCTTTCGCCTCGGTCACAGGCGGCTGCCACCGTATACAGGTAGCAACGCGATGCGTTCAGAGAGGTGTACATGTCCGCCATCTTGCCCTGCATCAATTGAAACTCACCGATGGGTTGACCGAATTGTTTGCGATCGTGCAGATAGGGCAGTACCAGGTCCAGGCAGGATTGCATGATGCCCACCGGACCGGCTGCAAGAACCGTGCGTTCATAGTCCAGACCAGACATGAGCACACCGACGCCTTTGCCTTCGGCACCCAGGACATTTTCCAGGGGAACCTCGCAGTCCTCTAACACCAGCTCACAGGTATTGGAGCCACGCATACCCAGCTTGTCCAGTTTCTGCGCCTGGCTGAACCCGGCGTAACCACGTTCCACGATGAAGGCGGTAATGCCACCCGAGCCCACCGAATCATCGGTTTTGCCATAAATGACATAGGTATCGGCATCGGGCCCATTAGTGATCCACATCTTGTTGCCGTTGAGCAGGTAGTGATCACCTCTTAGTTCGGCGCGCAGTGACATGTTGACCACATCGGACCCTGCATCCGGTTCGGACATGGCCAGTGCGCCGACGTGTTCCCCTGAGCAGAGTTTAGGCAGGTATTTCTGGCGCTGTGCATCGTTGCCGTTGCGTGCTATCTGATTGACGCACAGATTGGAATGGGCGCCATAAGATAGCCCCACTGAGGCGGATGCCCGCGATATTTCTTCCATAGCAACACAATGTGCCAGGTATCCCATATTGGAGCCGCCATAAGACTCATCTACAGTGACGCCCAGCAAACCCAGCTCGCCAAATTTCTTCCACAGGTCCGCAGGGAATTCATTGTCGACATCGATCTGGTCGGCACGTGGCACGATCTCGGCCTGACAGAACTGGTATACGCTGTCTCGCAGCATATTGATTTCGTCGTCGTGATTAAAATTCAGGGTAGGGTAGGAAGTGTTCATCGTCCGGTCCTATGTTTGACACCTGGTATCGGAGAACTGGACTCAGATAGCGCATCGAGACAGATAGTCTCTGTGTTGCGTAAATCTTTTAGCATGGTATTAATTTCTTTCTTTTGTTGTTCCAGCAAAGTTTGTTTTTCTCTGATCTTGTCCAGCAGCATTTCAAGCTGTCGGTTATTCTCTGTCTCAGGCTCATACATGCCGATAATGTCGCTGCTCTCATCCAGCGAAAATCCCAATCGCTTGCCTCGCAGAATCAACTTCAGCCTGATTCGATCTGCCGCACTGAAGATGCGCTTAATGCCCTGGCGCCCCGGTTTTAGCAGGCCCTTTTCTTCATAGAAGCGAAGTGTTCGAGTGGTGACTTCGAATTCTTTCGCCAGTTCAGAGATGGAATATTGTTCGGTCATTGCAGTACGGGACACGGGTTCGCTGTTTAGGCCTGAATTGTCGAGCTTAACTGACGTTTACGTTAACGTAAAGTAAAAATTGCAAAGACAGTGCAACAAACCCTCTGATGGGGCGGTACCCTCTCCGCCAGCGAAGCGACATTCTTGCACTAAAGGTTTCACCGACAGGATTTATCTTTTAAATTAGCCCCTGCACTCCGAAGCTGGAAGCCAAGAGTGAAACAAAAACCAAGAAGAAGTCGACAAGAGAACCAGCCATGAGCATACCCGTCAGCTACGCCAGCGGCCCCTCTGCTAAACCCTTGTTGGGCATGTCTATACCCGAATTCTTCGACGGCATCGTCCACCAATACGGGGAACGCGAAGCGGTCGTTTCTCTGCACCAGAGCCAACGTCTGACCTATCAGCAACTCGCCGAGCGGGTTGACACGCTTGCCAGGGCATTCATTGCAGCCGGTTTCGAGAAGGGCGACCGGGTGGGCATCTGGGCGCCCAACAATGTGGAATGGTTGACTACTCAATATGCCACGGCAAAAGCGGGCATCATTCTGGTGACTATTAATCCAGCCTACCGGGTGCATGAATTGGCGTATGTATTGGAACAATCAGGATGCAGAGGCCTAGTATTGCAGAACCAATTCAAGACATCGGATTATGAGGCCATGGTCTGCGAGTTATGCCCGGATTTGGCTAGCTGCGCTGCGGGCAATCTCGAGTCCGACAAGTTCACTAACTTGAGTGCTGTTATCTCCATGACTGCATCTCACGTACCAGGCATTTATAGCTGGAATGACTTTCTCCCTCTGGCAGAGGCAGTAAGCGCCGAAGATTTGGCGCTACGACAAGCCAGCCTGGACATGGATGAGGCGATCAACATTCAGTACACCAGTGGCACCACGGGGTTTCCCAAGGGTGCCACGCTGAGCCATCACAATATCCTCAACAATGGCTACTTTGTGGCGTCGACCATGAACTTCACTGAGCAGGACCGGTTGGTGGTGCCGGTGCCCCTGTATCACTGCTTTGGCATGGTGATGGGGAATCTCGGTTGTCTTACTCATGGCGCTTGCGCCATCTATCCAAGCGAAGGCTTCGAACCCGAGGCAGTACTAAAGGCTGTGCAGCAGGAAAAGGCGACGGCACTCTATGGTGTGCCGACGATGTTCATAGCTGAACTGGCACTGCCGGATTTCTCCAAATACGATCTGGCTACATTGCGCACCGGCATCATGGCGGGCGCACCGTGTCCGGTGGAGACCATGAAGCAGGTAAACGATTTAATGCACATGACCGAGGTGGAAATCGCCTACGGCATGACCGAAACCAGTCCGGTCAGCTTTCAGACACGTGTCGATTCACCGTTGGATAAACGGGTAAGTACAGTAGGCAGCGTGCATCCCCACGTAGAGGTAAAAATCATCGACGCCGAGACTGGCAGGATATGCCCGGTGGGTGAAATGGGCGAACTCTGCACCCGTGGTTACTCGGTGATGTTGGGGTACTGGGAGAACGCCGAGGCAACAGCGTCTGCCATCGATAGGAATGGCTGGATGCACACGGGTGACACCGCCATCATGGATGCCGATGGTTACGTCAACATAGTCGGGCGTATCAAGGACATGATCGTGCGCGGAGGAGAAAATGTGTATCCCCGTGAGATTGAAGAATATTTGATGACTAATGATGCCATCGAGGCGGTACAGGTGACCGGCGTGCCCGATCCGAAGTTCGGTGAAGCGATTATCGCCTGGGTAAGCCTCAAGGAGGGTGAGGAGTTGTCGGAGGAGGGTGTAAAGGTTTTTTGCAAGAATAAGATCGCACACTACAAAGTACCGCGCTATGTTCGCTTCGGCGACGACTTCCCCATGACGGTCACCGGCAAGGTGCAGAAATACAAGATGCGTGAAATAAGCGTCAAGGAACTGGGACTGCAAGAACAACACACAGCCTGAACTAATGGTTGCGACTATCAGATGCTTTGATTTTCTCCAGCAGGTAATCATTCAGACGCGTCTGCCATCCCTTGCCGTCTTTCTTGAAATGAAAGATCACTTCATCAGACAGGCGGATAGTCACACTGGTCTTGGTTGGCTGGAACTGAGGGCCACGCACACGCGGAAAGTTCACCGTTGTCATATCGGGCGCTACGTCTGGATCCTCGGCGATTTGCCGAGCGATGTCCTCGTCGGTCATTGCATCGATTCGCTTTAAATCAGATTTAGTTAGTGTTCCCATCGCTTAGTCTCTCTTTTATTGGCTTTTCGCCAACTAATTAGTCGTAGTCGGTCCCCGCGCCAAGTGAACACCAATATTGTTAACCTACCGCGGCAGAGTCCAGTAGCTATTATTCTGTTCTCACCGTAATCAGAGCGCTCATCTAAAGCGTATTTTGCACCGCCCCAGTCAAATTGGTTTACATTGATAAAGTCAAAGCCGCGCAGCGCATAGTTACGCTTGCACTTATTATGATCCCATTCAAATCGCATATCAAATTGTAATTACAATTAAATTGGCACAATTCAATTCCCTGCCTTAAAAGTAGTCTGAATTGCCGGGTTCTGCGTGATTTCACGGGTATTCAAGTTTGGCTAATCCAGTTCAGTAAATGTATGCTCAGTCTTCCATTCAATACCCGTCTCCAGGTCGCCTTGAAGCTTAAGATTCTCACACTGTTTATTTCTTTCAGCTGCCTTGCTGCCGTCACCCTGCAGGCAGCCTCCATAGATGAATCGACTGTACTGGCAGCGATGAGCAAATCGGGCAGGCTGGCGGACGACATCGAGCGAGATACACGCAGCAAGCCAGAGGTCGTGATACCTCTTCTCAACCTGAAACCCGGCGACCGGGTGGTTGATATCTTCGGCAGCGGGGGCTATTACAGTGAACTACTGGCCAGCGTAGTGGGGGAGTCCGGCGAAGCGGTACTGCACAATAATCCCGGTTTCGAAGCCTGGGGTATCAATGGATTAACTGATCGTTTCGACGGTCGTGAGCCTGGCAATATTACTCGCCATACACGCAGTGGTATTAATCTCGATCTGGGTGAGGCGACACTCGATGGGGCATTGATCGTGATGGCACTGCATGACCTGTATGTCGTGCCCACTCGCTACGACGGTGAGCGCTATGTACCGGTGGGCAATCCGGCCAACGTGGGATATTTTCTGGAACAGGTACTGACGGCGTTAAAACCGGGCGCCAGGTTTGTGGTGGTCGACCACGATGGTAATCCACAGTCGGATAATTTTACTGTATCGGAACTGCATCGCATCAAGGAATCCTTCGCCAGGACTGAGATCGAAGCGAGAGGATTTCGATTCGTCACCAGCAGTGATGCATTAAAGGGAACGGTCGACGATCTGGACCGCATCGTATTCGATGAAGACATAAAGGGCAGGACCGTCCGGTTCATACTGGTTTTTGAAAAACCCCTGGATTGAAGTGAAAGGCAGCAATAAAAAATGGTTAGGTATTTCAAATTAGCCCTGTTGATTTCGACAATGTTTCTCGCGGCGGTACCGACACTCGGACAGAATCGTGAAAGCCTGGAGATGATTGAGAAGCTTCAAAACTTGCAGTTCGGCAGCACCAATATCCCCAATGCAGGGCTCAACTTTCAGCTGGCCGAGCCAGATGATTCGGCGCCGGATAAGGTTAAGGTAAAAGTGTATTTCAGTTGGGATAGGTAAGCAGTCGATGAACAAAGCGAAATTATTACTACTGCTTGTACTTTCCAGTTCGCCAACTTTTGCGCAGCAAGTGCCGCGCTTCGAACTGGATGTGCTGTGGCCGCAGGTTCCGCTGGGGGATAACTGGCTTACCGGTGGACTCGGTGGCATGTGCGTGGATAGCCGCGATCATGTCTATCTATTGAATCGCCAGAACGTCGTGCCCGATGATCTCGATGGGGCCACGATGGCACCGCCGGTTATCGAACTGGATCCGGCAGGGCACGTGGTGCGTGGTTGGGGAAATCCAGAGTTGTTAGGCGGTCGTCTGCATGACTGCCACGTCGATGCGCAGCAAAGCCTGTGGATCGTCGCAGCGGCTACCGGTCACATTCAAAAGTGGTCTTCCGATGGTAGTGAACTGTTAATGCAGATTGGTGAAAAAGGGACATTTGACTCCTCTGATGGCACGCGGCAGGGCCGTGCGCTGAACTCTGATCGAGCTCAGTTCTTTCTACCCTCTGCTGTCGATATCGATAAGTCAAATGGCGATATTTATGTCGCCGATGGTGAACTGCCCGGTGGCAATACACGCATTGCCGTACTCAACAATGAAGGTGAATTTCTGCGCCAATGGCCACTCGATCGAGCTCCTGGCGAGGAAGGCCTGAGCGAGCTGCCCCATTGTATTCGCCTATCCAACGACGGCCTAGTGTATGTCTGTGATCGCCGCGCCGATCGCATCCAGGTATTCAATCGACAGGGCTCTCACCAGCGAAATATCGACGTTGGCTTCGCACCACTCAGTTCGACGGAGAATCGCGCCAGCGGATCTCGTGGCACGGCAGTGGTATTGGCATTCTCCCCCGATACTGAGCAACGATATTTGTATGTCATTAACCAGAACAGCGTGATGGTGGACGTACTGGACCGGCAGAGTGGTACCCGGCTCAGCAGCTTTGGCAGCGGGCCGGGTCGTTACCGTGGTCAGTTCGAGTTGCCCCACGGGATAGGAGTGGATTCACAGGGCAATGTATACATCGCCGAACAGGAAGGTCGGCGTATTCAGAAATTTAGTTTTTTGGGGTTGGATTAACACAGTTTTAGAACCCTCTGAACAAGTATATTGCCCCGCCCATAGGATTGAATACTCGTGTGTAATGATTCATTCACTTGCAGATTATGAATAACCTAACTGTCGATACTGAGTCTGCTATCAGGCTGGGAATATTTCTCGGCGTGTTCCTGTTGCTGGCACTGGCTGAGTTAGTCTGGCCGCGGCGTCAACCGCTTCGCGGCAAGCTGCATCGCTGGTTTACAAATATCACTCTCAGCGCATTCAACTCTGTATTGGTAAGACTGCTGCTTCCACTGGCGGGCGTCGCATCAGCCTCGTTTGCGCAGCAAAGAGGCTGGGGACTCTTTAATATACTGGAACTTCCTGCCTGGCTGGAGATTGCGCTGTTCGTCCTGTTATTCGATGTGACGATTTACTGGCAGCATCGCCTCTATCATATGGTGCCCCTGTTGTGGCGCTTGCATCGTGTGCACCATACCGACGTGGATTACGATCTCACTACAGGTAATCGATTTCATCCGCTCTCTTTTCTGCTGTCGAGTCTTATTAAAGTTGCACTGGTGTTTCTACTGGGCGCTTCGGTGGTGGCGATTCTTATTTCCGAATTACTGCTCAATGTCACATCCATGTTTAATCATAGTAACTTGCGGTTACCACTGGCACTGGACAATGGGTTGAGAAAGATAATTGTGACACCTGATATGCACCGCATCCACCACTCGGTGGGCTCGGCCGAATACAACAGGAACTTTGGATTCAACTTTAGCTGGTGGGACTACCTGTTTGGCTCCTACCTACACTCCCCGCAACAGGCTCAGGCAAGCATGCCCATTGGCATCGCCGGGTTTCACGGGCCGCATTCGAGCCAGTTGCATCGCTTGTTGGTTCAGCCGCTGCAGAAAGATAGCTAGCCCCACTAAAAGCCCTATCAGCCCTGCAATTAGCAGCCAGGCTGCTGAGTCTGGCGGCTGATTGTAGTTCGGGGCACCGGCCGCGTTTTGAAACTGAGTTGAAACGGCGTGTTGGCACAATCGAATTGTATGAATTCCCCTGTATTTTGGCATTTGCTGGCGTTATGATGTCGGGATCCCAAAAACGGCTGCAGGGCAGCCCGCGACAAGAACATACAGTCTTACCACAGAGCCTGATCTGCAGGCCCAGGGAGTTATTAATGAAAACCACACGACGCGGATTTGTAGGAACCATCGCACTCGGCACGGCGGCTGGAGTGCTGGCGGGCACATCCCTTATCAACAAGGGTGCCAAGGCCCAGACCCGGGCAAATTCAGAATCCGGTATGTATGACAATGGCATCATTCAGCTCAATCAGAACGAGAGTGCCCGTGGCCCCGGCCCGAAGACCATGTCCGCACTGCATGCCCACGTCAGCAAGCGGGTGGGTCGCGGTTATTCGCCAGACCATGTCAATGAGTTACGCCAGGGCATTGCAGATAACTACAGCGTGACAACGGATAATGTGCAATTGGCAACCGGCTCGACTCCGTTACTGCAGGGTTCGGTAAGGGCATTCTGTTCGGCTGAGAAAGCCCTCGTAACACCTATGCCCACCTATTCCACCAGTTTGGGTACGGCTCGACAGATCGGTGCGAAAACCATCGAGCAAGACCTCGATAGCTCACTGGCCGTTGATCTGAATGCGCTGGCTGGTGCTGCCCGAGGTGCGGGACTGCTGTACTTGTGTAACCCCAACAACCCCACCGGTACTGCGCACGGTCCACAGGCTGTCGAACAATTTGTACGCCGCGTCATGCGCGAGAATCCCGCTACCATGATTCATATCGATGAGGCCTATATCAATTATGCACAACACGGCGCCATGGAAACGGCAATACCGTTGGCTATGGAATTTGAAAATGTCTTTATCACCCGATCCTTTTCCAAGGCTCACGGTATGGCCGGCCTACGAATCGGCTATGCAATAGCCCAGCAACAGACGCTGGCCAAGATTCGCGGTGCCTGGGGCATGGGCGATGTGAACATGCTGGGTGCCATCGCCGCTCTCACTGCGTTGGAAGACAAGGAACACATCGCCTGGGAAGCACAGGAAAACGCCGAGATTCGAGACATGGTCGTCGGAGTTTTCCACGAGATGGGATTCGAGGTGGGAGATTCCAACACCAATCATATCTTCGTAAATATTAGACGCCCGGCAAAGCAGTTCCGTGATGCCTGCCTGGAAAACAAAGTGCTGGTTGGTCGCGACTTTCCACCATTGCACGAAACCCATTGCCGTATTTCACTCGGCAGCCGGGAAGAGATGGCAATAGCAGTAGAGGTGTTTAAGAAAGTACTGGCATAAAAAACAACAGCGCAACCGGGTTAAATGACTGATAAGAATTACTGGCTTGCGTCAGTTTCAATGAAAATAGCAAAGAGTTCCACAGCTTAGAAGGGAGCAATGATGTCAAAGATCACCGAACTGAATAGAAGAAAATTTATCAAGGGTGCTGGCATGACAGCATTGGCAGGTGCCGCTGGCGCCGTTGCCACTGGTGCCGGCACTGCCGCCGCACAAAACTCGTCGAGCATTCCACTTCTGGCCGGTGGCAAATACGACTTCGACACACCCTATAACCGAGTTGGTAGCAACTGTTCGCGCTGGGACTCCCCCGCTCGACGTTATCCTGACGGCGTCTTCAAATATGGCATGGGCGTGGCCTCCATGGATTTCGAGTGTGCTCCCTGCATTACAGAAGCCCTCACCGAACGTGTTCTACACCATAACTGGGGTTATCTGGGCTCGTCCCAGCCGTTACGCGATGGCATCGTAAAGTGGAATGGTGAGCGTCATGGAGTGGACCTCGCTCCTGACTCTATCACTATTTCCGATGGTGTCTACCCGGGCGTTATTGCCGCGCTGCGCTCCTTCGTGCCGATCGGTAATAAAGTATTGTTGACCAGTCCCTGCTATTCCGGATTCTACTCCATGGCTCGTGCCGCGCGGGTGGATACTCTAGACAGCCAAATGCGTTACGTGAATGGTCGCTATGAGGTCGATTGGGAAGACCTGGAGTCGAAGATGACGCCAGACGTGCGGGCGATGATCGTCTGCAACCCACAGAATCCTACTGGTAATGTATGGACTCAGGACGAATTGTTACGCATGGGTCGCCTGGCCCTTGAGCATAACATCGTCGTGCTGGCGGACGAGATTCATTCCGACGTAATACGCAGCGCTCATAAGTACACACCGTTTGCCAGCGTGCCGGATGAAGAAGTGGTTAATAACAGCGTCTCTTTCAATGCCATCAGCAAGACTTTTAACCTGGCGGCCATGAAGAATGCTTACTTCTATTCCAAGAGTCCTACCATGCTGGCTCGTGTCAATCAGTACCACCGTGCCGAACTCAGCACCCTGGGTGTAGTCGCCAACGAAGCGGCTTATCAAAACGGTGCCGAATGGTTTGACCAGGCCAATGTCTATCTGGATGACAATCATCATTTTGTTGAGAGTTATGTCAAGGAGCATATGCCCAGCGTCGGCTATACGCGGAACGAAGGTACCTTCATGACGTTTCTGGATTTCAGCAGAGTGATTGCTGCTATTGACCCCGATGAACTGGCACAGCATGGCAAAAACACGCCCGAAGCCAATTTCCAGGACTGGCTCACTCACAAGTCGGGTGTCTACCTCAATCCGGGTTCTTCTTACGGCACCGGTGGTGACGGCCATATGCGCATGAATGTTGCCTCCTCTCGGCTCGTGTTAAGGGAAGTATTCGACGCCATGGCAGAGGCTGTTCGCAAGGTTTAACCGAATTAGAAAAGGGGTCGGAAGGACTAGTTTTTGATCAACTTCAAAATTGATCAAAAACTAGTCCCTGCGGCACCTTTTTCCAAGTCCCTCCGACCCCTTTTTCCTTTTTACCTCGGGCAGATAGGCAGTCATGCTAAGAGAGCTTCTAGTTTCAGAGGAAACCCTGGTAGTGCCGGGGACTTACGATGCGCTCTCGGCACTAATCGCGAAGCAGGCCGGCTTCAAAGCACTGTACATGTCCGGCTTCGGTGTGGCGGGTGCGCTATTGGGCAAACCGGATATTGGTCTGGTGTCAGCCAGGGAGATGATCGAGCGCGCAAGCCAGATCGTCACCGCCGTTGGCGATACACCACTCATCGCCGACGGCGACAATGGCTACGGCGACGAGCAAGCGGTCGCTGAGCTGGTGAATGCCTATGAACAGGCCGGTGTGCAGTGTATACAGCTGGAAGACCAGGTAAGCCCCAAGCGCTGCGGCCACATGGATAACAAGGAAGTGATCGATCTCAAGGAGGCTGTGGCTAAGCTTGCAATGGCAGCACGCTCGCGCAATTCCGATCAATTCCTAATCGTAGCCCGCACCGACAGCCGGGCAACCCATGACCTAGACGAGGCGCTGAGGCGGGGAGAAGTTTTTCTGAATGCAGGGGCGGATATACTCTTTATTGAAGCACCCCAGTCTGTTGATGAAATGCAGGTCATCAAGCGGTCATTTCCGGAAACTGTACTCGTTGCCAACATGGTCGAAGACGGCAAGACTCCCGAACTGACTACCACTGAATTAGCCGAACTCGGTTACCAACTCATCCTGCGGCCGGTCAGTGCCTTGCTGGCGGCGACCAAAACATTGCAGCAGAGCTATGCATCGCTTACTGCATCCGATCCATCAGAAAGCGCACCACCGAGGCTGTCGTTCAAGGCTTATAATGAGCTGGTTGGGCTAGCGGATTACAACTAAGGCCGACCAATGCTGCAGCTTTGAGTTCAGTCTGACCAGGCTTTGCCTGCCCAGTCTGCCACTGCCCCGCCTTCTGGTATCGGCAGCTCCCGAATGCGTTCTGGAACATCGTCATACTCAAGCCGCAATGCCTTGCAACAAACTGCGTGCAGGTTGTAGCCCATGACGTGATAGGTGAGTTCCAGGATATCCTCATCGGAAAGAAAGCCATGTAATGCGTCGAACAACTCGTCCGAGGCGCGACCACCCTGCAGAATCAGGGCATCGGTCCAGGCGAGCACGGTGCGCTCTTTCTCATCGAAATGCTCCGAGACTGACCAGAATGGAATCGCCGCAATTTTCTCGTCACTTAAGCCGAAACGCCGCGCCGCCTTGCAGTGTTGGGAGAACACAAACTGGCTCCCCTGGGTATAGCCGGCCCGCATTATGCCCAGTTCCCGAACTTTTGCGTCGAGCTGGCTGACGCTCTTGTCCGCGAACATGCCAAACATACCGAAATGCCTGGTGGCATGTTCAAAGATATACGGCACCAGCGCAAACACGGTCCACCAGTTTCCAGGTGTGCCAGTTGCAGTACCCGGCTCTTCAACCGGGTCTCTGTCACCGAACAACGCTTCGTAGTATTTAAGAATAGTTTCATTCGCGTCTTTCCTGGATACTTCTCTTAGCCTTGGCATGGGCGCTCCCGCAATGATTCAACAATGTGTACTAATGCTACGTGGATGGAAAGGTATTGACTTTGCAAGCAGATTGTCAATCATACAGTACTGTGTTTCGCTGATGAGGAATAACCATGCCAGTCAATGAAAAGTTTGAGATACGCGGTGTCAATCATCTGGCACTGGTCTGCAAGGACATGCAGCGTACTGTTGATTTTTACACAGGCGTACTGGGCATGCCGTTGACCAAGACTATCGATCTGCCGAATGGCATGGGTCAACATTTCTTCTTTGGTATCGGCAACGGGGACTCACTGGCCTTCTTCTGGTTTCCCGATGCTCCCGAGAGTCAGCCCGGCGTCACTCATCCGGCAGCATTGATCGGCAACGGCTCGATTGTCTCTGCCCATGCTTCGATGAATCACATCGCCTTCGATGTACCGGAACAGAAAATCGAGGAATACCAGCAACGACTCGAAGACGCCGGCGTGGAAGTCACCAAAGTGGTGAATCACGACGACTCACCACAACAGGCCAGCCCCACAATTACAGATTCCACTTTTGTACGATCAGTTTATTTCCTTGATCCAGACGGAATCATGCTGGAGTTTGCTTGCTGGACGCGGGAGCTGGATGAGCGGGACGTCAACTGGGACCCGGCCGAGTCCAGTTAGAGGGCCCCCGACAGGATTCCGCAGAGTGGTTTCGCTGTGAGCGAGCGGGGTTTTGCTGTGAGCAAACGGGATCTGGCTGCAAGAGTGGGCTTGCTGGTAAGCAAGAGTGGCCATTTACTTGAACTGAGGGACCCTAGGGACTTTTTAGAATAGAGTGCTTGGCTTCTCCCTCGACGAACACGCGTTGCACGTTGGAATATTCAGCCTTGATCGCTTCATCGAGCGCCGCAACGGCATCTTCAATGTCATTGGCTGTCGCCGCATCGCTGAACTCGACACTAATATTGACCAGGATAAAATCTGGCCCCATGTGCATAGTCAGAACTTCATTGACGTGATCGACGGCGCTAATTCCATTGGCGAGTCGTTTAATCCCATCAACAACCGCATTATCTGCGCTCTCACCTATCAACAAGCCCTTGGTTTCAACTGCTAACCACATCGCTGTGCCGGCGAGTATCAGGCCGATCACTATCGAAGCCACTCCATCGAAGTACAGGTTGCCAGTGAGCTGAGTAAGTGCTGTTGCCAGCAGTGCTACCAATAAACCCAGCATGGCCGCTGAGTCTTCGAACAGCACGACAAACATGGAGGGATCCTTGCCGCGTTTTACCGCTTCGATGAATCCAATTTTTCCCTTCGCCTGCTTAAATTCCTTATAGGCAAACAACCAGGCACCACCCTCGAAGACAATTGCAAGTCCCAGCACGATGTAGTTAACCAGGAGGTTTTCCAGTGGTGCAGGTTCGGTCAGCCTATGAACCCCCTCGTAAATAGAAATACCTGCGCCGACGGCAAAGATCATAATGGCGACGACAAAACTCCAGAAATAAATTTCCTTGCCATGGCCAAATGGAAAACGATCATCTGCGGGTTTCTTCGATTGCTTCAATCCATACAGCAGCAGCACCTGATTCCCGGTATCGACGACTGAGTGTATTCCCTCGGAAAACATCGCCGAACTTCCGGTTACGGAGGCTGCAATAAACTTCATCACCGCGATCAGGGAGTTGCCGGTCAGAGCTGCGTAGATGACGAGTTTTCGAGAAGAGGCCATAGTGAATTCAAAACTGCTGTTGACAATGTGTGGAGCTGAGAAGCAAAACAGATAGAGGCGGTGGATCTAAACTCCACCGCCTCTGCTTGTTTCGTTATTGTGCTGCGTTGTTCCTTTATCAATCTTCAGTGCGTATCTGAAAGTCTGATCCCAATGCTGGGTTAATGTAATCGTCCGCCAACACGCGATCGGGATCGGGACGTACACTCAGGTAGTCCACATGCACAGGTACCTCCAGCCAGCCATGAGGAGTACCGGCGGGGATGATGACAATGTCCCCTTCCTTGACGTGCTTGGCGATCCAGTCACCGACGATCAGGCCGCTGCATGAAGGGCCATTGAGCACAGTGGTCACAACGCCCTCCGCTGCCGATGCATTGCCGTTATAAATTTCTCCACCTGTTACCAGGGTGCCTGAACCGGAGGCTATATAGTAGGTTTCAGTCTGGTTCACATGCATGATGCCGCGCGCATTGCTGTTGCGGCTGTTGTCTGTAGTGCCGCAGGGGCGAGCCGGATTCTCAGTGGCCCGACCGCTGGCTCGCTCGACCGCATTGCGGTGAATAATACCAACCGAAAGATTCAGTTTGCCGATGTCCCGGCTGACAATCTGCCGATCAACGCCCCCCAGTTCATTAACCATTTGCCATTGTTCTTCAGTGATATAGGTGGCATAGCTCTGATCGCTTTGCGCCATCGCTGCTGGGTAAAGGGGGAATAAAATGGTTAGTAGGATGAATTTGATGTGTCTATTCATGGAATGTTCCTTGTTTTTTTTTGATGCAGCAGAAAACTACGCAGCGCGGTTCCTGGTCGTGCTTCTCAGAATACGCCCAATTCCAGAGGCGAGCAAACGTGAATCAGGGTAGCAATTCGAAGTTAAAAATGAATGCCTGAATCTCGGCAAACTCGAAGACAGTGTAATAGCCGGAAACAGCAGGGTTCTGGTGTTACTCATAAAATGATCAGGCACAAACGATACTTGTTCAGAGGGTCCCTAGAATCGAGCCAAGTTCCCACTTGCACACCGGGCATAGAAATCTATGACTGATGTGGGTACGGTTTTAGAGGAGGATCAACACCGCCTGGCAATCGCCCTCTAAAGTGAAGAACCGGTCGGGCCTTATCTAACTCTCATTCTCAAGCTTAGCTTTGGTTCTCTCTTTTAACAGTTTCATTCGGTAGCCAAGGAAAATTGTTAGTGTCAATATAAATGCCGAGCCTATCCAATAGGCATTTCTGATGAATAACAGTTCATCGTCATACAGATTTGCGCTCAGTAGCCCCTGGGCTGCAAGCGTAATCAGCGTCAGTGGTGAGACACTGCCGATATAGAGCACCATCTCCTCGAACTCAAACACAACGCCGAGAAACACGCCTAACAGAATCGGAACTATCCATACCAGCAAAAACAACAGGGCAAACTTGCTGAGCTGCAAATATTCCAGCGACACGTAGAAGTAGAAGATTACCAGCACTGCCACCAGCGGCAGCTTCAGCAATTCTAGAAGAGAGGGCGAAAGCTCAGCAAGTGGCCCCGCGCTAACCATCACCAGCTGCACTACCATCAGGAAGGTAAAAGTAAAGCCGGCGAGTACAGCGGCGCAGAGCAGGCTGCCGACGTGATCGTCGAAGCGGGATAGGCCACCGCGGTTCATCTGCTGCAGCTTTTTCTCGCGCAACAGCCCGCTACGGTATTCATCGTGAGTAGGAGTGATCACATAGATTAGCCAGAACACGCAGAGTATGGAAAAGAAGCCATACACCAGTGGAATGACAAAGGCAAAGTTCTCTGCGAGGGAATCATCCTGCACGATTCCCAGCGCCACGGCAGTATCGAAATCGAAGGTCAGGTTTGGCCATAGTGTACCAATGCAGAAAAGCTGCAATCCCACGTAAAACAAAAGCGCATAGGATTTGCCCAGGGCATGGCTGAACTCATCCTGCCACTTCCTGTACACCATCAGCCCGAAGGTAAATATCAGCCCGGCCTGTAAGATCAAGGAGAACACCGCCGTGGAAACAGTCCAGGTGTAAAATTTCACCTGAGAAGTCGCACTGGCAAACAATTCCGGAAAGCCATCAAAGAAAGCAGAATTTTCAGTGAGATAGGGGAAAACCTTGTCAACCACCACTGGCCGGATGGTGAGATATTGCAGGAAGGGAAATCCCAGGTAAGAAAATAGCGGCAAGACCCAGTTGATCAGTATCACCACGCCGATAGTAAACATCACCGACATACGCCATTCCCGCAGTACCAGACCCAATACCATGCCGACCATGTGATACAACAGTGCCGATGAAAAGAACACCAGATAGACCGGCACTATCACCGACAGCGGGATTTCACCCTGTATCAGCAGGAACACCATGAAAGGCATGGTGATAGCGAATGCAATATATTCTCTTACCGGTAGATCAAACAAATATCCTAACACTTTAGACATGGGACTCATTAGAGTGAGACGGGTATACTCGATGGTGCCGGTAACCCGCTCATGAATAATTCCCGACGTGATGCGGCCCGTGGCCGACAACATGAGAATCAACCATTGCAATAGGCCCAGCGGAAGAATGGCAGCGCGCGCAGCTTGAACAGGATCGTCCTGGAAACGATCTACTCCTCCGTAGATGGTGAACGTCATGAACGTGGCAACAATAAATTCCAGCAACAGGGGAAACACCGCTTGCATCCGCATGCGGCTCTTGAAGTTCTTCCAGATGATTGGGTTTTTCCAGATGGCCAGCACGCTCATGTCGGAAAGCGATCTGGAGAGCGCGTATGGCATGGCAAGTGACTGATCAGTCATTACTGTTAACCTCATTCTCGCCAATCATCTCACCGGCGTGATCCGGTGATACCAGGCTTATTAGCACATCCTCCATGGTTGCCGATTCCCTACTGAACGAGGTTACCCTGATACCCTGCAAAACCAGCTCTTTTAGCAGTTCAGCCTCTGCAGACTGATCTCCGCAGAAGCCAAGCACAAAGGTATCGCCCTGCTGTGCGACATCCTCGACGAAATCATTCGCTGTCAAAATCGCGTTGATAGTCTCTGAATCCTGGACTGCATCACTCATCAGTGCAGTCAGGCAGCGAGTGTTGATGGGGTGGTCGATTAGTATGTTATTGATATCACCGGTTTTCACCAGTTCGCCCTTGTGCATGATGCCGATAGAAGTGCACATGTCGGCCAGTTCGGTCAGGATGTGTGAAGACACGATGGCAGTGACGCCCTGACCACAAATATCCACCAGGATGTTCTTTAGATTGATCCTGGCTAAAGGGTCCAAGCCACTGGCCGGTTCATCCAGCAGCAATATTTTAGGTCGGGGGATCAGCGTCTTGGCCAGCACCACCCGCTGCATCATGCCTCGTGACAAGCCCTTACCAAAGGCATCCCGGTGTTCGGCCATCTTCACCTGCTGCAGGCATTCATCGACACGGTGTTTGCGCTGATCGGCAGGTATGCCGTAGCTGGCAGCGAAAAACTCCAGAAACTCCCACACCTTCAGCTCCGGTGCTACCGGCGACAGGTCAGGCATGTAACCGACATCCTGGTATATAGCCCAGGGGTTTTCGGCCAGGTCGATGCCATTAATCCACAACTCGCCGTAGGTCGGGCGAATCAGGTTCGCCAGCATCTTCAACAGGCTAGTCTTGCCGGCTCCATTCGGGCCCACCAGTCCGTAGATTTCTCCCTCGCCAATCTGTAGATTGACGTGATTCACGGCAGTCAGCTCGCCATAGTCCAGGCGCACATCCCGTGTCTCTACCGTTACCGATTCGATGGTTTCGACCCTTTTCAGCATTTCCGTTACTTACCCAGTCAGCTTAACCTAACTCGTTCCAGACCGTTACCGATTGCAATCCACGGGCCAACTCTGCAAGGTCCGTGTTTATTGCTTTCAGCCCCGAGATCTCAACTACTTATTGACTATATGACTACTATTTGGTGGATTTGGTTACTTCACAAACCGATTGAATTTCACGCCATGTCGGTGATTGTAAGTCTGGACGGGAATGATTGATTCTGAACTCAAGTTTGTGCTCCACTTACTTTTTCCGAGAACCTATAATTGCTGTAATCATGCACTCTTCTATCCACTACGCCAGTCTTAGTTCAATTGCAGGGCAAATCGAAAGCCGAGAGATCTCTCCTGTCGAGCTAACTGAGTACATGCTTAGCCGAATTGACTCGGTAGATAAGCAACTTAAGAGCTATGCAACGGTATGCGCCGATCGTGCGCTGCAACAAGCGAACAGTGCAGAACGGGATATTGCCTCCGGACAATACCGTGGACCACTGCATGGCATTCCCATTGCCGTCAAAGACCTCTGCTTCACTCGGGGTATCCGAACTATGGGAGGGTTGCGGGTTCGCGGCGATTTCGTTCCCGATTACGATGCAACTGTTGTAAGCAAGCTCGAAGACGCCGGGGCGGTACTACTAGGCAAACTGAATCTTACTGAAGGCGCTTTGTCAGCTTATAACCCGGCCTTCGATATTCCTGTTAATCCATGGGGTGAAAAACTGTGGGCCGGTGTCTCTTCCAGCGGCTCGGGGGTTGCGACGGCAGCAGGGCTGTGCTTCGCCAGCCTCGGTACTGACACCGGCGGATCGATTCGTTATCCCTCTATGGCCAATGGTATCGTGGGTCTCAAGCCGACTTACGGTCGGGTAAGTCGACACGGGATACTGCCACTGGCAAAAAGTCTGGATCATGTCGGGCCGATGACGCGATCCGTAAGCGATGCTGCCATCGTTTTCCAGGCGATTGCCGGTCCCGATACAAACGATGCTACTGCGCTCGAATTGCCCATTCCCGATATCCTGTCATCGCTCGATTCCAACATCGCGGGAATGCAGATAGGCGTCGATGAGGATTATATGAATGAAGGAACCAATGCGGGCCTGGTCGCGGCGATCGAGCAGGTAATCGACACGCTTAAACGATTGGGTGCAGAAATTGTGCGAGTGAACATGCCTGCTTCCGATCCGTTGGAACTGCGTAATCTCTGGCTGCCCATAACCGGTTTCGAAGCACTTATGACTCATGCTGACACATTTCCAGCTCGAGCAGCCGAATATGGCGGCTATTTTCGTGGCATTCTCGAACTCGGCATGAAAATGAATGTGGAAGACTATGCGTCAGCTATGCATAAACGAACCGTGTTCAGCCAACTTTTCGAGGCTGAACTTGCAAAGGTCGATGCGGTCATCTGTCCCTCGGGTGGCTTCGTCTTCGAAGCGGACAAGCAGGCTCAGTATGGCGATGCCGCCGCAATGAAGGACATCATCAAACACTTTCAGGGGCAATTCACCATTCCGGCTGACCTGGCTGGCACGCCAAGCCTGACTGTGCCCTGTGGATTTTCTGACGATGGCAGACCCTATGCTGTGCAATTCCTGGGCGGGCGGCTTAGAGAGCAGGAACTGTGTCGAATTGGACACGCCTATGAGCAAGCAACCCAGTGGCATCGGCGACACCCCACGGTTTGAAAGAGTGCAGGTATTTGGCGACTGTAGATAAGGATCTGATTGGCTAAGACCGGTTGAAGTGGTAGCCGAAAGCGGATCCTTTTTCAAACAGTGGTGGCTTTCGAATGAAAGGGTAGTTCTCCTGATTACCTATGAAAGTGATGCACAAGAATCGCAGCTCGAAATCGAGGTAGTAGAAACGATGATAGACTCGATCAGCTTACTGTGATTATGACTAGAAGAAGAGGGCTGAGGGTTCCTAATTTGGTAATTAGATGTCATTGGCCCAAAAGCGGCTCCAGCACAGCGCTGAGATCTTCCGCCGATTTCTGGTGTCTCAATCTTTCCAGGGATCTGTGTAATTCGCCTTGCTGGCTACTAGTCAACTGCGCAATCCTGTCTGTCAGATCGCCTTCACTAATCTGAATGCTGTCGCGTCGCGCATGGGTTCGATTTCTCAGTGCATTTTCCAAAAATAGGTAGCGCCCCAATACCACATAAGGGAAGTTGCGGTTTTTAATTGGCCCCTGTCTCGCTTCAAATCCACCAATTGGCAATCCCTTCACTTTAAACTCCGCAATTTGATTCGCACCAAACCAGGCACTGCCGCCTGCGATTACCCCACCTCCTACTGCACCCAACATAAGGCTGCTTCCTGCCAGGCCGAGGTCGATGGCTGCCCCGGCTGCAGCGCCCGCCATGCTTGCCGCCACCGTCAGTTGTTTGCGATTCAATCCCCACACAATCCACTTTTCTGTGTTGAACAAATCCTCATCCAGCGGCAGATCATACATTTCACTTCTAAGATTGTGATAGCGGTAGATCTTTTTCAGTGAATCGTGAGCGCTGCTCTCGATCATTTTCATGTCGGCAAAGAACTGGGGCTCAAGCACAGCTTGTAAGGCTTGTGCCTGACTTTTACTTAAAACCTTCTGGGACGCCTGGTACGTACACAGTGTGGTCAGCAGTTCAACCAGCAACGTAAGTGATTCATTGCGCTGTTCTGTTCTAATATTCTGATAGGCATCGATCAGTTCCGTGATAGCCGTGTGCCATTCCTGTTTGATAATAGAGAAAGCTTCGAGAACGGAGTGTTGTTTATCGAAATCTACCTGCATGGCATTAAACACTCTGACGACCTTGAAATACTGATCGAGTGCCTGTTGCCAGGATTGGATGTGGTCCTGATTTTCTATGGGGTTGATAAGCGCCATACTGGCCTGACCGGTCCAGCGCAGAATCTCCATTTCAGCCTCGTACTCCGGCCCATAAGGGCGTGAACCATCCACAACATATAAGATGGCAGCACCATTAATGATAGGAGTTAGTAACTCGACTTCATCCGGGAATTGCTTTGCGCAATCCGCATCGACTACAAATTGCTGAACAGCATCCTGGCGCTTCTCTGCCGTATTGGCATGGTCCTGTAACCAGTTCAGTGCGCGAGTAGGGCGCTGAAATCCCGGCGTATCCACTAGCGTGTAGTGGCTGTTGCCAACCTGTACATCGAGACTCTGATTTTTCCGCGTAGTGCCACTTTCGGCGGAGATCGCCACACTGTCGTCTTGTGCCAGCGTGGCAACGATCGAAGATTTACCCTTGTTGGGGTGCCCGACGACGGCGAAGATAGGAGTCATGGTGTGCCACCCAGTTGCAATAGCTGCCACCCGCTCAGGGTGTTGCAGAAGCGACGCCATTCCCGCAAGTGAATATCTTTTACGGGCTTAACATCAGTTTCGTTCCAATCCATTGGCAGGACAAATTTCTGGCTGGGAGCGGCTAATGAGGCCAGGTAATCACCAAGCTCACCCAGTGGAGGTTCCCAACTCTTGACCAGTACGACGATGGTGCTCTGGTGACTCTGTTCATTTTCCGATGGCAGGGGCAAGGGCTCTATTGCGAGAATGTTGCTCGGCGATCCCAGAACCTCGCCAAGATGTTGATGACAAAAATTTGGGGAGTTTGCCCAATCCAACAAAATATAAGGGCTTGTTACTGAATAGACCACGGGTGCCAGGGCCTGGTCAGGATCAGTCGCGAGGACTGGATTGCCGGGTTCAGCACTAATTACTGTTGCACGGGTATTAACCCTCAACGCCTGCAGATAACGATGCCTGGAAACAAACAGCATGACGGTTCTTGGCAAGAGATTGTAGGCGCACTGCGCAGCCAGAATGTATTTCCACCACAGACCTAGTGCAAGTGCGTCAGTAGCTTGAGTGCCTGAGCGGAAATCCTGGGTTTGCAGCAATAGATCCAGACTGGGTTGCGCAGCGGGCCAGAACGACCAGGGAAGCGCGAGGACGTTGAGTACGGGGAGCAAATCGGTTGCTTCCAGCAGAGTGCTGCGCCACACAAAACTGATATCGCTACCGACTAATAGCAGCAAGTAGACCAGCAATCCACCGGCGGCAAAACTAAGCGTCAATAGCTGGGTTTGATAGAAGAGCCAGGTTTTCCTGTTTCCCGAAACCTCAAGCTTGACGATCTCGGCTGACAGACGCTGCGGCAACAGAGGCAATTCCAGAATCCAGCTCGCAAGTCCCTTACGGGCCCCCATAAGAATAAACGCGAGACTCAGAATTAGGCTCACCACAGGAAGAAAGGCAAACAACATCAACAGGAAGAGTAGATTTACGCGCCCCTGCGCATCGCCAACGAGAATACCGTAGCCAACCAGGAAGCCAACGACAAAGCCGACAAAACCAAGACTGAAACTTATTTGACTAAGTGTTCGATGTGAGTTCGTGATATTCAAAAGACCGAACTGCTTAAAATGACAGAACAATCATTATAGGCAAATTTACAATAAAAAGGTCAGCTGCGTTGCACACCACAAGGCTTCGGGCAGTGCGCAATTGAAAACTTGCTGTATTCAGGGTTCCGCGCTGGCTTACTGACAGACCGCTGCTGTGGTTTTGAATGCAGTGGCGCGTTATGGTGAAAGCAGATTTTTAGCTATTTTTCGTTGTGCTCATCACATCAATGGCACATAGTTCATGCTGTTATGTCGAGAGCCGCTCAACGCACTGCGGGAGTCAATAATGCTTGATTCATCCTATCTGCTTGTCAGCCTGGTTTTCAGTTGTATTGGCCTGGGCTATTTCATCTATGGTAGACGGCAGAAGCACAAAGTCGCATTTTGGGCTGGCATTGGATTGATGTTTTATCCCTACGTAATTTCCAACGTCACTCTGCTAATTGTGCTTGGCGTCGGTTTAATGTTTGTACCCAAGTTTGTTCGGCTTAATTGAGAGAGAATCGGCACAGGCCACATTTTTCTTATTCTGCGCTTAGTCCTTTCAAACGGAATTTAAAGAACGGGACCTGTCCGGGTTAACTATTAACGCTGACTAAAGATCTTCTAGTTCACACTGGAAATCATAATTATGGCGGTGTTTGTATTCCAATCCCCACAGATAAGGTACGGTAAAAAATATGCCACCAATAATGGCACCCACATCGGCCTCTTCACTGCGGCGGAAACTGTGGTAGTCAGAGCGACAGCCGTCTTTCCTGATTTCCACGTCGTTGCGTGAGAATGCGACTTTTTCATCTGAATAGCGGGCTCACCCGGTGCCCAGGTATTCACCGTTAACATAGATTCTGGCATCTGGATCTGACGACCTGATTACGGTCGAGCTGCTGCAGGCCGTGGTAAACAGGATGGCCAGTATTAGTATAGCTTTCATGATGAACCCCTTGATTCAATCGTTTTCATTTACAGTGAATATTCGAGTCTGCAGCATTGCAAGTTGTAGCTGAACCAAACCTGAATTGATAGGGGCAGAACACGCTTTTCCATTGCCGAGATTAAGCCAATCAATTTGAGCCTGAAAGCCGTGGCGTGTCCCTGTTAACATACCCCCTTATTTTTCAGCGGAAGTAAGTAAAATGGCAGAGTACACACCACCCAAGGTCTGGACCTATGATGCACCGAGTGGCGGGAAGTTTGCCAACATCAATCGGCCCATCGCTGGAGCACTAGAAGAGAAGGCTTTACCGCTGGGCGATCACCCCTTGCAGCTTTATTCGCTGGCGACACCTAACGGCGTAAAGATCACCGTGATGCTGGAAGAACTGTTGGCCCTGGGACACACCGAGGCGGAGTACGATGCCTTCCTGATCAAGATTAATGACGGCGAACAGTTCGGCAGTGGTTTTGTAGACATCAATCCCAACTCCAAGATTCCTGCGCTGCTTGATCGTAGCAGCAATCCCCCGACGCGGATTTTTGAGACAGGCGCGATTTTGATTTATCTGGCTGAAAAATTTGGGGAATTCTATCCACAGGATCCATCTGAACGCGCAGAATGTCTCTCCTGGCTGATGTGGCAGATGGGTTCAACTCCGTACCTGGGCGGTGGTTTCGGACACTTCTACGCCTATTCACCAGACCGACTCGAGTATCCGATCAACCGCTACGCGATGGAAGTGAAGCGCCAGCTGGATGTGTTGGATAAGAACCTCGCCCAGCGGTGCTTTCTGTGTGGCGATGATTACAACATCGCCGACATAGCGAACTATCCCTGGTATGGAGCACTGGTCCTGCACAATATTTACGGCGCGGCAGAATTCCTCGACGTGGCTTCCTACAAAAATGTCGCGCGCTGGGCTACAGAAATCGAAACACGTCCAGCGGTGCAACGCGGTCGACGGGTTAATCGTACCTGGGGCCCGGAGGAGCTCCGTCTACCCGAACGACACGATGCGAGCGACTTCTAAAATTCCGTTACGTCCAAATCCATCAGCGACTTCGCACCACTCATCATGACTTCTTTGTGGTGCTTCGCTCTTGGCAAAATTTTCTTGAAGTAGAACCTCGCGGTCTTGATCTTGCCTTGGTAATACGCTTTGTCCTCAGCGCCTTCATTTAACGCGCGATATGCAGCATCGGCAAATCTGGCCCAGAAGTAGGCCAGGGTCACGTAACCGGAGTACATCATGTAGTCCACCGAGGCGGCGCCTACCTCTTCGCGATTACGCATGGCCTTGAGGCCGAGCTTGCGCGTGAAGGTACCCCACTCGCGGTAGTGGCGGCGCAGTGGCCGGATAAACTCCCGCATCTTGCTGTTCTCGTTGTCACGGCAGAAGCGATGTATTACCCGTGTCCAGAAACTCAGCATATGACCGCGGTCCACCAACACCTTGCGGTCTAGCAGGTCCAGCGCCTGAATGCCGGTTGTGCCTTCATACAGCATAGCGATGCGAGTATCCCGTACGATTTGTTCCATGCCCCACTCGGCAATGTACCCATGACCACCGAACACCTGCACGCCCAGGTTGGCCGCCTCGAAACCCGCCTCGGTGAGAAAGGCTTTGGCGATGGGGGTAAGCACATTCATCAGAGCATCGGCCTCCTGCTTCTCCTCCTCGCTGGAATTAGCGGCACGCAGGATGTCTCCCTGTTGGGAGCAGAAATAGATCAGCGCACGGCCTCCTTCGGCGATGGCCCGCTGGGTGAGCAACATGCGCCGCACATCCGGGTGGACGATAATAGGGTCCGCAGGCTGTTCAGGAAACTTCGGCCCGGACAAAGCGCGCATGGCCAGGCGATCACGGGCGTAGCTTAACGCTCCCTGATAGGACTGTTGCGCCGCTGCCATACCCTGCATCGCAGTGCCGAGGCGGGCAAAATTCATGAAGGTGAACATACAACGCAGGCCGTCATTGGGGGGGCCGATCAGATGGCCACTGGCATTGTCGAAGTTCAGCACACAGGTAGCGTTGCCGTGGATGCCCATCTTGTGTTCGATGGAACCGCAGGCAACGTTATTGGATTGCAGTGTGTCTGGATCCAGTTTCGGCACAATAAACAACGAGATTCCCTTCGTACCACCCGGCGCATCCGGTAACCTGGCCAGAACAATGTGCACGATATTCTCCGCCATGTCGTGATCGCCAGCGGAGATGAAGATCTTGGTACCCGTGAGCCGATAGCTGCCATCGGACTGGGGCTCGGCTCGGGCCTTCAACAGTCCCAGGTCGGTGCCGCAGTGGGATTCGGTCAGGCACATCGTACCGGTCCACTCGCCGCTGGTGAGTTTGGGAAGGTAAAGCTGCTTCTGCTCCTCTGTGCCGTAAGCAGCGAGGGTCAGCTTGGCACCATGACTGAGACCGGGATACATTCCCCAGGCCCAGTTCGCGGTGCTGATCATTTCATTGATTACTACCGACATCGATTCCGGAAGCCCCTGACCACCGTGGGCCGGGTCTCCGGCCAGGGAAGGCCAGCCGCCAGCCACGTATTGTGCGTAGGCCTCCTTGAAACCGGCTGGGGTAGTGACCTGGCCATTCTCGAACTTGCAGCCCTGTCGGTCGCCTACCTGGTTTAGCGGTGCCAGCACCTCTTCGGCGAACTTGCCGCCCTCGGTGAGGATAGCCTCAACCAGATCCCGGCTCGCTTCTTCGGCGCCGATGCGCTGGTAGTGTTGCTCCGCACCCAGCACATCATAGAGCGTGAATTGTATGTCGCGAATTGGGGTTTTGTAGTCGGGCATGACGGGCATCTCACAGTATGGAATTCGGCTAACGTGAAACAGACTATACAGTCGAATAAGCCGGGCAGAGAAGAATTAAAACCAGGTTGCCTTGTCTTCTGTTAGTTTTACCATTATTGAATTTGTTGCTCCATCGTTTCAAACTGTATAACAGGTTTTCGTTTACCACCAGGGGTTGTCGATGCTCAGATATCTTAAAACATTCGCGCTAGTACTGTGCGTTTTCCCAACCGTCGCCATCGCGCAAGGCAGCCCCACTGACAGCGTAGCAGATACCCGTCTGCAATCACTCATGGACGCACACTGGACCTACACGCTACAGGAGAATCCAACCCTGGCTACAGCATCGGGTGTAAACGACTACAACCATCTATTGCCACAGGTCTCCCTCCTGGATCAGCGCCGCCGTCTGCGCGCCGAAGAAGCTTTCTTGCTGCAGCTCGAGGCTATCAATCGCAGCGAGTTGGCTGTGCACAATCGTATTAATTACGACCTGTTGGCCTGGGTGCTCGACACCTCTATAGAAGGCATGCGATTAAATACGCAGCGCATACCGTTCAATACCTTCTCCAGCTTTTTTTCCGGCGCCCTGCGAGCGAGCTACGGCGTGCCCATGACTACCGAGGCTGACTACCGCGCCTATATTGCCCGCATAGGCGAATTCCCCCGCTATTTTCGCGAGAACATCGAAAACATGCGCGAAGGAATGCGTACCGGTTTCGTCTTACCGAAGATCATCATCGAGGGCGTGCTGCCCACCGTGCGGGCGCAGGTCTACGATAATCCAGAACAGAGCAGTCTGTTTGAACCCATTGCCGTGATCAGTGATCGATTGCCCACCACTGTGCAGGAACAGCTACGCAGTGAGGCGCGTGTTGCCATCAGCACTTTTGCGGTACCGGCATTTCGTGAACTGGCGGATTTTCTGGAGAACGAATACTACCCGGTAGCCACCGACAGTATCGCGGCACAGAATCTCGACAATGGAGACGCCTTCTATGCCCATCAGATTAAGGTCTACACCACCCGCACCGACCTGAGTGCCGAACAGATTCACAACATTGGTCTGAGCGAAGTCGCGCGCATTCGCCAGGAAATGGATGAGGTAATTGAACAATCGGGATTTGCCGGCAGCTTCGAAGAATTTACCGAGTTCCTGCGTACCGATCCCCAATTTTATGCGGAGGATGAAACCCAACTCCTGAAAGAAGCCTCCTTCGTCGCCAAACGAATCGACTATGTCATGCCCGAGTTTTTTGGAGCCCTGCCACGAGTTCCCTATGGGGTGGTGCCCGTACCCGACGAGATCGCCCCGAACTACACGACGGCTTCCTATAACTCGAGCCCGGTTGGGGGCATTCGCGGCGGCGCCTTCTGGGTCAATACCTTCGCCCTGGATCAGCGGCCGCTGTATGAACTGCCCGCTTTAACATTGCATGAAGCGGTGCCAGGCCACCATCAGCAGACGTCTATTGCCCGGGAGCTCGAGGACCTACCGGATTTTAGAAAGGAGCTGTACTTCAGCGCCTTCGGAGAGGGCTGGGGTCTGTATGCGGAGAAACTTGGGATCGAGATGGGCATGTACCAAACCGCCTATGAACATTTTGGTCGACTGAGCTATGAGATGTGGCGCGCCTGCCGGTTGGTCATCGATACGGGCATGCATTCCCGGGGCTGGACACGACAACAGGCGCTGGATTATCTGAGTAGCAATACATCCCTTTCAAGCGCCAATGTGCGGGCCGAAGTCGACCGCTATATCTCCTGGCCGGGCCAGGCGCTGGCCTATAAGTTGGGTGAGATGAAGATACTGGAATTACGAGAACGCGCCGAGACAGAATTGGGCAATGCGTTCGACATCAGAGCTTTTCATGATGCTGTATTGGGACAGGGTGCACTGCCCCTGGATCTGCTGGAATCGGTTATCGAAGACTACCTGGCTGAAGCAATGTGAACCGGGTTTCGTAGTTTCACTAATCTAATAGTCGAATAACAATCATTCTTTCAAGAATTACTGGAAACTGAACAGATACTGCGCACGGACCAGGCCCGTAGTGTCGCCCCCTACATTACCCGGAACCGGGCCATTCTCATCTCTGGGTTGAAACTGTAACTGCTGAGCGGCTGCGATAGCGGCTTCATTGAAAAGGTCGTTGGACGAGTAGTTAATTATCACATCCTGCACGGTGCCCTCCCGTGTTACGTGAAATACCGTCCAGACACTGGCGCCTTCTATGTTGTCTAGTCTGGCTTGATCGGGGAAAACAGGCGTTACCGAATTGGTTGGTTCCAGGTCCCGGTTTATGCCGTCACTCTGGCCTTCCTCATCGGTTAATCTGAAACGGAACAGATACTGTACGCCCGGAATCTCCTGTGGATTAGATCCTGCAATCGGGGCGAACTTGAATTTTTTGGCGGTGCGTACCACGGAGCGGTCGAATACAGTGACAGGATCCGCGTCGACGACCTCTACGGAGTCTTCTTCAACATCGCCGTTGGTCAGTACGGTAAATTCAACCAGCGCCCACCCTTCGATTCCAGCGAAGGCTGCTCTTGTTGGCTACTGGGGCGCTACCGCTACGATTGGCAAGATTTCACCCCTTCCATCGCCATTTGCTTCCGGTGATGGGCGCGAAGCCGATTCCGTCGTCATGAGCTGCGCGCTGGTGCAAGTCGCAAGAATTATCAGCGCCAGGGCGGCAAGGGGAATCGCAAATAAACGATGGGTGGTTGCGCTAGCCATATTATTCTCCAGGATGCGGTGGATTCGCATGCTTAATGTGTTGTTGTCCAGCATCAATTGGGCAAACATCTCAGGCGCGCTATCTCCCTTCATATCATGCGCAATACTCAAGAGTGTCTCGGCATAGGAAGTCTCTTCCTCCTTCAGTCTCAGTACAGTGCCGTCGCAGCTGTTCTCTGCCTCTTCGTTGAGTTTTCTCAAGGCTAACCAGGAAAGCGGACTAATCCATAGGACGCTCGCTATGACATAGCTAACAAACATGGTCAGCCAGTCCAGGCGTTTAATGTGGCTCAGCTCGTGAATGAGGACATCGTCAGTAATATTCCTGTCCCAGCATCTGGCTTGTTCTGGAAGAATAATCGTGGGCTTGAAAAGCCCGAATGAAAGTGGCGAGATAACCTGCCCGCTGTATTTCAATGCCACGGGGCGAGCGATACGCTGTTGACCCTGCAGTTGCACTAGTCGGTTGAGATCTGCCAGGTCCAGGGCTGGTTCTGCCGTGCGATTTATGCGAAACACATTGGCAATCGATGTAGTTAACTTGAGCAGGAGTGCCATGACTGGTAGTAGATAAAGTAACACTACCGCTCCACTCATCCAGGGTATTGAATCAACACTGGTACTTGCCACATAGGTGGTAGATGGAACTACCTGAATGGATAGTAGCTGGGTAGCAAACGGTGTGGGTGCTTCCAGCAATACAGACAGAGAAATAAACAGGGGCACCAACATGGCGCAAGCCAGGCTGTTTAGCCACAGCAGGTGTTTACTGCCGCTGGAAAGTTTATTGCTTAGCAACTGCACAATCAGATAGGTAATACAGATTATAAGCGCTGACTTGATTAACCAATCCAATATCGTGCTCAGCCAGGGGCAGCTGGTTAGAAAGGCGAGTAATAGATTTTCGCTGGCAGTAATTTCCATAGTAAATTCCCCGACCCGTTATTTGGATTTTCCAGCTTTGCTTTCGGCTTGCTTCCCAAGGCGCTTCTTCTGCTCGATCAGTTTCTCCAGCTCGACGAGTTCTTCCGTGGAGATGTCGTCGGCCGCGATGTCCAACAACGTATTTACTGCCAGCACTGGTGAGTCGCTGAAGAAAGTACTCAACAAGTTTGTCAATGCTGACCGGGATGCTTTATTCCGCTCAACCAATGGGAAATAGACATATTTCGGACCGCTTTCGCGGTGACTTAGGTGTCCCTTCTCCACGAGTTTACCCAGCAGGGTCCGCACAGAGGAGTAGCTCGGTGCCTCGGGGATATTTTCCATAACCTCTTTTACGCTGGCTTCTTCCAGCCGATAGATGGCGTCCATGATTTGCCGCTCGCGGCGGCTGAGTTGACTTGCCCTGGTCATAAGTGCCTCGCAATCTGGTTAGTGCTAATAAATTAGCAGTATGTTAAAAAATTAGCACACTCGGTGAAAATGTCAACTCTTTTATTGATGAATTTTCCCCAGAAAGTCTGCAATAATCCTTCGATGCAAATTCATCTTTCGAAAGTAGTTCTTCCCGTGGTCATGCTTACTGCCATTGCATTTCTGTTCTCGAGCGAGCAACAAGCCGTGCACGCTCAGCAATCCGCGGTAGGAATCTGGGATGGAATTTACACCGAGCAACAAGTTGCACGTGGACAATCCGTGTATCAGGAAGTATGCGCCAGTTGCCACAAGGAGGATCTCACTGGACAGGATATGACACCCTCTCTGGTGGGAATAGGATTCAGCTTTAAATGGCAGGGCAAGAATTTGCAAGAACTGTACGCCAGCATGCGCTATGGCATGCCGCAGAGTGCGCCGGGTAGTCTGAGTGATCAGGCTTATGCTGATCTGACCGCGTTACTGCTCTCGCTCAATGGCTACCCGCCAGGGGAGTCTGAGTTGGGTGCCGACGAGGATCGCCTGACGTTGATCGAGATTACCAGCCAGCGCTAACAAGCAACAGAGCTCTCAGCGCTACCGCAATGCTTTCACTCAATCCAATTTGCTCACTCAGTGCTCAGGGAAGAGCGAACACAAACAGATTGTTGGCAATGGCCGGCCTCAGTTCCGGCGTTAGACTTAAAAAGCTCGCCGTCGTCGCTGCCGAACCTGTGCTGACAGCGACATACTGCTTACCACCGGTGGCAAAAGTGATGGGATAACCAGTCACGGGTGATCCCAGATTAATCTTCCATAACACCTCACCTGTGGCCTGATCGTAGGCCTTGAAACGACCGTTGGCATCACCACCGAACAACAAACTGCTACCGGTGGCGACGAGCGAACCCGTTGCGGCACGCTGTTCATAGCGCCATTGGGTCTTACCTGTCTCGGCAGAAACCGCATACACCGTGCCCAGGGTAGTTTCGCCTGCGGCGATCTCATGGCGCACGCTCATAGCATAGATACTATGGGAGGCGCTCTCATCGTCGGTTACCAGTGTCGGCATGCACATATTTCGCAGTGGGTAATACATGGTGTTTGTCAGTGGGCTATAGGCACCGGCTTCCCAATCCTTGCCGCCATGCATATTGGGGCAGACCGTGGCGACTTCGCCCATTTCGCGAAACACCATGGCCGGGTTTTCAGTCACGGCGCCGCTGGTACCATCGATGCTGCTGATTACATTCTGAAACACAGTCGGGCGTGCCCACAGGAACTCGCCGGTCTCACGGTCCAGTGTGTACACCAGACCTGTCTTGCCGGGAATGCCGGTTACCACTCTGCGTCGTTCTCCGATCTCGATGTTGGGACTGATCCAGCTGACCGAACTCGGGTCCGGAGCAATCACCGTATCCACCAGCAGCCGTTCGAATGGGTGGTCAAGATCCCAATTGTCATTCAGGTGCTGATAGTACCATTCAATAGTCCCGGTACTGCCGTTCAAGGCCAGCGTGGAATTGTGGTAAAGATGTTTGTTTTCTACGCCGCCCAACAGAAACTTGGGTGCAGGAGAGGTGACAGATGTCCCAATATAGACCATATCCAGGTCCGGATCGTAGCTCGGTGGCATCCAGGCACCCACGTGCTTGCGTTCTTCAAACGGCACATCGCCCCAGCTCTCGTTGCCCGGCTCGCCTGGCGCCGGTATGGTGCGGCGCCGCCACAGTTCCTGGCCGGTGGCGGCATCATGGGCTGTGATCACGCAGGCATCGGGGCCGCCCACAGGCCTACAGCTGCGGCCAGAATACACTCTGCCGTTGCCGATAATAGGCCCGGCACCTTGTATGGCGGGATGGGTATGGTAGTCCAGCACCATGGTCTCCCACACCATCTCACCAGTCGCTGCATTCAGGGCAAACAGATGATCGTCCACGCTGGTATCAATGATGAGATTGTCCCAGATGGCAATGTTGCGATTATTGGAAGACAAGTAACCCAGATAGTCTGAGGCGTCCTCAGGCAGTGGTCGTCGATGCTCCCAGATCAGATCCCCGCTGGCGGCATCCAGGGCCTGGATCACGTCGTTCGGATTGGGCATATACAGTACGCCATTGTAGGCCAGCGGCGTACCGGTCTGACTTCCGTCAGTCAGCGCTCGCGTCCACACCATGCGCAAATCAGCCACATTGCTTTTGTCGATTTGATCGAGTGGGCTGAATCCCCAACTGTTCAAGGTGCGGCGCCACATCAACCAGTCTTCTGCGGCAGGATCCTGCAGCATGGCATCCGTGACGGGAGGAAAATTACTGACATCGATCGATTGTGCGGTCACTGGCGTTTGAGACCATAGACTACAAATTAAGAGAGTGGCAACTAAATACTTGGACATATCGATTCTCCGGAAAATACGAATCAGACCACAGTCTGCTTCGCGCTCTTTAAGGGTGTAGTCCCGTATGCTCATCGTTTACTGTTCAACCACATTGGCATGTTCACCGGCAGTGATAGTCATCTCGGTAGTAGCGCCGCTTGGCCAATCAATAATCACCGGTACTGAGTTCTGTTCACCCAGCGGTAACAACAATGTCATGCTGTTCTGGCTCTGAAAACCCTGCGTCGAACGCAGGTAGTGATAGCGTGCCAGGTCTCCCTCTCCGTATTTAACCCTGGCACCGATAGCATCACGGTTGCTGTTTGTACCGCTTAAAGTGAGCCAGGCTGCATTGTTGCTTGCATCGGTCTGCCTGAGGAACAATTTGTTGGTTTCGCGGGATTCTTTTTTCTGGCCGAAATCGTAAGGCGGGTGCCCGCCGAGATTGAAGTAAAAATCGGTGTGACCGTCCCTGTCTACATCGGCGAACACAGCACCGTGGGCTCGGGTCATGTTATGTCCATTATCGGGCGCTATAATTCGATCAGTGCATCTCTCGAACTGGCGCTGTCCACGGTTACAGAGAATTACGTCTGCCGCGACAAACTCCGGACTGCCAGTGCCGATGACGATGTCCGGAAATCCATCATCATAAAAATCGCCAACACCAAGGCCCATGGTGTTCTCATAAGCTGCAATTCCAGCATCGGCTTCACCATTAAGGCCGTCGATTCGTGCAGTGCGCCGCGCTAGTTGCAGTTCATTGTTCATGGGTTGATTGTCGGTTGCAGATTGTTTCTCATGATTAATGGTATCGATTCCGCCTTCCCTTCCTACTCGGTCGAAACTACCAGCACCATCACTAAAGAAAATGTAATCCTGGGAATCCCAGCGTCCCAGGTAGATGTCTTCGTGCCCGTCCTGATCGAAGTCGGCGCTGGCAGCCGCGAATACCACAGGTAATCCACTGTGGCCTTCCAGTGGTTCGGCAAATACCTGCTCGGTGACATCTACAAAACTATCCTCATCATTGCGGTAAAAGGCGTGCCAATCGATGCCCGCCAGGTACAGATCCTGATCGCCATCTTCGTCGTAGTCGATCCAAACTGGATTCTTTGCATCCCGATGAGGGGCTTCGCGAATGCCGAGTTGCTCGCCTCGTTCGCTGAATCGCTTATTGCCATCATTGTGAAACAGCAACGGACGCCCGATACGACGTGTCACCATGACATCCAACCAGCCGTCGTTATCATAGTCGGCCCAGGAAACGCCCCACCACGGGCTCGATTCGGGCACGCCAGCATCTGATCCGAGACCAGACTGCGCGGTGACATTCACAAATCCCTGATTGAGATTGATACGGTTCTCCAGCAGCACCAGCGATGAGTTAGTGGTATAGCCACCATTGCCCACCATCAGGTCCGGATCTCCGTCATTGTCATAATCGGCGAAGGAACCCACCCAGGTGCCATGAAAGTCGGCCGGGTCGAGATTGAACTCCCCCGGCACGAAGTTGCCCGAGCCATCATTGACATAAATAATCGACATCCCGAAGGGAGGACCAAACAGGCGGCCATCGGTATCGGCCACGAACAGGTCATCGTCACCATCGCTGTCGATATCGGCGAAGGAAGCGCCGCGCCCGTAGCCCACTACGCCACCCAGCCCCCGCAACTCGGCGACTTGTTCATAGCGGTCGGTGCCAGGCACTTGGGCCGACAATTGAGTGCTTAGTAGTACCAGTCCCGCACCAAAATGCAGGCAACAGGCAACGGGTAGAGGCACGAAGCGATAAAGGAATCTCATGGAAGTCTCCTGAGCTTTTCCTATTTCAGGCCAGAGTAAGGAGTATTTGCTGCCCGCGCAAGTGGCTGAATTGGGCCATCGGCGGATTGCAAGGATTGCGAGCTCTCTTGCCATAGGTAGGGCTGCAAGCCTCCTGCCGCGATAGTGACTTAAATCAAGCGACGATGGACTTAAAATGAGGTAGCTTTGATTCTTCTGTACAGTTTTAGAGAGAAAACACTTCACAGGGTAGGGAGAGACAGCATGCCAATACAAAAAAACTCGCAAATACGATTCACTGCTGCGACAGCGCTGCTGATTGGCAGTCTGCTGTGGTTCTGGCCCGGCGTGTTTGCCCAGGTGGCGGTCGATGCCGATGATATTGGCGGCGTGGTGCGCGGAACGAACGGTCCCGAAGCGGGGGTCTGGGTCATCGCCGAGACCGATGCATTCGATACGCTTTTCCGCAAGATCGTAGTGACCGATGACGATGGTCGCTATGTGCTGCCAGACATGCCGAGCGCCGACTATTTTGTCTGGGTCCGTGGCTATGGTCTGCGAGATTCAGATCCGGTCAGGAGTAGACCGGGATCGACCCTCGACCTGCAGGCAGTGCAGGCCGCGGATCCCCGTGAGGCTGCCCAAGTCTATCCGGCTAATTACTGGTATTCGCTGATCGAGGTGCCGCCGGAGAGCGAATTTCCAGGCACCGGGGAAAATGGCAATGGTATCTCACCGGGGATGCGCACTCAGGCTAACTGGATAGACGGCCTGAAGCAGGGCTGTCAGCTCTGCCACCAACTCGGCAACCTGGCGACTCGGGAAATGGCCAGCCTGGCTGAATTCGAGACAACCGAAGCAGCCTGGGTCCATCGTACCCGGGCCGGCCAACGCGGCGGCATGATGAGTGGCACATTGGGGCGCTTTGGCACGGATCATGTGATCGAGCATTACGCCGATTGGACCGATCGCATCATGGATGGCGAAGTGCCACCGATGCCGCCACGCCCACAGGGCCAGGAGCGCAATATTGTGTTGAGCATGTGGGAATGGGGTGGTCCGACTGGCTATATCCATGACGAAGTCTCCACCGACAAGCGCGACCCGAGCGTTAATGCCAACGGGCCCATCTACGGTGTGGGATTCGCCAGCGACACATTGGTCTGGATCGATCCCGCCACCAATGAGGGGCGCGACATCAAGGTGCCGGTGCGCGACGAACCTGGTGAAGGGGATTTCAGATCCTATATCGATCAGAGCAATCTCGAACCTTCGATGGACTGGGGAGATGAACTGATCTGGAACAATCCCGGCAACCCGCACAACCCGATGATGGACGGTCAGGGCCGCGTATGGATGACACACCAGATCCGCGGACCGGGTAATCCTGACTGGTGCAGACAGGGCTCGAGTAATGCCTATGCTCAGCACTATCCGCTGAATCGAGCCGCTCGCCACATCGCCTTCTACGACCCCGCTGACGAAGAGGTCGAATTGATCGACACCTGCTTTAACACTCACCATCTGCAGTTCGGCTTCGAGGACAGCGAACGACTCTATTTCAGTTCGGTAGGTCCCGTAGTCGGATGGCTGGACGTCGAAGACTACGAGCAAAGCGGCGATGCACAAGCCACGCAGGGTTGGTGCCCGATGATCGTGGACACCAACGGTGATGGCCGCATTACCGAGTGGGTGGCACGCAATGGTGAGTTGGACCCGACTAAAGACAAGGAGATGGGCGGCGGCTGGTACGGTATCGTAGCTGATCCCACCCAGGACAATGTCGTCTGGGCTGCCTCCGGTGGCGTACCGGGGCAGATTGCCCGGCTCGACCTCGGCAACAACCCGCCGAGTACCTGTATTGCCGAGTATTATCAGCCGCCGTTTGAGAATCCGGATGCTCCGATTCAGGGCTACTCGCCCCGCGGCATCGATATCACTTCCGATGGCATCGTCTGGACGGCACTCTCCGGTAGCGGCCACATGGCCAGCTTCGACCGCAACCAGTGCGATGTCTTGAATGGCCCCACCGCCACTGGTCAACACTGCGCTGCGGGGTGGACTCTGCACGCTACGCCGGGACCCCAGATGAAAGGCGTTAATGTCGACGGCAGTGCTGATTTTCACTATTACAACTGGGTGGACCAGCACAACACACTGGGTCTGGGTAACGACATCCCCATCGCCACCGGTAGCACATCGGATTCGTTGTTGGCATTTCTGCCGGAAGAAGAGGAATTCGTCGTCATGCGGGTACCCTATCCGTTGGGATTCTATTCACGCGGCATGGATGGACGCATCGACGATCCGAATGCCGGCTGGAAGGGCCGCGGTGTGTGGGCCGACTACGGCACCAACGCGGTGTGGCATAACGAGGGAGGCAAAGGCACTCAGGGTAATCTGGTGAAGTTTCAGATTAGACCTGATCCCCTGGCGCATTAGAAAAATAAGACACAGGCCACGCTTTTGTGAAGCGTGGCCTGTGCTTGGTTTCGCTCGTCTCCATTGATTCTGGCGAATCCCAACAAGAGGAGAAATCATGTTCATCACCTCCGATCAACAACTATTTTGTCGACGATTTTTGCGAGCCTGTTTGTCAGCTGGACTGATCGTTTATGCACTGGCCTGGACAGTTTCCATCAGCGCCCAGACACCGCCACCGCTCAACCAACGTGACATGGTCATGACCATCCCCGGTGATTTTAACTTCGCCAGCGTCGGCGACCTGATGATGCGACGCCCGGCTTCCCAGTTAGCGGATACGGCCGTGCAGGCGGCGCTGCAATTGATTAGCGAGGCCGACCTCGCGGTTGGGAATATGGAAGGGGAACTAGCGAATTTGCGGGATTTTGACGGACCTCTAAATGGCTTTGTGGGCACATACGAAGTCGCTGCCGATTTGAAGAAGATTGGTTTCGACATGGTCAACCGCGCCCAGAATCACCTGCTGGACTCTGAGGTGGAGGGTATGTTCTCGACCAATGCATTGTTGGATGAGGCCGGTATCGTCCACGCTGGAACCGGCAGGAATCTGGACCAGGCCGCGGCGCCGGCCTACCTGGAATTACCCCAGGGCCGGGTGGCTATGGTTGGTATGCACGCGCCACTCTGGCAAGAGTTCCGGCGCCTGGGAGCGACCTCACAGGTGGGTAATCTGGGTGGGCGCCCCGGGCTTAATATGCTGAACTACACCGAGACAATCGTCGTTACCGATGAGCAACTGGCTTCTCTCAAACAGGTCCGCGATCAATTCCTGGAATTCAGTTCGAATTACGACAACCCGAAGCCGATGCCCAGCAATGAACCGAGCGACAGAGTGCGATTCCCCGCTTCCAGCTCCGGTCGGGAAGATCCGACCTACCGCGCTGCACGCCCGGGTGAGATTCCCGGCACGGTCGACTACAGCCTCAGCCAGAACGATTTGTCACGCACCCTCAGAAGCATTCGCAATGCCAAGCGCTACGCCGACTTCGTGGTCGCCACGGCGCATATCCACCAGGGACAGTCGGTGCTCGAGCAGATGCACCTCAGCACCAAGCCGCCTGACTTCTACGTCGATCTGGCGCACCAGGCCATCGATACCGGCGCCGATGTCTTTGTCGGGCACGGTGTGCAGCTGTTGCGGGGAATCGAAATCTACAAAGGCAAGCCTATCTTCTACGGGCTCGGCGAGTTCTTCCGTGAGGCACAGTGGACGCTTCAAGAGCAAATGGGGCAGCTGGATGCGAATCAGCGAGGGCCACGTCAGAATTTTTCAAGAAACTTCGGCGGCTCGACGCAATCCCTGGAGAGTCTGGTGGCCATCAGTCACTACCAGGATGGCGAGTTAGCCGAGGTACGTTTATACCCCACCGAGTTGGGTTCCGACGGTCCGGACTCGAGGCTGGGGATTCCCCGGCTGGCAGCGCCAGACCTCGCACAATCGATTCTGGCGAGGATGCAGCGGCTGTCGCAGGAGTTTGGCACGACTATCAGCATCGAAAACAATGTCGGCGTAATAAGAACTAATTAGAAAGTAACTCCTCGCCATTGCTGGGCGGGCGCCCCGGGCTTAATATGCTGAACTACACCCAGAGAGTAACGGGATCTGTCCCTATTTATTCATCTCCAGGTTTTCCATCTTCAGGATCCACTCCGTTCTTTGCTCGAAATGCCTCATAGGCTTCTTTTCCTTCTTCCTGCCAGTACTTTTGAAATGTTTCTTTACGAATTGATACTGGTCTATCGTCTGAATCCACAAGATGCTTCCGCCCATGGTGTCTTCTGTACATGAATCTCCGGCCACGGCTGAGAGGACCAACACCGAAAAACAATTTGACCAGGATAAACAGGCCTAACGACTGCCAGTAAGAAATTGTGGGCAATTCAAACATTGCCGCTAAAGTTACATTCCACAAAAACTGAATTACAAATCCAAGCACTACAAGCAGAATCAAAATGCCTAACACAAAACGGATAAACTTCCCTGACTTGTAGTTTCTCTTGTCCTGATGAGAAAACATAAAGTACCTCCTTTAGTTTTCAGATAACGATTGCTAAGTTTTTAATCGCCCTTATTCATTAAGACAAATCACTCCTTTCTCTTCCAGCTGCCTTATCGCCTCAGCTTCCAGCCCGAGTTCTTTAAGTATGCTCTCGTTTGCCTCGCCGAGGCGTGGTGATGGCAAGTCTTCCGATTGCTCAACCCCCTCTATCGTAAACGGCGATCGAATTCGACGCATGGTGCCCTCGGTGGGATGTTCGTACTCTTCAAAAAAACCGACTGCCTTAAGATGTTCGTTTTCGAGAAGATCATCCAGTTGATTGACCCGGGTGTGGGGGATGTCGGTCTTGCCCAGTAACTCACACCACTCGTCTGTCGTTTTGGACGGCGTGAATTCAAAAATCTTCGCATACAGTTGATTGATGTTTGCACTGCGCTTTACCGGGTCTGTCACCAGATCCCATTCGGTCAGTGCGGGGTGATCGACCAGCTTGAAGAACGCAATCCAATGCTTGGTGCTATAGGGCAGCAGTCCAATAAATCCATCCCTGGTTGGATAGGGCCGACGATAAGGAGAATTCATGCGCTCGTAACCGGTACCGCCTTCGCTAGGAACGAAGCTCTGGTTGGCTAATTGCTCGACCATGATAAATGAGATAAGAGCTTCGAACATCGGTGTCTCTATGAAGCAGCCTTTGCCAGTGCGAAACTTGTTGACCAACCCACCTAATACTGCGATTGCCAGTTGGTGTGCAACCACCTTGTCGGCAATGATCGTGGGCGCGTACTGTGGACTTCCCTCGGCATCGGCGTTCAGGTGGGCAAAGCCGGACGCCGCCTGGATAATATCATCGTAGGCCGGTGCATCGGCAAGCGGTCCTGCTTCCCCAAAGCCCTGTGCACCGCAATAGACAATTTCCGGATTATGCGCTTTGACATCGTCGTAACCAATGCCCAGCTTAATCGCCGTCTTGTTACGCATATTGTGCACGATCACATCCGCTGTTTTTGCCAGCTTGTAGAACAGTTGCTTACCTTCTTCGGTTTTCAGATTAAGCGTAATTGATCGCTTGTTGCGATTGCTGTTCATATAGCCGGCGCCCATCTTTGCCGATCGCCCGGGTCGTACCGCACGAAACAGGTCCCCATCGGGGCTCTCGATCTTGATGACTTCTGCGCCGAAGTCACCCAATATTTGAGTTGCATAAGGGCCGAGAACAATTGTGGATAAGTCCAAAATGCGGACGTCTTTTAATATGGCATACATTTACACTTTCCTTTCACGCTATTGATTACTTAAACAGGATAAGAAAAAGGGGCAGATATTTTTGTGCAATGGGGAGTGGTTAATCCAGACATTACTTCTTATTAATTAAACCCGTCCCCTTTTCTCTCTACTTATACTCTACAGGTTTTTGAATGATTAGATATTCAAAGGTATCTCCATGGCACGGGGTTGTCTAGTTAGCTACTCAGCTGGCTGGCATATTCCTGGAAAAAATCTATCGCCTCTGGATTTCGCATCGCCCCTAAGTTGGCCGCTCGATCCACCTCCATGCCAAGCAGGATCTTTCGAATAGGAACTTCCATCTTCTTGCCACTTAAAGTGTAAGGCACTTCGTCAATAGTCAGCATTTCATTGGGGACATGGCGCGGCGAAACATCGCGGCGCAGCTTGTTGCCTATCCGGGTCTTGAGATCTTCATTCAATACAACGCCCTCTTTCAAAACCAGGAAGAGAGGCATAAATGATTCCCGCCCATGGAACTCCAGGTCGATAATCAGGCTGTCGAGTATTTCTTCGAATGATTCCACCACCCGATAGATCTCGCTGGTGCCCATGCGTACGCCCTGGCGGTTGATGGTTGAGTCAGAGCGGCCGAATATCACACAGCCACCACGGTCGTTGAACTGTATCCAGTCGCCATGGCGCCAGATGCCCGGATACATACTGAAGTAACTTTCCCTATATAAAGCCATACCCTCGTCATTCCAAAAAGACAGTGGCATGGACGGCATGGGCTCGGTGATAACCAGTTCTCCAACCTTGTTCCTTATCGGCTTACCTTCCTCATCAAAGGCCTGCACATTAGCACCGAGGGATGCACCCTGAATCTCACCCATATAGATCGGAAATGTACGCGCGCCACCAACAAAAGCAGTACAAAGATCGGTGCCACCACTAAGGGATTCCAGCGCGAGATCTTTATTGATATTTTCGTAAATCCATCGAAATCCATCAGTGGACAAGGGTGATCCAGTGGAGCCAACTGCACGAATAGCGCTAAGGTCATAGTCCTGACTCGGGTGTATACCGGCATTCAGGCAGGCACTGATAAATGCCGCAGAAGTGCCAAAATAAGTTACGCCTGCTTTTTCTGCCAGTTCGAATTGTGCATTGGCATTCGGGTAAGCGGGGCTGCCGTTGTAAATGACGAGGGTCGCCTTCGCGAATAGCGCACCGATCAAATAATTCCACATCATCCATCCTGTGCTGGAATACCAGTAGAATCGATCATCGGGCTTTATATCATTGTGGAATACCACTGCTTTATAGTGTTCAAGAATGACACCACCGTGGCCATGCACGATCGGTTTAGGCAGACCGGTGGTGCCGGAGGAGTAAACAATCCATAAGGGATGATCGAATGGTAGCTGTGCAAAAGTCAGCACTGAATCGTCCGCATCCCTCAACGCTTGTGACCACAGCACTGTATTTTTAAGATCAGCCGTTTCTTTGCTGATGTGGTCAATGAGTAATGTTTGCTCGACTGTGGGCAACGCCTGCTGAATTTCAGCCAGAACTGGCCGGCGATCATGGGTCTTGCCTCCGAAGTCATAGCCATCTACCGCTAACAGCACCTTCGGCTCTATCTGGCTAAATCGATCCAGCACACTGCTTTTCCCGAAGTCTGGAGGGCAACTCGACCAGATGGCACCGATGCTACTGACAGCCAATAAGGCAACGATGGCTTCGGGAATATTTGGCAGGTATGCCACGACACGGTCGCCTTCTTCTACGCCCAGTTTATTAAGAGTTGTGGCTAATCGTCGTGTCTGCTCTTCTATTTCGGCCCAGCTGACTTCCTGTAGCTCTGTGTTCTCTCCTTTGAAGAGAAGCATGGGTTTGCTGTCATCGCGCCGGGCAAAGATATTTTCAGCATAGTTAAGACGAACACCGGGGAACCATTCGGCACCAGGCATCTTTCGTTCCGTTAGTACCGCCGACCATTTCTTACTGTAAGTGAGCTCAAAGTAGTCCCACAATGATTCCCAAAAATCTTCGATGTGATCAACCGACCAACGCCAGAGTTCATCGTAATTGCTAACTTCAATGCCACGGGCAGTAAGCCAGGAGATATAGCTGGTGATATTGGCACTGGCGATGGTTTCGTCTGATGGGGTCCAGAGTGGAGCGATATCTTCGATTGATTGTTTCATGGTGGCGAATACTGCTTAAGATCCTTGGAAAAGCAGAAGGATAATAACCTAAATCCGGGGCTCTGCTTAAATCGGTTTGCTTACAGCGGACACCCATAACTTAACAACTTAATCAGCCGATTTCTGGTCAAGCACACCGTAGCCTATCTTCTCTACATGCCAACGATAGGCCGACTACGTATCCCGCGAGGTTTTGGAACACATGATCGGGGTCGGGCCACTCCGGCGATCCAGAGACGGAACGCATTGCACCGGGTCCTGAGGCGGACAGTGCCGTCAGCCCTGTGACCAGGGTACAGCTAAGTGCATCTTGTGCGTCTATTGATAATGCCTGGCGAACTGCCTGTTCCAGCACAGCATCTGCAAACGACGCGATGGCCTGCGGACTATTACTACAGAGTTCATTGGGTGCGAGTCTTTGCTGCGCCTGCGTTTGGATACTTAGCAGGCCAGTGATGACGATGAGAAATTGAAGAAGGACGTTTACGAAGTGCTTCATTGCTATTGCTCCCTGGATAAGGAAAAGATGTTAGACGCAGTGCGTTTCAGTACAAATATGATAGGCAAAAGTATTCCTGCCAGGCTCTAGGAATCCCCTGATTTACTTTTTAACCACTTCAGCATTGCCAATCTGCTCCATCATAGTATCGAGTGCCACGGTGACCTTTTCGGGAAATGGGCTTGGCGAGCCTCTCCCCCGGGCAATCCACCATGATTAGTGTCCGCGGACTGCCTGAACTGGGATTCGTGGCGCCACCTATCAACTCGGTGATGCGGCAGCGACCGATGAGTTGGTCATTGAAGATCGTGTAGACAAAATCACCGACTTTCAATTTCGATGGCTTGCCCGCCATGTGAAACTCAAACCCCGAGCGCGTGCCATCATAGAGCACATCGATTCCAGCCTCACCACGTGAGGCCGGGATGGTTTTAGTTATGCCAAAGTTCATAGCAGGGCCTTCCCAATCGATGAATTTACGGTAAAGCCAGCGCCACCCATTCGGCCGGATCACCCAATCCACCGACGGCCACCACAATATACTGTTTGCCTTCATGCATGTAGGTCATGGGGCCACCTGTGGTACCGGCCGGCAGGTCCATCTCCCACAAGATCTCACCCGTGGCCTTGTCAAAGGCACGGAACATGCGCCCCCACATATTGGGTTGGATACCGCCGAATACGTTACTACCGTCACCAATAAAGAGTAGCGTCCTGGTTACCAGCGCTACCGGTCGACTGGCGATGCCCAGGGGCGGCAGCTCAAGATTGGCCAGTGCCGGATGATCGCTCAGGGAATCGCCATTTGCCGCCTGCCACACATGCTCGCCGCGATTCATATCGATTGCGGTGATCCTGCCCCAGGGAGGTTTAGTCAACGGTATCCCATCCAGGTATGGCGCCTCCCGATTGGGACTCCAATAGGCCATCTCGGCGCCTTCATCGGTAGCCTCTTCGATGCGGTAGACCCGGGGGATATCATTGGCAAATCCATAGTAATAGCCGGTTTCCGGATCGAAGGCGCCGGTGTTCCAGTTCGCCGATCCCCAGGAGCCCGGCAAGGTCAGCGTGCCCTGAGTGCCACCGGGCTGGTTGCTCACCAGCGATGGTGGGGTAAAAATCGGGCCGGTTATAAAGTTGGCTGCGGTGGCCCTGGCGATCTGCCCGATTTCGGGGAAGTCGATAATGTCAGCCGCGCTGACCCCTTGTGTGGCAATTGCAGCCGGCTTGGAGGGGAATGGTTGGGTTGGTGATAAGGTCTCGCCCGGTATCAACGACTGCGGCACCGGTCGTTCCTCGATGGGCCAGACTGGTTCACCGCTGACACGATCGAATACATACACCCAGCCAGTCTTATTAGCCTGCATCACTGCCTGAATGGTTCGCCCCTCCACGGTGATATCACCCAGTACAGGAGGGCCGACGTTGTCGTACTCCCACACATCATGGTGCACCATCTGGAAATGCCAGACCCTTTCGCCGCTGCTCGCGTCGATGGCAACCAGAGTGTTGGAAAAAAGATTGTCGCCCGGTCTATGACCACCATAATAGGCGGCGGTGGGCGCGGTAAACGGTACATACACATAGCCGAGTTCTTCATCAGCGCTTAGACAGCACCAGGAGCCAAGGTCACCGGAATCGCGCCAGGAATCATTGCCCCAGGTATCGGTGCCGAATTCACCTTCTTCAGGCACGGCATGAAAAGTCCACAGCTGTTCGCCTGTTCTCACGTCATAGCCGCGCACGTCTTCCGAAGCCATGCCCCGCCATTTCGTGCCAGCGTCACCGGCTCCGTCGATAGTGCCGGCTACGACGATCACCTCATTCACCAGAATAGGGCCGCCGGAAATAAAACTATGGGACCTGGAAGATTCTGGAATCAGACTCACCCTGCCATTGTCTCCAAAATTGAAAGATACCTGACCCGTTTCCGCATCGAGCGAGTAGAGATAGCCGCCACGAACGACCAGTAGTCTCTTCTCGAAACCATCGGTCCAGTATTCGAGCCCCCGAGTGCTCGGCCCGGATACCACCTCCAGTGTGGCGGGCACAGCTTGCTGCACCCAAAGGGTTTCACCAGTTGATGGATTGAAAGCTTCTACCAGGCCAACCCCATTTGTCGCGTACAGAACTCCATCGATGAGCACCGGAGTGGAGCGAAGATTCCTGGATACCCGCAAGCCTGGATAAGTGTTTGTGAGAGTGGAGTCGACCGCAGGCCGGCGCCATGCAATCTGTAAGTCGACAACGTTGTCGCCAGTGATCTGATCGGCTGGCGAATAGCGATTGAATGATCTATCGCCACCCCAATATGTCCAGTCCGGTTTAACTTCTGCACCATGGGAACTGAAGCAGATCGTGGTCAGTAAAAGATAACAGCTGGCAGGGGCGATTTTTCGGATGTTGTTCGGCATCGACTAACTCCTGTGTGGGCGACTTTCATTAAAGCAATTGAGTCGACACTCAACAAGCCTCATTCCGACCAGACTTGAAGGCGGGTTGGGATTTCCAGCTGGCTTGTGCTGTGTTTTTCTAAAGCAAGCGAGAGTCGAGTGAGAGGAAGACTGACCACGCCATTACAACACTGTATATCCATACATGAATCGCCTGCACCATACACAATTGCGTTCATTGCGACTAGTCTGGATCCTGTGAAAAGTTCAGAACAAGAGCAACAGCGTCGACCGGTGCAGAGTCTGCCAGTAGTGCTTATCTTGATGGTAATACTTGGCATCTATGTTTGGCCTCTATTAGGCAATGCACTTGGACTGATCCTGTAGCAATAAATCTAGCGGAAAACGGACCAACGAACTCTCTCTTGTAAGAGTAACTTGCTGCCAAAGCGATACAGCGTGGTATCAAGTTGCTCTTACTTCTTTTGCCAGCCCGACCGTCAGCACCGATTGAGATTGTTAGCCAGATTCGCCTGGTAATTGGTCTATTCCGCTATCCAATACAGACTTCTTGGCCGCCAAAGTTCTAGTTAAAATCCACAGAACACCCGTAGTTACTGGAGTGCACAGCAGCAGAGTCAATTATTTGCACATATGGCGTGATAGTTGCTGTCTAAATCCTTTGCTTGTGTTCATTTGGATAAAGTTCAAATCATTGGCAAATGAACCGAAGAGGAGCAAACCATGGCAGAGATGGTCAAAATCGACAAAGAAACTGCTGACATGCAAGATACTGAGAATAACAAGGAGCCGGAGATGGAAAAGCCATCCTCTACCACTAAGCACTCGGACCGTCGCTACAGTAGCGATGAAGTGGCAGACATAATCAGACTGGGCCTGCAGGAGGAAATAGGTAAAACAGCCAACACGGTTGACCATGAAGAATTGATAGCGATAGGAAAAGAGGTTGGTGTCAATGATGAGCAGATCGATCGAGCTGTGCATCTGCTGGAGGAGGAACAACAGACCAGAGATAAAGAGGAAAATCTGTGGCTACGATTCAAGGCGCATGTCGCGGTGTTTCTCGGCGTAAACCTGCTGTGTCTTACACTCAATCTGTTTACCGGCCTCGGAGTATTCTGGGCTGGCTACGTATTACTCGGTATGGGGCTGTTTCTGTTGGGACACTATGCCGGTCTGCGTTATGCACCGGAGTTTGTACAAATGGCGATGGATCGGACCAGGCTCTATGCAAGGAGTAAATATCAAAGCATTGTTGAAGATGATGAAAATGTTGGATTCACGATTCCCGGATCTAGCGGCTTGTTGCACGCAGAAGGGATGCTATTTCTAGAAGAGCAAGGATTAGTGATTGAACATCAAACAGTCTTTGGCATGTCGGGCATCTTTAAGACCAGTGTCAAAGAAACGGAAATTCCTCTCAACGACCTGGCGAGAATCAAGTTGGAACCAGGGTTTTGGAATTCCGAGCTGGTTATTCAGGGTCGTAGCCTGAAGACTCTCAGGCATCTTCCCGGCAGGGCTTCTGGGGGGGTTCGTCTGAAAATCAATAGGCAATCGAATCGGGCCGCGCAGAACCTGGTGAACGAGATCAACAAGCGTAACTAGTCTGAATCGGATGGTGACGAGAATTAGAGGCGAAATAGGTTAGTTATCGATTGCAAAAAAGCGGTAGGTAAAGCTAATTCTGAACCGATTTTCCATTGTGTAAATGCCCGGTTGATGCTGAAATAGCGGCTAAGAAAAAAATTATAGCAATCCCAGTGATATTTTATTATCACCAGTGTTTGAGGAGACACTTCCATGCGCAAATCTATTTGCCCCAGCAGGGCTGTGAGTATCACATTATTAAGTCTGCTGCCACTTAGCGCTGCAGCCCAGTCCCCCGCCTCCCCGGAAGAGGTCACATTTTCCGAGCATGTGGCACCAATTCTTTATGAGAACTGTGTGAAATGCCACCGGGGCGGAGGCGTGGCACCGATGTCACTGATGACCTACGAGGAGGCCAGGCCCTGGGCGCCGGTGATCAAGTACAAGACTGGCCTGCGTGACAAGATAGGCACTATGCCTCCCTACTATCTGGAGCGGGATATCGGTATCCAACAGGTTAAGGATGACGAGCGCCTTAGCGAAGAACAGCTCCAGCTAATTGCCAGCTGGGCAGATAACGGTGCCCTGCAGGGTAATCCGGAGAATCTTCCTCCCTTGCCTGAATTCAGTAATACCAATGAGTGGCGGCTGGGCGAGCCTGACCTGATAGTACCCCTGGAGGATGTGTTTGTCGGCGCCGGTGAAGCCGATTCCTGGGTGTCGGGCACGCCGATACCGACTGGTCTGTTACAGGATCGCTACGTGAGTGCCGTGGATATGCGGGAAGTAAATGACGTCGATTCTTCCGATGCCGGCGGCACCATAATCGGCGGACTCTACATCTTTCATCACATGACCTGGCAGACAGGCGTAGTCACCGAAGAAGCCGGTGAAGTCGATGAAGTAGGCTGGCCGGTACACGAATTAGGTCGCAACCCGGACATTTTTGATCCCAAGGCGGGCAGGTTGCTGGAGGCGGACGCCAGCGTCATTCCGTTGACCTATCACCTGCACTCAAATGGCCGGGACACCAACGGACACATGGAACTGGGTTTCTATTTTCATCCCGAAGACTATGAACCGGAACATCAACGCGCCCGTTGGTCGCTCGGTGATGGCCTGAATATCAGTATCCAGGGAGATGTTCCGGAGCAGGAGCTGCACTCCTATACCGTACTTCAGAAACACACCAAGATCAGTTCGTTCGAACCACACCTGCATGCCCCGGGCGCACGCACTTGCCTGGAAGCCATCTGGGGCAACCAGATCGAGATGCTGGCTTGCGCCGGTTATGATCACAACTGGGTGAAGCAATACACCTTCGAGGACGACTATGCCCCGCTGCTTCCCGAGGGCACCATTTTGCATATGATCGGATATATGGACAATGTCGGCAGTAATCCCAATGTCATCGATCCGCGCAACTGGTCTGGTTCCGGCAACCGCTCCATTACCAATATGTTTCTGCATCTCGGGCAGTCCGTGGAGCTGACCGATGAGCAATTCGTTAAAGAGATGGCCGAACGCCGCGAGAGGCTGGGGCTGACCCGCAACGATCATCAGGTGGGTTGCCCGCTGTGCATGGCAGATATTCCGCTGCTGGGACCTGAGGATGACACTGCTGATGACTAGCCAACCAATTCGGTATTCAGGTGCGGGGACCGTTTTGCTGGATGAATTCACAGGCGGGCACCGTGTGACCTATCCTCATCTAAGCTCAGCAGGTCTGTTGCTGTCCTTCCTGATCCTTGCATGGAGTAATGCCGCCGCCCAGTCTCAATCCTCTTTCGAGTCTGGCATGGGCGTGTCACCGGCCTACGAGGGTTGGGTCGCCAATCCCGACGGCTCCTTCACCATGCTGTTCGGTTATATGAACGAAAACTGGAAAGAGGAACTCGACGTACCGATCGGTCCGGACAATGCTTTTTCTCCTGGTGCGGCCGACCGTGGGCAACCCACTCACTTTCAGCCGCGCCGCAACCGCAATGTATTCGGCATCGTTGTCCCGGCTGACTTCGAAGGCGAGCTGGAATGGACCCTGATTACTCGTGAGGGTGTAACTCAGAAAGCTTATGGCTCTCTCTTGAAGGATTACGTGCTGGAACGCATCACGATCATGTCGGAATCCGGTACAGTTGCAGGCGGATTCAATAATTCCGACGACGTCCAATCCAATCGACCACCCGTCGTAATGTTGCAAGGCGATACGACACGCACCGTGCGTATCGGCGAGCCACTCGAGTTACAGGTGAGTATCGAAGACGATGGTAAGCCGAATTATCGCGCTGGCTTTCGTATGGCAGCGTTCGATGAAGATGACACCCCCCGGGAACGACTCGAAAGAGCCATACGACCCCCTATCAGGGGAACTGTCGATCGGGTAGTCGGCATGACCTATTCCTGGACTGTCTACCGTGGAGCAGGGAAAGTGACATTTGATTCCTTGCAAGTAAAGACCTGGGAAGACACACGGGCCTTCCAGAATTCCCCCTGGTCGCCCTATTGGGAGCCACCGGCAATGCCAGAAGACGGTAAAGTACAAACCGAAGTTAGTTTTCAGGAACCGGGTTATTATCAGCTGCGTGGCTTCGCCGATGACGGTGGGTTGATGGGCAGGATCGATGTCACGGTCAGGGTAATTGAATAACAGAGACAGATATTTACACCCTTCGTTCAAGAAAAATGAAACATTGAGCAGCGAGTAAGAAACACTGTTGTTGTTCAAAGGGAATTCGCCCATACCTGGATTTTTGGTTTTTGGAGGATGGCGTGAGTGTCACCTGTGTCTTCGGAATGGACGCTAATAGAATTGGAGCGGGCGACGAGATTCGAACTCGCGACAACTAGCTTGGGAAGCTAGGACTCTACCAACTGAGTTACACCCGCTTATGCTGATTTCAATAGGATACTATGATTCTGCAACAGAAAAGCTAGCAGTGGAAGTTAAAAAACAAGAGTAATCCATCAAAAACAACACAGCGCGGATCACTCCGTGTCTCGAACAATTAGTCGCTTCGACCCGCTGCCAGCCTCTCTGCTGCTGAGTCTGCTCAGCATCAATGCATTGCTCCTCTCTACTCTTGCCACACTAATTGCCAAAAGACAGTTAACCCGCTTAGAATCAATTGCAGATGAATTCGGAATTTGCTATTGAGTTACGGCCTCCGATTGCCGCCTATCAGGGGAGCGAGCCCTACGTTTTTGTTTGCTACTCCCATTCGGACAGGGAGGTAGTTTATCCGGAAATTCAGTGGCTTCATGATCAGGGTGTTAATGTCTGGTATGACGAGGGCATTGCTCCGGGCGAGGAATTTCCAGAGAAGTTAGGCTTATCAATCAATGGCGCGAGCCAGTTTCTGCTCTTTTTGAGCGATAACTCGGCCGCCTCCCGCTACTGCCGCAATGAAGTGCATTTCGCAATGGACCAGGAAAAGCCATTGGTCACTTTATACTTAAGTGATACAAAACTATCAGCCGGTCTGGCCCTTATACTGAGTACCACCCAAGCCATACTGGCCCATACTCTTTCGATTTCTCGCTACAGAGCACTGCTGCTAAATGCGCTGACCAACAAATCAGTTCCTGCCTCTAATACAGTTACTCCAATCGAAAGCAACCTGGCCAGACTGAGCAATCGTGTTAGCTCAATAGTAGTCCTGCCATTTGTCGATACATCTGGAGAGCGTGAATATTTTGCAGATGGGATAACGGAAACGCTGATCAGCAATTTATCCAAGATAAGTGCGCTAAAGGTAATTTCCCGCATGTCTTCCATGAGATATAAAGCGATACAAAAAACTGCGGAAGAAATTGCCATCGAGCTGAACGTTGATGCAATCGTAAGTGGATCGGGTTTTCACGCCGGAGGCGAGGTTCGAATAACTGCCGAATTGCAGCTGGCAGCTAGTGATGAGCTGCTCTGGTCGGAGAGTTACGAGCGCGACCTGACTAATATATTGGTCCTGCAGCGTGATCTGACAAAAGCCATTGCGGCTGAAATCAAGATTTCGCTGACTCCTGGTGAAGCGACGCAATTGGACATCGCCCATGAAGTTAATCCGATTGCTTATGAAACCGTATTGAAGGGCCGCTTTCACTGGTACAAATTAACACCACAAGATCTCGAAACCGCCCTGGAGTATTTCCAACAGGCACTCAGGCACGATAGCAAACTTGCACTGGCTTATTCTGGTATAGCAGAGGCCTGGGCGGGAATGCAGCAGCTGGGAATGGTTTCGAGTGAAGTGGCTGGTGCGAAAATGAAGGAAGCCGCTGAAAGTGCAATTGCATTAGACGATCTATCGGCAGAATCGCATTACGTTTTTGCCGTCTATAAGGCCTGGACTGAATGGGATTGGCCGGGAGCAGAAATTGAATTCAGGCGATCCATTGAATTGAATCCCAATTACCCGGATCCGCGTGCTTTCTATTCGCATTACCTGATGATTATGCAGCGCCCCGATGAGGCCACCGAGCAAATAGAGCGGGCATTGGAGCTGGATCCTTTTAATGTGCTGTTTCGGGCTCTCTATGCGGTTGTGCTGACATTCCAGGAACGCTATGAAGATGGCGTTGTAGCTGCCAGGCATACCCTGCGCATAGTGCCCAATCACTGGTTAGCGTTCCAAAGTCTCAGGATTAACTATTTCAAGCAAGGCCAGATGGAGAATTGCATTAGTGCAACGGCTTCCATGTATCGGGGTTTGGGAGATGTTGAAGTAGCTGATTTGCTCTCGGAAAATTCTACAGACAGTGGTGAAGACAGATTACTCCGCGCCGCAGGGGTGCTTGAAGACCGTGCACGTAAGACATTTGTGAGTGCAAGCCAGATTGCGCTTCTCTATGACTTTGCCGGTGACTACGCTAAAGCCATTGAGTGGCTCAACAAAGCGATCGAAATAGGGGACCCTGATAATCCCTATTTGCAGCTGCTCTATTCTCGAGAGTTGCAACAACAAGCTGAATTTCAAGACTTATTACATCGCATGAATTTGTTGAAAGCCGAAGCAGTCTGACTCGATTGGCGTTGTAACTCATTCCCGAATAATAAGCCGGCTCCTGCTAGTTCGGCGTAATCCAGATAGGCGATGACCAAACTCTTTCCTGCAACGTGGATGGCATGTCCGGGCGCGGTTCTACTCCTGCCCTGATGGCGTCCCAGGTTGACCAGCGACAGCTGGGATTTTCCAGCGCTCTGACATAGTAGAAGGCGTGTTGGTCAGGATCGAACTCCAGATCCTGCCAGCTGGCGCGTAGTTCGGCTGCGCCGACGCCAGCGCTGATACTGCAGTCGGCAATATTTACTCGCGCGCCGTTGTCCGGACAGCGCCGGGTCTGCGGATCCACCACAGCACCATCGGAGCAGGCGACATCGAAGACTTTTTCCATAGCCGCACCATTTTCGACCCAACCCTTGATAATCTGGACTCTTTGCAGCGGCGTGCCGTTGGGGTCTTTGGCTGCCCACATCAGAAAGGAAGGATTCTGGCCGTCATCACCGAGCAGGTCACTGCCCATGGGAACGCCGTTCGCATAGGCCTTGCTGACCAGCTCGCTGTCATCGAGTGCCGGCAAATTGTAACCGGCGAAGAACCTGACCTTCATGCGGGGCCCGCTGGTGCCAAAGGTTTCCTTGCGGCGGAACGCATCGTAAATCGACTCGCGAGTATTTTCCTCGGCCCACACACCAGCCAGGCCGGCCGCACCCCAGTAGTTGTAGTAGGTATCCTGATAAATCTCCCCGTTGTCTCGCGGCGTATCCAGCGGCACTGAACCACGTCGCTGACCGTCGCTATCCAGTAGGGCCACTTTGCTCCAATGATCGTCTTCCGGTCCGGCCGCCGAGGAATTGTGGGAGTCACTGGAACCGATTAAGCCGAATTTGTAAGGATTAAATCCCTGGTTTGCCTCCATCTCCAGGCCGTTAAGATAGGCTTCGCGCACATAGCTGCCCTGGGGTTGACTGGGCAGGCGAATGCCGATTCGGAAAGGCATGATTTCAAACTCAGACCACTCGTCGTTCGGCGACAGGGCAGGGTGGGTATCGGATGCGCCCTTTACTTGAGTGATTTCAACCAGCGGTTCGTTACGCATGCGTTGGTTCGCATAGGAGCTGTCCAGTGGTCTTCCTGAGAAATCCGTCAGCTGAAACATCATGCCGTTAGAGCCGTTGGAATTATGGGGAATAGCCAGGCTCTCGATTCCCTGGGCACGATTCGTATCCATCCACTCCCACAGGTCTTCGGGATTAACAGAATTCAGTTTTGAAAAAGGCATGTCCGGGACTTCAGCCCCGCGAAAGATCACATTCCGATGCAGGTTTTCGTACTCGCTACCGGATGTGGTGTACTCGTAACCCACAAAAGCGGTGAAATTACCCGGGTCGTTATGACGATTGGCGGCGGCGACAATGTCATCCCAGGCCGTCTTGACCACTACCCCATCCATGATTTCCATGCGCCGGTCGGAGCGGGCAAAGTCGCGGAACTTGGCGAACATGCGGCGTCGATAGGCGATGTCGTCACCGAGTGCGTCCATACCCTCAGCCACCTCGTGCCGGGCCACTTCGGAATCGCCGATGGCCATCTCTCTCAGCACACCCAGATAGTAGGCATGATCCGTTACCCCGTAAAAATCCAATGGCACGTCGAGTTGCATCTCGAAGCCCGCAGGATGGGTCAGCGCACCGCCCTTGGCAAACTGATAGGCATCATCGGGAGACGAGGTTGTGCCAAAGATGAACGCATCGTAGGAGTACATGGTATGCACATGCAGATCGCCGAAATAGGCGTTTCGCTCGGTGCTGAAATCTGCCCCTGCAGGTGTCTCGCTTGCGGCTTGGGATGTGCTTGGTGCTGGCCCCACAATGGACTGTGATGGCGTATTGTCGGAACAGGAATTGAGAAGTACGAGCAGTGGCAACAGGAGGCTTAGCGATTTCATTAGTGCCTCAAATCTTCTTTCAGGAAATTACGTGGAAAAGAAAACAAATGGTAGGGGTTAAAGTAAACAATAGGTAGAGGTAAAGTAAACACTAGTTGTCTGACCAGAGCAACCGGGATCAATTCTTTCATTTAGCACCCCCTGCAATTGGATTTTTTCATCAGGTGACAAAGCAAGATTTAATTCTACAATCTGACCCGATTCAAATACTACCTCGATCGCCCCCATCCACAGGCAGGACTGCCCCGGTAGTGAAGCTCGACGCATCGCTGGCAAAGTACAGTGCGGCGCCGACGACTTCTTCTGGCCGGCCACCCCGCTTGAGTGCCATGTGCTGCTCGGCACGTTTTTCGAAGGTCTGCATATCCCAGGCTTTGCTGATGTCGGTGAGAAAGGGCCCGGCCTGGATGCAGTTGACCCGCACGTTCGGGCCAAACGCATTGGCGAAGCCTCGGGTCATCGAATTGAGTCCCGACTTGGCGGCCGCATAGGGAATGACGCCGGGACTCGGATGTGTCGCGGCGATGCTGCTGATATTGATGATTGATCCTCCTCCGGCTTCAGCCATTCGGCTACCCACCAGCGCCATCAATCGAAAAGGCCCCTTAAGATTCACATCAAGCACTTTGTCGTACAGCGCTTCGCTTACATCAACCAGCTCATCATACAGCGGCGACATGCCGGCATTGTTTATCAGAATATCCACCTTGCCAAAGCGCTGGTAGGCGGCGTCGACCAAACCATCGAGTTCTTCCCAGTTACCAACGTTTGCTGCATAGGCCAGTGCCTGGCGATCAGTGCTCTGTTCAATCTCTCTGGCAAGAGTTTCGCAGGCTTCCAGTTTACGACTGGAAACCACCACATGCGCCCCTGCCTCGGCAAAGCCCATTGCCATCTGCCGCCCCAGGCCACGACTGCCTCCGGTAATAAGCGCGACTCTGTCGCTTAAGTCGAATCGATTATGCATAAATGATCTGTTCCTAATCAGCAAACACCTTCGTGGAAGTATAGAGAAGTTCTCCTGGTGCGGCCGCGCACGCATCTCCCTCTTCAGTCTGGCAAGTTATATATCTGGCCTCATAAATCTCAGTCGAAGTAAACGTCAGTTCCAGCTCAGCCGTTCCCGGCCCGACCACTAGATCCAATACCGCCCTATCTTCAATCCTCGATCCCAGATAAGCATTCCATCCAAACGGATTAGTACTTAATTCAATATAGAGTAAGCCCTGTGAACCCTCATGAATTGAGTAGAACGAATCGAAATTATCTTGCCACACGCCTTCAATGGCTCCCAGAGTCGGGGAGAAGTTATCCGGTGTGATGGTGAGGTTATAAACGTCAGTCGGAGTAGCCAATGAGCCTCCAGGAGGGCGGACGATTACCCAATACAAACTACTATTGTCAATATCGATATTGCGCGTTATCGGAAGATCAGCAGTGGGGCCAAGCACCTCTTGATAGATAAGAATTCCATCCGTAGCTCTCTGCACGAAAATCAACCACCGGCTTTCCGTTCCCATGGCATTGGGTGAACCGAAAACGAGTTCCAGTGAATCCACGCCAGACGCTAGAAACTCAAAGTAATCGATGTCTTCATCTCTACTCAAATTGCCTGACATGAGCTCTCCTGCGGTCAGCGTATCGGCAGTCGACTCAGTGTTGTTGGTTTCCGTTTCCACGTCGGCTAGTACTGGAACGCTAAGCAGCGTAGCCAGTAAAATCACCAGAGTTTTCATAGTCCATNTCCTGCTTTTGTGCGGCTCGTTCACCAGATGCTCAGCACAGATTAATCTATCAGGATAGTTTCCCATGAAGTCGCAGGCTGCACTACGCAAAATTACGAAATCTTCAATCCCTATAAAGATAAAGAAGAGATAAATGCAAAACGTTAGGTTCGCTGCCTGGTGTGATCCGGAAATTCGAGTAGTGAGGTAAACCGGTTCACGANAACTGCGTTTTATAAGTATATGGTGGAAAACAACTATTTCCGAACAGGTGCTACAAATGCCAGCATCTAACACTTCTGACTCGTCGGAGCGTGCGGGCTACATAGCCGGCAATCACTTCGGGCTCGGCCTGAGACCAGGAGAACTTCGCTATATCAACAGCGACCCTCGCGGCTGGCTGAAATCACAGCTAGATAATATCGAGAACCTTCCCGCGTCACTGCAAGCGCTTCCAGATTCCAGCTTTGCATTGATCGCCGATGGCAACTGGCGTCGGGAACGGCGCGATTTGATGCAAAAGGGCGGTCAAGCTGCGGTGATGGAAGCGCAGCGAGACAAGAACCTCACCGACAACAAGATTTTCCAGCAACACACCAGCCTGCGACTGCAGGCCGCCGTCGACACCAGACAACCCTTCGCAGAACGATTGCTCCGTTTCTGGTCGAACCATTTTACTGTGGCCGTATCCGGCGGAACCAAGGCGGTATTGCGGCGCATTGCCTTGCCCTATGAGAATGAAGCGATCCGCAGCAAACTTGCTGGCGATTTCGAGTCCCTGTTGCTCTCGGTGGAGCAGCACCCGGCGATGCTCATCTACCTGGACAATGACTCGTCTTTCGGGCCCAACTCCCCGGCAGGTCGGCGCCGCGAGCGTGGACTGAATGAGAACCTGGCGCGGGAGGTTTTAGAGCTGCACACGCTGGGAGTGGACGGTGGCTACAAGCAGGCAGACGTCACCAGTCTGGCAAAGATGATTACCGGATGGACTGTCATGCGGCAGGAACGCGGCGATCGAGGCAGAAATCCGGGTAAGCTGGGTGAATTTCGGTTCCTGGCCTCGGCGCACGAACCGGGTCAGCACTCCCTGCTGGGAAAAGACTACCGTGCCAATGGCGCGGGGCAGGGGGAGGCGGCGTTGGTCGATGTGGCGCACCATCCAGCCACCGCCCGGTACGTTGCCACCAGGCTGGTAAGCCATTTCGTGGCCGACACGCCACCGGTTTCCGCCATCGATAAGATCGCAATGGTGTTCATGGAAAGTGAAGGCAGCCTGCCAGCTATTCATGCCGCATTAGTAGACCTGGATGAAATCTGGCAAGCAGAGTATCGCAAACTCAAGACTCCCGAGGAATTGATCATATCCACGCTGCGTGCCATGAACCTGAATACCCAGAATAGTGGCTCGACACAGGTCTTTAACTCCATGTCGAACACATTGAGCGTATTCAATCACCTGCCGTTTACGGCCACTTCGCCTGCCGGATGGCCCGACGAGGCTGAACATTGGGGCAGTCCCGATGCACTGGTTAAGCGCATCGAATGGGTCAATCAGATTACCCAGAACTTCGGCAATCGGGTCGATGCCGAACAACTCGCCGCAGAAATCCTGCCGGAAAATGAATCCCTCCAATTAGCGCTGCGCCGCGCCGAGTCCCGCAGCCAGGGCATGGCGCTATTACTGGCCAGCCCGGATTTTCAGTGGAGATAATGTATGGCTAAGCACAAGCAATCCAGTATAGATCACCAGCGGCGGCGCCTGGTCTCATCTCTGGCAGCCGCCCCGGCACTGGGCTTGTTCGGTAGCCTGCCCGGACTGAGTTTCGCCGCTACCGATGGCGGGGAGCAACGCTTCGTGCTGGTCATCCTGCGTGGCGCCATGGATGGACTGGCTGCTGTGGCTCCCTATGGCGATTCCGAACTTGCAGGGCTGCGCGGCTCATTGCTTACACCCCAGAGCGAACTGCTTAAGCTGGACAGTTTTTTCGGATTACATCCGGCGTTTGAAAACCTGCATGAGATGTATCAATCATCCCAGGCAGTAATCTGCCATGCGGTGGCCAGCCCCTATCGGGAGCGCTCCCATTTCGACGCACAGAATGTTCTGGAGATTGGTCTGGAGCAACCCGACCAAACGGAATCCGGTTGGTTGAATCGCTGTGTACCCTTGCTCGGAAAATCTGGGGGAAGCGATGGCAATAGCCCGGCCATGGCGATCGGGCAGGCAGTGCCTGATGTGCTTAAGGGCGAGTCGGAAGTCGCCTCCTGGGCGCCAGCTGTAATGCCGGAACCGAGCATCAGCACCATGCAGAAACTGCAACAGCTGTATGCCGAAGATGCCTTCCTGGGGACACGACTGGAGCAAGCCCTGATGGCTAACCAGGTGGTAGGAAGAAACGGCATGACGGCCAACCTGCGCCAGGGCCAGAGCTTTGGCGTACTGGTGGACGCGGCGGCTGCTTTCCTTGCGGATGCCTCAGGACCCTCTATCGCTGTGCTGGAGAGTAACGGCTGGGATACCCATGCCAATCAGGGCGCCAGTCAGGGTCAGCTGGCAGGCAAGTTCTGCGAACTGGACTGGGGGCTGGCACGCTTGAAAAGCGACCTGGAAAAGACCTGGAACAATACGGCAGTGCTGGTTGTCACCGAGTTCGGTCGCACTGCGGCAGTCAACGGGACACAAGGCACCGACCACGGTACCGGAGGAGCTGCCTTGTTGCTGGGTGGTAGCGTGAAAGGTGGCAGAATCCAGGGCCAGTGGCCCGGACTTGCCAGCGGTAATCTCTACCAGGGCCGTGATCTAGCACCCACCACCGACATGCGATCCCTGTTCAAGACCGTGCTGCGTGATTATCTGCAACTACCGCAAGTCAACATAGAGTCCGAGCTGTTTCCAAACAGCGCTGATGCACCTTTTATAGCCAATCTGGTTTAGCCTCCGTCCTACCGGTTAGGACAGAGCTGCAACTGAAAAGCCGAGCCGCCTCAGCTCATTCACCGAGCACTCCAACAAGACAAAGCCTGCCCTGACCAATTCTCCGGAAAAAGTTTCTGTTCTTTATTGATGGAATGAATTGTGAAATCAAAAAGGGATCCAATAGAATTGGATTAACGGGAATTGATTTTGGAATGGCTATATTGACGAAGATCAGTCAGTCGGAGCTTCGATCATGAGGGAGCAGCTTCCGTGAGTATCCCTATTTGGAAGGAGCAGAATATGAAATCTCCATCGGATCCAGCAGCCGACCGCGCTGCAACGTCGAGGAATACCGTACTGGCCTGGGACCGTACTAATCCCTTCGTCATTGACGTGACTGTCACACCGGAAAACGTCGACGGCTATGGTCACGTCTCTACCCATAACTACGTACAATGGATGATCGATTGCGCCTTTGACCATTCCACGGCCGTGGGACTGCCGGAGTCTCGATGCAAGGACATGGCCAGAGGCATGGCGGCGGTACGCTTCGATGTCGACCTGCTGGGCTCAGCCTATGCAGAGGACCGGCTGAGGGTGGCGACATGGATAATCAATCCAGATGGCAAACTACGACTCAGCCGTCAATTTCAGATCATCAACGTCGATACTGGCAAGACCCTGGCGCGGGCTGTTTTTGATTTCGTTTGCACTAATCTGGATACCGGCAGACCGGCACGTCTGCCTGCTGTCTTTGTGGAAGGCTATTGCGTCGAAAGTGAGGCAGTTTAATGTAATGGACCGACGGGAAGATTCAGCATGGTTGAAAAACGATTTTCTAGCGTAGCAACCCCTTCTATCACACCACAGGAGGCATGCTCGAGACGATCTCAACGCCAGGACTGGAGCGGGTTGCATGATTCGTGGCGTATTTCGTGAATGAACTGGACTGAATAACCGAGTCTGGATAGTAAATAAATCTATCCCTATTTAGTGATTTTTGTCAGCCTTCCCCGTTCCTGGTGGCGCTCCTGCTGCGCATACCAGGCTCCATACACAAACAACACACAAAATCTGAGCGGACGCATCACTCCACATTGGAGTGGCGTCGCACCGCAAAGTTGTGATGGGTTTGGTTAATCAATGTAGTCTCGGGCTATCCGAAAGCAGGCGGTCATGCTTAAGGAGGTCGAATGAAAATATTGTCTTCTACACTCGTCAGTCTGACTCTGGCGTGCTCCAGTTTGTTGGCAGCCAGTGCGGTGCACGCACAGGGTACACCCCTGGCCGTCGAGTTATTGCCATTGGGCAAAGACATTGGCATTACCGCAGGACAGACGGTGACACCGGCCTATGAAGGTTGGTATGAAAATGAGGACGGCACGATTGCACTCTCATTTGGCTACTATAATCGTAACATCGAAGAAGTTTTCGATATTCCCGTCGGCCCGAGCAATCGGATTCTCGGCGTACCCGGAGGCGAGTCCGATCAGGGACAGCCCAGCCATTTCGAAACCGGTCGTCACTGGGGGGTGTTCACAGTGAATATACCCGTCGGCTCCGGCGAAGAGGTTGTCTGGCATTTAGAGAACCAGGGTAAAACTTTTCGTATCCCTGCCAACTTGAGCAATGATTATGTGATCGATGCGATAGTCGGCGATGCCAGCGGTAACCTGCCGCCACAAATTCGCTTTCAGGAGGGCGGGCAGATCGGCCACGGGCCTGGTGGCATTACAGCCGGTCCCGTGCAGGCCGAAGTAGGTGAGCCTTTGTCTGTTGATGTATGGGTTACCGATGATGGCAAGGTCAGTGGCATTGCCGCCATGTTCATCGCAACTAGTGGCATGACTCCACCGGTAGATCTGGTCTGGCTCAAGCATCAGGGCCCGAGCGAGGTTGCATTCAGTGAGTCCGCCACAAAGATAGCTGCGGCCGGCGGCAAGGCGAACACCGAAGTTACCTTTAGCGAGGCAGGAGATTATTTGTTGTGAGCCAGGCTGACCGATATTTCTGGACCGGCAACGGCTGGTCATTCGCAGTGTTGTTGGACCAATAGTTTTCTTAAAGTAAGTGTGAGCAATTAGACGCTTGAGAATAAATTAAACGCTTGAGAACGTAACATTGGAGGCGCTAAGCTCTCCAGGAGGCTAGGAATGATGAATGCAAGAATGCTAAGGAAGTTGATGGCGGTTGCAGTGCTGGCAATTCCCCTTTTGTCATCGGCGCAGCAAGCCTCTGGCCAGGAACAGCGAGGAGTAACCTGGGCCGGAGAGGTAGCGTCCATCTTTCAAGGTAAGTGTCAGGAGTGCCATCGGCCGAATTCTATCGCGCCAATGTCGTTACTGACCTATGACCAGGCTAAAACTTTTGCACCGATAATCAAATACCGGGTAGAAAATCGGGTAATGCCACCCTGGCATATCAATCCTGATGTGGGTGTGCAGGAATTCACTAATGACCGCGGACTTACCGAAGAAGAGCGACACACCATCATCTCCTGGGTCGACCAAGGGGCGCCAGAGGGTGACGCAAGTCAGGCACCTGCAGCGCGTGAATTTAACGATGCCTTAGTCTGGCGTCTTGAGAGCCAGATGGGTTCAGCGCCGGATCTGGTGGTTGAGTCCGAGCCTTATGACCTGGCGGCCGTAACCCAGGATAAATGGTTTCGCCCGACCACACCAACGGGATTGACCGAAGAGAAATGGGTCAAGGCCATCGAGATTCGACCAAAGAACGCAGAAAGCCGCAGGGTGGTCCACCATTCATTGGCATTTCTGGTGCAACAGGAAGATGGCAAGGCCGGGCTACCGGAAGACGTTGATATTCCATTCGGTCCAAGCCTTTTTATGGAATGGGCAGTCGGTAAGGCGGGTCAAATATTCCGCCCCGACACCGGTAAGCTGATGATGCCTGGATCACAAATCACCTGGGAGATGCACCTGTATGCCAGTGGTGTGCGTGTACCGAATGCTCAGGTCGAGCTGGCCGTATGGTTTCACGATGAGCCTCCAGAGCACTGCACTATCCTGAGCATGTTCGATGCCCAAGGACCCAACAGCCTGGATATTCCGCCGGGCGAAATAGCCGTCACCCAGGGTAACTTCGTGTTGTCGGCCCCGGCTAGACTCGAGAATTTCCAGCCCCATATGCACATGCGCGGTAAAGCCATGTCGATGGAGGCCACTTATCCCAACGGCAACCGGGAAGTGCTGGCTTTCGTGGATAACTTTCAGTGGAACTGGCAGATCAACTACGTCTTCGACCAGGATGCCGCACCACTGGTTCCGAAGGGAACGATGATCACGACTACCGCGTGGCATGACAACACGGAGAACAATCCCTCCAACCCGGACCCGAATCAGTGGGTAGGCTGGGGAGACCGTACGGTGGACGAGATGGCCCATAACTGGGTTGATGTCACCNATCTCGGGCAAGAGGNATACGAACGAATGGTAGCCGAGCGTAGCGCCAGATAAGGAGTAAGAATCACAGGTGTCAGGGACATTGATCGAGCATTCAGGGATTCTGTTATGATAGATTGTCAGAGCATTGTCCCTGACCCCTTGAATCAAGGCACCGCTATGAAAACTACAAAGCAACTGAATTGGGTACTTCCAACGGTAATTGCTTCGGCTGTACTGATTTCTTTTCAAGCCACTACTTCAAAAGCGGCAGAAACAGCGCTCCTGAACAGCCTGACTGAAGCGGAAATCGCCGATGGCTGGAAACTCCTATTCGACGGTAAAACCTCGGCGGGTTGGAGAGGCTATAGAAGAGAGACTGTTCCTGCGAGTTGGCAAATCGTTGATGGCAGTCTATTTATGGATAGCTCGGCTCGTGGTGTTTCAGGCGCTCGCGACCCAGGCGATATTCTCTACGACCAGCAATTCGAGAATTTTCATCTGAAACTGGAATGGAAAATCTCAGAAGGCGGCAACTCCGGTATTTTTTACCTAGGCCAGGAACCTGAAGAAATGGACGTAATCTACAAGACCGCACCGGAAGTGCAGGTCCTCGACAACGACAGGCACCCGGATGCTCGTGCCGGCATCGATGGCAACAGAACGGCAGGTTCCTTATATGATCTGATTCCTGCCAGACCACAAAATGTGAACCCTGTTGGCGAATGGAATACGGCTGAAGTCATCATAAACAATGGCAGTGTCCAGCATTACCAGAATGGTGAAGTCGTCGTTGAATTCCAGCTTGGGACGAAAGCCTGGCATGATCTGGTAGCCGCGAGTAAGTTTCCAGCATTGAATGCAGATTGGGCTGATGTTGCCCGGCGTGGTTATATTGCCTTACAGGATCACGGCGACGCTGTCTGGTATCGGAATATCAAGATAAAGGAACTGTAAGAAGCCAGGCAAACTAACAGCCGGGTCCCTAGTCTTTATCCTCACCCGTAGCCCGGATGCCATTGTCATTTCGCGTACACTTCAGCTCCCTGCTGCCTTCAAAATCTCTGCAGCCGCAGTTACAGCTCTCAATCCACAGTGTAAAGTGCAAACTTCCAGGGTTGCCATTTGCGCGCTGTATCGTCCACCCTGTAGTGAATACGATGTTTTGCGAGTTAGGGAGAAACCATGAGTAAGACATGGCGCATTGCCGGAATTGATTTTGAACACTTTCACATGGGGGATAACCTGCGCATGGCCTTCGAACACCCTAACGTGGAAATCGTTGGGATATGTGACGAGTCAGTGGAGAAGATGCAGCAAAGCATCGAGAATTTTGGCATCTCACCCGATGCCGTATTCACTGATTATCGCGCCTGCATCGAAGCCACCAGGCCCGATATCGTGCTGCTATGCCCGGCAACCGGTCGGCATGCAGAGGCAGTCGAGGAGATTGCGCCTTTTGGAACTCACATCATCATGGAAAAACCTTTCGCCTCGAGCCTGGCTGAGGCAGACCGCATGACCGCCGCCATGGGTGAAGATCAGCGCCTCGCCATCAATTGGCCGCTGGCCTGGTATCCGCCTCACATCACCGCAAAGCGACTTATTGACGAAGGGCAGATCGGGGAGGTGCTCGAAGTACACTTTTATGACGGCAATCGCGGACCGCTCTGGCATCTTGCCGATAAGGTCGAAACAACTGCCGAAGAAGTGGAAGCTGGCAAGCCGCACAGTTGGTTTTACAAGGCTGCCCTCGGCGGCGGATCCTTACTGGACTACCTGGGCTACGGAACAACCCTGGGAACCTGGTACCAGGGTGGACGAGCACCACTAGAAGTCACATCGATGATCCATGTTCCGAAGGGATTGGAAGTCGACGAACACAGCATAACAGTAGCGCGCTATGCCCACGGTCTGTCAAAATTCGAAACACGCTGGGGCACATTCACCGACCCATGGACGCACCAGCCGCAGCCCAAATGTGGATTCGTGATCGTGGGTAGCGAAGGAACCATCTCCAACTACGACTGGGATTCTACTGTTCGGCTACAGTCGCGTGAGCACCCAGAAGGCACCGATCTGGCAGTTGATTCGATTGATGCGCCGTTCCAGAACCCGATCCAATACGTAGTGCATTGCCTGGAGAATGAGCTGCCGATCGAAGGTCCACTGGCACCCGATATCTGTCGCGTTGGGCAGCAGATAGTTGATACCGCTTTTCAAAGTGCACAGGAAGGTCGCAGCCTTTCGCTGATCGGGGCGTGAGTCAGGCTATCAGCAAAATAATTGCCGCCAGTCGGCTATATAAGTTAGAGTGGTCAAGAAACAAGAAACAAGAAACAAGAAACAAGTAATTGAAAATTGAATTGGCCTTACTTCGAATTCAATCCCAGGAAATCTTTTAGACCCTATTGAGGATTATCTCAATGAGATTTATTAAGTTCGCAACTAGCATCACATTGTCACTATGGTGTATAGCAGGCAATGCCCAAGACATAGATCCTGAAATAGTCATTGCAAATCCTAATGCCACATTCATCGCTCAACAGAGAGCCTTGCCATCTGCCGAAGTGATTGCAGCTGGGGATGTTCTCTACCAGGTCAATTGCCGGCTTTGCCACGGCCCGGATCTGCGGGGTGGCGATGGGGGAGGTCCGAACCTGCTTCGTTCCGGTGTTGTTCTAAACGACGTTGCCGGCGAGGTTATCGGCGAGGTGGTGTCAGAGGGCGTGGGCAGGATGCCAGCTTTCGGTAATCTCAACCTTGAGGACATTGCTGCAGTTGCGGGTTATATCCATTCCGTCGTCGCCACTTCAGAACGCCAGGGCAGCACACCTCCGGTGGACTACGATCTGGATATTCTGGTGGGGGATGTGACCGCTGGAGAGCGCTACTTCAACCAGGAATGCGTAAGTTGCCATTCTGTGACCGGAGATTTACAGGGAATCTCCAGTCGCATCACCGATCCCTACGCCTTGCAAGACACCTGGGTAGCTGGTGGTCAGGGCAGGCGTAGCGGGAGAGGTGGTGCTCAGACTACCGCTACAGTAATCCTTGCAACGGGAGAGCAAGTAAGTGGTCGCCTGCTGCGCTACGATGATTTTTTTATCAGTCTGCGTACAGCCCAGGGCGCCTATCGCAGTTTTACTCGCCGGGGTGATACGCCAGGGATTGAGCTCGACGATCCATTGACCAGGCACAAAGAGCTCTGGGCCGAACTCACAGATGGAACCATTCACGATGTAACAGCTTACCTGGAGACACTAAAATGAGATATTTGACTTCTTTACTAGCATTCTTATTGTTACTTCCAGAACTTCTGTTTGCACAGGACGATGTTGTTGTCGATCCTACAGATCTAGTTGGTAATCTCGATGGTGATTGGGCTACCTATTCTGGCGACTACAGCGGCAGACGTTACAGTAATCTGACCCAGGTTAACAAAGACAATGTCACGAATCTTACCCTGGCCTGGACAGCAGAATTGAACTTCAACGTACGCCGGGGAAACCGACAGGCCGACTCCATCATTACTCAACTCGGTGGTGAAGGCAGAGGAGACATCGATATTCGGGGAGGCAGTATCAAAGGGGCTATACTGGAAGTCGACGGCATTCTCTACGTAACCGCTCCGGATCATGTATGGGCGATGGACGCCCGTAATGGCAGTGAGATCTGGCACTACCATTGGGAGACGCGCGGTGGAACCCATATTGCTAATCGCGGTGTGGCTATCTGGAATGACTCGGTTATTTTCGAAACACCGGATAACTACCTGGTGTCGTTGAACGCATATACCGGGGAAGAAAACTGGCACACGGAAATTGCCAGCTTCGAATTGCAATACTTCTCCACCATGGCGCCGATCACTATTCGCGATCGGGTAATCGTTGGCACCGGCAACGACCTGGATCAGCCCGGTTTCCTGCAGGCTTTCGATGCAGCAACTGGTGAACTGCTCTGGCGTTTCTATACCGTGCCGATGAGTGAGAGCGATCCCGGTATCGAGACCTGGCCTGATCTGGAATCTGCCAGCCACGGCGGTGGCAACGCCTGGGTTCCCGGAGTGTATGATCCGGAAACCGATCTCTACATCTTTGGAACGGGTAACCCTACCCCGGGGTACACGGGAGTCGCCCGACCCGGTGACAATCTGTTTACTTGCTCACTGGTTGCCGTGAATATCACCACCGGTGAACTGGAATGGTATTTTCAGACCTCCCCCCATGACACCCATGACTGGGATTCGGCACAAACGCCGATACTGATCGACGGTGAAATCGACGGCCAGCCCAGAAAACTGGTGTCTACTGCGGCCAGGAATGGTTTTTTCTTCACCCTAGATCGAGTTACTGGTGAACACATTTTGACAAGCAAATATTCGCGAACTGCCAATTGGGAATCCCATGTTCGGGAAACCGGCGAGCCGGAACCCAACCCTAGCAAAGAAGCACTTATTCCGGGAGCTCTTGTATCGCCGGTTGAGGGCGGAGTAGCTAACTGGCAGCCCCCCGCCTATAGCCCCGATACAGGCCTGTTTTATACCCAGGAGAATAATGGCTATAACATGCTTTATCTGACCGACCCCGACCCTCGCGGATCGATGGGGCTGGGTGGAAAGGCGCGTACCGAAGTCGGATCGATTGAGAGTGCCTTTCAGGCCATCGATTATCGAACCGGCGAAGCAGTGTGGCGCCATGAGTGGCCGGGCGGTGGCGGCACACGTGCAGGTGTGCTGGCAACGGCAACCGGGCTCGTATTTACCGGTGATGGCAGGGGCAACATGGTCGCCTTCGATGCGGAAGATGGCGACCTGCTCTGGAATACCCGTATTGGCGATATGTCAAACTCACCGCAGACATTCATGGTCGATGGCAGGCAGTATCTGCTGGTTGCAGTTGGCATCAGGATGTTTGCCTTTGTCATGTATTAAAATGGTTTGATAGACAGTGATTTCGGTCGTAGGGCAAGCTAGCCGGTGTCGCCGCGGAAATAAGTAAACTGTCCCCAATTATGCGAATTACGATAATACTCTCTTTTCTCCTGGTAATCGGAATCAGTGGATGCACGAATGCTCCAACTCAGGGGCGACTCGAGCCATTCGATCGTCGTAGTGACTACGATTATGGGCTTTCCGGTTTGCAGGATGCCAACAACTACTCCCTTAACCTCACCGAAGACGGACTCGAATGGCCAACGGTTCGTCCGGGAGTCGATACGGCGCTCCTAGAGATTTCCCTCCAACGAACTCGTGGGCAGAATCCTGCAATCGAAATCGATTCGGCAGGAGTATCCCTCGTCCAATACTTCGAACAGGGTGGGCAGGGCCGGCGCTACCTAGACCTGAGCCCATTACTGAAGTCGGACATCGGGCCGGGAGATTTTATCGAATTCACCAGCGCCGGAGCGGTGTGGAATTCTGGGCCGGCTACACTGGTTACATTTTCCAATGCACCTCTCGAAGGACGTCGGGTTCTGGTTGTAGCACCCCATCCGGATGATGCAGAGATCGCAGCGTTTGGTGTCTACCAGTCATCTCTCGCCGATGTAGTCACGGTAACTGCGGGGGATGCCGGTGGTGCTAACTTCGAGTCCTTGTGGCCAGGCGAAGCAGAACAATACCGGGCAAAGGGTCGCATCAGGACTCTGGACAGTCTCACGGTGCCCTTGTTGGGAGGCTTGCAGCCGGAAGCGGTACGCAATCTCGGTTACTATGATGCCACGCTTCGACAACTCTGGCTGCAGCGGCCGAATCCGGTTGAGCCACCGCTGGCCGAGCTCGAAGACCCCGCCTATTACCGGCGCCTCAATTTCGATCCTGAACTGCGCGAACGGGAATTTATCTCCAGCTGGCCATCACTCGTTGCTGACCTGCTTGCTGAGCTTGAAAGAGTCCAGCCCCAGTCGGTAGTCGCACCCCATCCGCGGCTCGATCGTCACCTCGATCATCAGTTTACTGCCCTGGCCTTATTTGAAGCGCTGGCCCTGTGGGGCAGGGAATGCGATATCTTACTCTATACAAATCACGCCATCGGCAACGAAGCTTTTCCGTTGGGGCCACGGGGCGGGATGACTGGTTTGCCAGCCTTCAATGGAGGCAGCCTGCACTTGCAACGCCTGTATTCTCATCAGTTATCGGTTGAGGACCGGCGCCGCAAGCTGGTAGCGTTAGAGGCCATGCATGACCTTCGTCCATTCGATCCACGAGATGGCAGTGAAATCGATTCCATCGCGCCTGTCTACGACTATTTCCGCAGAGCCGTGCGGCCCAATGAAATCTTTTTCGTCACGGATTTGAATGGTGTACGCGCTATTTATAGGGAATACTTCGAGCGAAGCAATTTCCAGGGAGAATAATAAGATGAATTTTGTAAAGAGCCGCCTTGGCATGATGATGTTTCTCCAGTATGCCGTTTGGGGAATCTGGCTACCGGTACTGGCGACTTATCTACAATCGACTACTGCAGATGGCGGTTTAGGATTCACATCCGGGCAGGTCGGCTGGATCTTGGGAGTAGCTGGTTCAATCGGAGCAGTGTCTGCTCCTTTCATCGCCGGGCAGTTTGCTGACCGCTATTTCTCCACTGAAAAATTTCTAGCAGTCCTGCTGGTGCTTGGTGGAATCGTCAAGCTGACACTCTCCTATCAGGACTCGTTTACCGCCTGGCTTATCCTGGCAACACTTTACAGTGTGCTTTATATGCCGACACTGTCACTGACTAATTCGATGGCCTTTGCACACCTGGATGATCCCGACAGCGAGTGGCCACGCATTCGAGTGCTGGGCACGATTGGCTGGATCGCGGCGAGCTGGTTGTTTCCCATGATCTGGTTGCAGACAGACCTGGAGTTTCAAATTCTGCCACCCTTCTTCGTCGGCACCGAAGTACCAGACGCGACAGCTAGACTGGCTGATACTCTCAAGGTGTCAGGAGTCCTTGCTATTTTGTATGCAGGTTTCTGTCTTCTACTCCCTCATACGCCCCCCAAGAAAGAAGCGGTGGAAAGACTGGCCTTCAAGAAAGCCTTCAGTTTGTTGTCACATCGATCCTTTGCCATTCTAGTAGCGGCTAGCTTACCGATTGCAGTAATTCATCAAGTTTACTTCATGCAGACCGGCCCATTTTTTGAAAATCAGTTAGGGCTTCTGGTGACCTACATCGCTCCGGCGATGACTGTAGGCCAGTTTGCGGAGATAGGCTTCCTGGCATTGTTGGGAACATTCCTGGTTCGCCTCGGATTCAAATGGACGATTACCATCGGTGGCCTCGCCTATTTCGCCCGCTATGCGATCTGGGGCCTTATCAGTATGCAGGACGCCGCAGGACCGTCGGTAGATGCAGCGGGTCAATTTGTGTGGACCGGCCCGTTAATGATTGGAGTATTCAGTCAGTTACTACATGGTCTGTGTTATGCCTGTTTCTTCGCGTCTGCATTTATGTATGTCGATCGCATCGCCGAAGCGGACATCCGCAATTCGGCGCAGGCTGTATTTGGCATCATCATTCTGGGCGTCGGTCCTATGTTAGCCGGTCCGTTTCTGGGCATCCTGGGCAGTGTCTTCGGAGAGGCCGGCGTGGTGACGGATTTTGCAGGCATGTGGTTTACCCTGGCGGCATTGGCGTTGCTCTCCACCGCTTTAATTGTGTTTGCCTTCGAGGATGAGACCGAAGGTGAGATAGCGTTACAGCCAGCATGAGGTAGTACTAAAAAGGCTGCTACCCAGTTGTCAGGTACTCTAAGCGACTATATAAGAGGTCTCCGTTATGAAGCTTTACGATCTACCCCCTTCACCCAATGCCCGTCGCGTACGAATTTTTATTGCGGAGAAGGGATTGGATATTCCAGTTGTTCCAGTAGATATGATGACCGGGGAAAACCAGTCCGAAGAATATCTGGCCAAAAACCCTTTGGGTAAGATGCCGCTGCTGGAATTGGATGACGGCACCTGTATCGCCGAGTCAGCAGCAATCTGCCGTTACCTGGAAGAAATGAATCCCGAGCCTCCACTGTTTGGGCGAGACGCAGTGGATAAGGCACTGGTCGACATGTGGCACCGCCGCATGGAGTTTGAACTGCTTATTCCCATGATTACTATCTTCGTCCATACCGGTGAAATGTGGAAAGATCGCGTCACTCAGATTCCCGAGCTGGCAGAGGTCACTACGAAGAATGTGCAGGGGCGTATGGAATGGCTTAACCAGGAGTTGGAAGGAAAGCAGTTCATCGCAGGAGCTGACTACACGGTAGCCGATATTACCGCACAGTGCGCCTTCGTCATGGGTAAGGCGGCCCTCGGTATACGTATTCCTGAAGGATTGAATAATCTGAATGACTGGTGGGCGAGAGTATCCGCGCGCCCTACCGCCAGGGCGTGAAAAAATCAATTGAATCAGAGGCGTTTGATTTGTGTCTTCTCTGGCTTTTCGTTGGAGAAAACTAATCACACTGAATCCTTTGATTTCGGGACGCCACTTACCGAATCGCCGAGACTTACGGAGCATAGAATAATGAAAAGTAGAGTGCAGTTAGGTCCAGTCGTTGTTTTTCTAACCCTAGCCATTAATACCGCAATCGCTCAACAGGATGGCAGTCCGCCCAGAGGAATTATTCAGCAATATGGCATAAACGCTGCCAGTTCGCTCCAATCTGTGACAGCTGACCCTGATTCCATTCCCTTGTTGCGTAGCTACTCGGCAGTCAGCGATGAAGTCTTGCAGAATCCTCCCGAGTCCGACTGGATAACCTGGCGACGTACCTATGACAACCAGGGTAATTCACCGCTGGATGAAGTCAACAGGTTAAACGTTACTAATTTGCAATTGGCCTGGCATCAACCGGTGACTCCCGGTAACAACATGCCTACTCCGCTGGTACACGACGGCGTCATGTTTCTGTATAGCGCCGGTGACGTGGTGCTGGCAATGGATGCCAGCAACGGCGAGTTGCTATGGCGCTACAGTCACGATGGTAGTGCCGTTACCAGCCACAAGTTTGGCATTGCACTGCATGAGAATAAGGTGCTGGTGCCCACCTCGGATCTGCACATGGTGGCGCTGGATGCGCGTTCCGGAAACGTCATCTGGGATCATGCCATCGATACCAATGGCAACACCGGACATGCACTGCGCAGTGCACCGACCATTGCCGGTGGGCAGGTTATCCAGGGTATGGCGGCGAGCCGGGTACCCGGTGGTGGTTTTATCATCGCCATCGATCTGCAGACCGGCGAGGAAACCTGGCGCTTTAACACGCTAGCCAGGCCTAGTGAGCCAGGCGGCAACACCTGGAACAACATTCCACTTCAAGAGCGACAGGGTGGCTCGGTATGGAATACCGGCAGCTATGACGCGGAACTGGATCTGGTCTTCTACGGTGTTTCACCTACTTATAATACGGCGCCACTGCTCTATCCACTGGGTATCGAAGGCGTCAGCAACGACGCACTCTACACCAATGCCACCCTCGCCCTGCGGCCAGCCACCGGCGAGCTGGTATGGTATTACCAACATATCCCCAACGATCAATTCGATCTCGACTGGATCTTCGAGCGGTCTATTGTCGAGTTGGAAATCGAGGGCCAGACCAGAAAGGTGGTTATCACCGCCGGCAAGCCAGGCCTCTTCGATGCGCTGGACGCCGCGACTGGTCAATACTTGTTTTCGGTAGATCCCGGCATTCAGAACATCGTCAGTGCCATCGATCCGGTCACCGGGACCAAATACATCAATCCCGATGTGATCCCCGATGCCGAAACGATCCGTACGGTCTGTCCGCTCTATCAGGGTGGGCGCAACTGGCCTGCCAGCTCCATCGATAGTGAGTCTAAAATGTTGTTCGTGCCGATGTTCGAAGTCTGTATGGATACCCTGCTCAACGGTGAGGGGACACTTCTCAGCAGTGGGCTGCAGATGGATGCCGTGCCTGTTCCGGGCAGCGATGGCAATTTCGGCAGGCTTCAAGCTATCGACCTGCAGCGACAGGAGCTGGCCTGGCAACATAGAGAACTAATTCCACCGATCTCCTCCGCGCTGGCCACGGCAGGTGGGCTGGTATTCGTCGGATATCTTGATCATTCGTTCAAGGCCTTCGATCAAGAGACGAGCGAGGTTTTGTGGCAAACCGAACTCGACGCGATTCCCTCGTCATTTCCAATCAGCTATAGCGTCGACGGGAAACAATACATTGCAGTAGTGGCCGGGCAGTTGAACCTGCACACGGGAATCTGGCTTGGTCTGATGAATCAATTCACCGGCTATGTCCCGGCGAATCCCGGAGCGGCGGCGCTGTGGGTGTTTGCTTTGTAACTGTGACCCGATTGGAAAACACTTCAGCTTGACAGCTTTATCTGCGCAACATTAGTGAACTCGAAGCGTGTCAGGTTCTATCCTTACCAATACAGCAACATTGCAACAAGAGCCAGAATAATGCTCCCACCCTATGATCTTCCCCTGTGGCGGTATATGTATGCTGCTCGTCAATCAGCTGAAGAATTAGCTTACCAGGAACATTTCCTGGATAACGATATTCGGCAGCTGGCAGTGACTTCTTATGCCGTTACACTGCTGCTTATCGCGATGACACTAATCGATTTGTCACGCTTGGCAGAGGAACCTGCGCTTGTTAATGGCGTCGCCATAAAGATTATTCTCATGTTTGTGGGGCTGGGTGTGACACGGATAGTTGCCATAAAGCGACAAGCAAGGGTGATGGACCTGTGCGCATTGCTCTACATGGTCCTATTTGCCATAGGTCTTCTACTCGTCCACGCCAGCAATGACTATTCGGGAGTACGTATCACAGCTCTCATAGTCGTGTTCATCTACACTGGGCACTACGCATTTCCGGTGTATGCGAGCTATTTGTTGCCAGCGATGACCATACTTATCGTCGGCGAAACAGCAATGATCTTCACCCAGAACCGTGCAGATCTAGTGTTGGACAGGCCGGTAATACTGGTCGCTATCCTGTTTGCTCAAATGATGTCAGTGCTTGCATCTTCCTTATATCATCGGGCGAGATACAGTATTTTTCACGCCTTGAATCAAGTCAAAACACTTTCAGGCTTTCTACCAATATGTGCGAGTTGCAAAAAAATTCGTAACGATGATGGTTACTACCAGCAGATTGAGCAGTACATTGCCGGGAACTCAGACGCCGAATTCACTCATGGTATCTGCCCGACCTGTGCGAAAGATATCTACGGTGATTTCAGCAAAAAGAAAGTAGAAAAATCGAGATAAATGGAGAGAAATGGGGACAGACTCCGTTTTCCTGTCGATCACTGTACTCGCTGACAGCAATCTCCCTGTTATTCTGATATTGCACAGCATTGCTGGTCATTTTCTGGGACAGCAGTGGGGGCAAGCCCTGTCTATCCGCAGTTGACTTAGCGCCGACTAAGACGCAGCATCGAAAAAATCCCGAGAAGAGGAATCCGCCATGATGAATCGTCGCCGTTTTCTCAACACTGCTCGCACCGCAATAGGCGCCACAGTGTTGGCCCGTCCTTTGCTGCCAATGGCACAGTCCTATGACATGATCGTCAGGGGTGGCCGCGTGGTCGATCCGTCCCTCCACATAGACAGTGTTGCTGACGTGGCTATTATCGATGGCCATATCGCTGCCGTGGCTTCGAATATAGGCGCCAATGCAGCGCAAGAGATCGATGCCAGCGGCAAGCTGGTGCTGCCGGGCCTGCTCGATATCCATGCCCACTACGCACAAGATGCTCAGGGACCTCACATTTGCCTGTCCGATGGCGTGACGGGCTGGGTGGATGCCGGTTCAGCGGGGGCTGACAATATCGATGACATCGTCGCCGTAGCCCGCTCGGCTCCGCAACCCGCGCGAGTGCTGATCAACATCGGTCGGCAGGGCGTCATTCCCGCTGGCGACACGGCGGATCTGTCCCTGGCAGACGTGGAAGCCGCCAAAGCGGCGGTTGCCCGGCACCGTGATTATGTCATCGGTGTCAAGGCACGGCTCACCGCTGGCGTTACCGCCAACGATACTGAGGTGCTGCGTCGTGCCCAGGAGGTGGCCTCGTATTTCAATCTGCCTGTCATGATTCACATGGGGCAATCCACCACCCCCATGGGCGAGTTGGTGGCGCTGCTTAAACCCGGCGACATCGTCACCCACATGTTCGCACCCCCACCTAATGCCATCTTCGATGACAATGGCCAACTCTTTCCAGAAATTCTAGAGGCTCGCCGCCGCGGCATCTGGTTCGATGTCGCCAACGGCCGGGTTGACCACCTCAGATGGGATAGCTTCGATGCCATCATGGCAGCCGGTTTCTGGCCCGACACCACATCCACCGACGGGTTCTCCACCAGCCGCAGTGCACCGGGCGTAATCGATTTCCCCAACGTAATGTCAAAGCTGTTGAATTTTGGTGGTATGAGTCTGAGCGAAGTGGTGGCCTGCGGATCCTATAATGCCTCCCGACTACACGCTTTTCTTAGTGATAAGGGCACCCTGAATGTCGGCGCCCCGGCAGATATCGCTATTCTGGAGCTACGCCAGGGCTCTTTCGATTTTCTCGATAACTATGAGAATGTTCGAACCGGCGCCTTACGCCTGTTTCCATCTGACACAATTCTCGGTGGCAGGCGTGTACCACGGGCCTGAAGAATGAGTAGAAAAACTGTTCAGGGCTATCTGGTACCATAACGCTCTTTATGCAGATGATTATAAGTAAACAAATAGACTTAAGATGCTTGCTACTAACGCTTGGCTTATTCCTGTCGGCTATTTGCACCACCAGCGCACAGGAATTGGAGCCCCTTCGACCCGTTAGCAAGGTTCCCTATCAGCTCGATGCATTGCAGGATAGCTTCCTGGAATGGCCGGACACTACCAACGCCTACGCCTCGGTCGATGGGCACCGCATGCAGACTTATGTTGTGGAACAGCAGGACATTTCGCGCCGCTATAGAGACACAGTCAATCCTCAATACTGGGGTCGGATCATTGGAGCTTCTTCAGATTGGGAAAGTGCCGAATGGCTGGAGCAAAAATACCGCGACCTGGAGCTGCAGGACATCTCGATCCAGCCATTCGACCTGACACCGCAATGGTTTCCGCAATCCTGGTCAGTCACTGTCACTGTTGCAGGCAGAGAATACAGTGTCGCCACTGCACATCCGTTTTACCGCTCCACAGGGACCGACACCAATGGCGTTGAACTGGAGTTGATCTATGTTGGTTTGGGTACAGAAGCTGACTTTGCAGGTAGAGATGTGGCCGGCAAAGCGGTGTTGATCTCTGACATGTTGGGATTACCGGAGGAGGGTGCACTGCTCAGGGCAAGTGAGAAGGGAGCCGCCGCCATTTTTAATGCACGCATGATGCCTGGAAATATGCGATACCAGGCTTACCCGGTCGTCACCGACGTTCCGACCTTTACCTTAGGTAATGAGGATGGCATTGCTCTGCGTGAACTTATAGAGGGCGACCTGGTACCTAAGTTAAAGATCAAGCTGGATATCGATATCGTGTCTGGTCTTCAGACAGCGATGGTCTGGGGAACCCTCCCTGGCCAGACAGACGAGACAATCTATGTCATGGCTCATCGAGACGGATTCTTCGACGCCGCCGGTGACAACGCAGCTGGCGTGGCTTCCATGATTGAATTGGCTGAGTACTACGCAGGGATTCCTGCAGAGGAACGAAGACGTACCCTGATCTTTATTGGATTGGATGGCCATCACAACAGCGGTCCTGGCTTCGGTGTGGGTCGAATGTGGCTGGCAGAAAATCATGAAAACCTGTTCGATAAGACGGCATTGCTAATCAACGCGGAGCATCCCTCCACCGTTCAGACTATCGTCAGGCCACGTTATCTCAATCGAGACGAGGAAATAATCTGGTCTAATTCTTATACTGCTTTTCATTGGTACGCCGGCGGCTCGACGCGACCGGAGCTGAATCGAATCGCTCTGAATGCCTTCCGGGAATTTGGCATCAGCACCTACCTCGAGCCCAATCCGAGGGCTCCGGCAGGAGATCTGAGTCGTGTGTTTCAGTATGTCCCGGGGCTGACCACCACAGATTATTACCACTATTTCCACAGTGAGCTCGAGACAGTGGAAACCGTCCCATGGACTGGATTGCAGAACACCACAAAGGCTTATGCTAGAATAATCGACGAAGTGAATAAACTGGACCTGGACGTCCTGAAGAGACCGCCTGGCACGGGTCTGGACCAATAGCTGTGAGGAATAAATAAGGGGCCGGGTGACGATTTTCGATTCTGAGATTTGCTGCTCAGTGCTTCACGAAGCTGTAGTATCCGTGCCTCATATAAGCTCTAATAATGACCTGAATATCAGGCAAGAATCCAAACGAGCCGTTACAGTTATGCGGATGAACAGGCTGGCTATGAAAAACAGTTGCAGAAAATTGCTAATCCTACTGCTCACTTTATCAGTTTACGCATGCAGCAGCTCAGCGCCGCAGCGTCAATCATCCCAGAGCAATGCAACTGATTTACCTTTCACCAATGACATCGCCGACGAGGCAGTGATGGGAAAATGGGCGCGTAGTTGCGCGCTGTGCCATGTTACCGGCGAGGCCGGTGCACCCATTGCAGGTGACAGCGCCCAATGGCAACGGCGACTCGCACAAGGAGAAGAATCCATACTGCAGCGAGTGCTCGAGGGCTACAACTCCATGCCACCGCTGGGCTATTGCATGTCTTGTGAAGTGAAGGACTTTCGCGCCATGGTCGGGTTTATGGCAGGGATCAATCAATGAAGGATCTAACGCGTCGATCATTCCTCGCCTCCAGTTTGCGCGCTGCTTTGTTCGGTGCCTACGCGGTGAACAGTTCAGCCCAGGCGCAATCGACTCCCTGGAGTAACTGGTCCGGCGGTCAAACCTGTCGGCCGGCGGGTCGCTATGACATCGCCAGCGAAGACCAATTGATTGAATTGTTAAACAGTACAAGCGGGCCCATCCGGCCGATCGGATCGGGACACTCGTTCAGCCCGCTAATACCAACAGACGGACACCTGGTCATCATCGACCAGTTGAGCGGCATACTCGATTACGACAGCAGTACCCTGCAAGCGACAATCGGCGCCGGCTCCCGGTTGGGAGATCTTGGAGTGGCTCTAGATGATATTGGTCAGGGCATGTTAAACCTGCCTGACATCGACCGACAGACCCTGGCCGGTGCCACGGCAACCGGCACACACGGTACCGGCATTACTCTGCAAAGCCTGGCGGGCAACATCACTTCGCTGCGGCTTGTAACACCCGAGGGAGAGATCAGGGACATCGATGCCAGCGATGGCGACTTGTTCGATGCCGTGCGGGTGAATGTGGGTGCGCTCGGCGTGGTAACTCAGATACGTTTGCAGAATCGGGAAGCCTATAAGCTGAAGAAACGTGAGTGGACGGCGCCCACCGAAGATATCCTCACCGATTTCGATGAGCTGGCTGCCAGCCACCGCCATTTTGAAATCTTCCCACTGGTGTATTCAGACTATTCAATGGTGCTTTCCATCGATGAATCGGACCAGCCGATCGGCCAGACAATTATCCCTGCCGAAGAAGTTACTCTTGCCGATCTCAGGCCATTGGGAGTAGATGCAACGCCGCTGGAAAGACTGACGATGAATAATGCGCTTGCAGCGAACGCGGAAACCAGTGAAGTGGTAGACCTGTCCCACAAATTGTTGTCAAACATTCGCAACAACCGCTTCAACGAGATGGAGTATTCGATCCCTGCAGAAGGCAGCGCAGAATGTGTGCGGGAAATACTCAAGACCATCTATGATCAGGCGATCGATGTGGCGTTCCCATTGGAGTACCGCTACGTCAGTCCAGAAGATCCCTGGCTGAGCATGGCTTACGGCGATGAGCCCCATGCGACTATCTCAATACACCGCACCGCCAGGGAAGACTATAGACCCTACTTCGATATCATCGAGCCCATCTTCTGGAAATACGGCGGGCGGCCACACTGGGGCAAGATACACAGCCTGGGCCACCGGGAACTCAGTCAGTTGTACCCACGTTTCAGGGACTTCATGGAAATTCGGCAGTCACTCGATCCAAACGGGCGCATGCTGAATGAACATTTGAAGAACCTGTTTGACGCCTAAGTACTAGTACCATTCAGCTGAGCACGAAGCTGACACGCGCAACATAGCGATTCAAGCACGCACCACCGGTGGCGAGCAAATTGGCCCCGACTGTTTTATATAGAACGCGTGGCGATAGCAGGCTCGGTCCTGGCGGCACCGGATGACGGTCCCAGCACGGCAATCTGACCAATGACAAGCAACGCCAACATGCCCAGTGGTGTGTAATACCAGGCCATGACTGGCATATTGAAACTGCTTGTCAGCAAGATACTGAAGCCGATGGTAAGTACGGCACCCAACGCAACGCCAATCCCTGACACCAGGAAGTTCTCCACCATGAAGTAACGGAGAATTTGCAAACGCGTTGCGCCCAGCGCACGCCGCGTTCCTATTTGTTTACGGCGTCGATTGATACCAAACACCGCCAGGCCAACGATACCCATGCAGGTGATAAAGACCAGAGTGATGATGACAACCCAAAGGATTGTGCTCATGGCGCTGTCGATCTGATAGCTTTCCTCACGTGGCCGGACTGGCCAGCGCTTTTATTTTATTCGGGCTCTGCACAGTCATTTGTTTCGTGCTGCTCTACCTGCCCTACGGCATGGGGCAACTGGTTTCCGATTTGACCAGCGGCATCGCCATCGAGCAGCTGGGACAATACCTCGGCATCACTGTGCTGGCTTGCATGGGTTACGGTTCGGTATTCATGGCCACCGGATTGCTGTTTCGTAATCCACTGATCCCGATTGTGCTGATTGCAGGTTGGGAAGGGATACATTTCATTCTGCCACCTGCACTCAAGATATTCAGCGTCATCTACTACCTGAAGGGACTGTTACCCATACCCATGGACGAAGGCCCGCTGGCGGTCATCGTAGCGCCACCGCCCGTCTGGGTCTCCATCGTCGGCATGTTCGGGCTCTGCCTGCTCACGGTGCTGGCTACCATCTTCCTGCTGAAACGCCTCGAGATAAAATACACCGACGAATAAACTGTGCGTGAAGGGCAGATTCAGTTTCTCCGACTTCGGAAAAACAGATCTGTCACTGCTATGATTGGGCATAATGCTTAGTCGCCGCCAATTCCTGTACAGCTCTCCCGGCCTGCGCAATCACTCGGCACTGACCTACGTGGAAATGCCGCCCTTGGGCAATGGCCACGATCACTAAAAGGCGTCGGAGGGATTATTTTTTAACCAATCTCACAACTGATCAAAATTTAGTCCCTCCGACCCCTTTTATGGGTTCCATTTTATAAGGAGCTACAGACACCATGAACGAGACACTTACTCCCAATTACGGCAAACTCAAGATGTGGGTCGGCGCTGGTTTACTCGCGGTTCTACTCTCTGGAGTTGTTGGATTTCTGGTTTTCTCCAATGTATGTCCCTGTGCAACGGCCCCCGGTGGGTTCCTGTTTGGAGAACGGGTAGACACGCCGGTGACAGATTGGAATACAACCACTGCCAATCAGGAGAATCTGTGTCAACTGCAGATCTGGGCCGGAATTCGGCCCCACTCAATTAATCTCAATTGCATGGCCACTGAAGAAGGCGAGCTGTTTCTCAGTTGCTCAGTCTGTGACAGAAAGTATTGGGCGGCGAGAGTCGAGGCTGACGAGGCGGCTACCCTGAGGCTGGGGGATCTTGTTTATCCCGTGACACTGAATCGCGAAACGGATCCTGAAATAATGGACCGATCATTCAGGGCCAGGGTGTTGAAACTGCAACATACCGACCTGGACACCATGGTGACGCCGCGGCCACCACTGGATCAGCTGCGGTTTGACCATTGGTGGACATTTCGCGTGACATCTCGCAGCTGAAGCGGCGTATTGCGTTTAGCCAACAAGAGGCTTGTTTCTTTATATTGTTAGAAATGGACCTGTCCCTACTGCTCGGCAGCCTGTATCTGGCCACCTCTTAAAATACCCGGGAGACTGTAATTGCCCTCGTGGCAGGCATATTCGTAGAGAGGGCCCTGGTGGGCAAACAGGGGAAACTCGCCTGACCAGGCTTGGGAATAAAGCGTGTCATCGGTCAGTGTGAAATAGTAGTTCAACTCTGTTGCAGAGACACGAGTAAACCTTTCTTCGATTGTCGTTTCCGGACTGATGAGCATGGGCCGGCCAAAACCCGATCGTATCACGTGATCAGGCCGGAAATGCGTGGTGGTAACTACCAAGGTGTCGCCTTCCCAACGACCCGTGGAATAGCCCTCATGGGACAGGGGAACGGTTTGCTCGCGCTGGCTGTCCAGGTGCACCACGCGTGTACCAACCGGCCCTTCTGCGTAAAGCAGGAATTGATCTTTCGTTTGTACGATCAGCTAAGGAAACATCAGCGGGATCGCATAGATGGGCGGACCGGCGAAGGTGGCAAGGCATCGATCACCCAGACTGCGCTGTTCAGGGTGATCGAATTCAGTCTCATAGCGAGTTGTGTAATAGTCGACTTGTGCCAGGGCAGATTCCAGGTAAGGCAGCTTGCCGTCGGTTGGATCGACGATGAGAGAACTGCGCAACTGCCATTGGCGATAGCCAGACTATTGATGCCCTGCCAGGCAAAATCCGGGTCTTCATTGTGAGGAATCAATCCCAGTATTTGCTGCGCGATCTCTGCCGCCTGCGCTTCGGTTACTACCAGGTCTTCCACGCCGTCGAGTCGCTCAAGGGTTGTGACAAATTTCGTATGCCAGGTACCTTCGAGGTCTGGTTGTCCAAGAAAAGTGCGCGGAACCACGTAGTCGGAGGGCTGTTGAGCCGACAGCATTGGGGTGGCAAGCAGACTGGTGAGGAAAACACAGGGAAACAAGTGCCGGGTCATGGTAAGCCCTCTATTCTTATTGGGTTTTAGCCTTATCATACCAAAAAAGGGATTAAAGATAGACCTATTTACTTACGATAGGTGATCTCCCCACCCACAATCGTCATTACGTTTTAGCTGCTGAGAATTTCGGCCTCAGGCACGGCCATCAGATCGCGGCCAAAAATTGTAAAGTCGGCATATTTGCCGACTTCGATCGAGCCTCTGAGGTTTTCCTGAAACGCACCGTGAGCTGGTCATAGAGTTAACATCTTCAACGCTGTTTCCCGTGAGACGCCGAGTTCGGGATGCCAGCCAGGGGTAGGCATAACTCAATCGTGTATGCCTCTTGCACCGGTATGGCGACATACACGCGGTGAGCCATATCGCCTTCAACTCGTATCAGGCCCTGGTTCGGATTAAGTTAAGCGACATTTCTACACTCACTCAATCAAGCAATACCGGGCTACGGCCGATTTTTATCTATTAGATGAGTGAAGAATCTCCTAAGCAGAACCCGAGCATACTGCGACATATTCCAAACGCGATCACATCGGTTCGCCTGGTGGTTGCAGCAGTATTTCCGTTCTGTCCCGAATCAAGTCATTTGCTATTGGTCGGATTGGGACTGGCAACCGAATTTCTCGATGGTTTCACCGCCCGTGCGTTCAAGTGGACCAGCTATCTGGGGCAGATCCTTGATCCGGTGGCGGACAAGCTGTTCGTGCTCTCGGTCAGTCTCACTTGGGTTTGGCTCGGCAAACTCACAGTGTTGCAATGGTTGCTGCTCGGACTGAGAGATTTTGGTGTGCTATTTATTTTTCTCGCGCTGATTGGGCTGGGAAAGATTCGATCCGTGCGATCAGTAGAGGCGCGCATGCCGAGTAAGATGACCACGGCATTTCAATACCTGGTATTTCTGCTCGTGCTTACCGAAAGCACGCAATATTTGACGCCGTTGGCACTCTTAACTGCCGCTATCGGTTTGATCGCCACCGCACATTACGCTTACCTGTTAAGGCACGCCTTCCGATAAGTCATTCTACCGGAGTAGTGGAGGTATTTGTTTGTTTGTCACTTGAATTCCTGAATTGGAACACAGCTGTTTTGTATGTGAGATGTTAACCGCGCAACTACACCAGAGGTAACCGATAGACACGCATCGCCGTGTCGTGAAACATAGCGGCTCGCTCGTCGGCCGAAAATCCCCTCGTCAGCTTCTTGAACTGATTCCACAATACCGTGTATGAGCACGACAGCTTGTCGACCGGGAAGTTGCTCTCGAACATGCAGCGGTCGGGTCCGAACTGATCGATGGTGTAGTTGTACCAGTCCCGATTGGCTTCGAGTAACTGGTCCGAGCTTGGTGGCCGGTCGCGCTCGTGCCAGCCATAGCCGTTGACAACCATCTGGATGCCGCCAATCTTGGCGACGACATTGGGGCATTGCGCCAACGCGGCGACAGCCGGTTTCCAGGCGGCAAACACCGCGTCGCGCCGTCCAGCATAATTACCCACTCCGATTGGTCCACCTAAGTGGTTAAAAATGATGGTGGTATCCGGGAACGCTTTGGCGAGATCGGTCAGATCGCGGATGTGGGTATGATAGAGCCAGCCTTCGAAGGATAAGCCGTAGGTGCGCAGGTGGGCGTAGCCTTTGCGGAAGTCCGGGTCCAGCAGAATATGTTGGGGTGCATCAGCAGGCAGGTTGGGGAGCACCGACCGATCGGCCCACGCCGCGCGATGGCGGATGCCACGAAAACGTTGCGGGCTGGCGGCGATCTGCGCCTCGAGCACCGGTGCTACCCGATCACCCAGGCGAAGATCGGCGGAGCCGACGATGCCTGTGGCTACTCGCGTCTCGCCATAGCCGCCACTGGCGCTCTTGGCCGCGACGCCCTGCACGAACTCGGTCTCACCGACTACTCTGAGTTCCTCCGGTCCGTCGGCGCGGTACATCGAGGTGCATTCAATGAAGACTGTCTGGCGCACATTGTGCTGCCGTGTATCGTCGAGCAGTTCCTCTAGCATATAACGGTTGCCGGGTCGGTCCCACAGATGGTGATGCGGGTCGATGATGGCAAGTTCTGGCTCGAGTGCCGGCTCGCTAGTTTGGGCGAGCCAGTCGGTGGCTGGTTGGGCGACAGCCTGCGTCGGCATGAGAGCGGGCAAGCTGCCGGTGAGGGCGATACCACCCGCGGTCATGCCTGCCTGTTGGAAAAAACTTCGGCGTGTGGTTTTACGCATATTGTTTAGACCTGCTTAAATGGGGTCACTGTAAATATACAGTAGTTCAGGTGGATTGGCGCTGCCTTGTTTCGGTTCAGGCAATCAGGGCTGTTCAGGAACTCGGCCATGAATTTCCTGCCCGCGGTACAGGGCCAATGCGTACCGATTTCTGCGGCAATCTGGGTTACCATGGCCAGCCTGTCCATTTTGGCATTCACTTCTCCATTCAAATAAGCAGTCCCATGCCCCTGGGTCGCCTCGACAAGCTCTCCCTGAATTTCGGTACTCACATCCTGTTGGATCAGGTCGACTTTCAGATCACCAGGCTTCAGCGCATTGGCCTGCTCGGGCGTAACGGGGCTGGCAAGACTACTCTGATGAAGCTTATCGCCGGTTCCATGCAGCCCGATAGCGGCGAGTGCTGGCTGCGCCCCGGGACCCAGGTCGCCTGGCTTGAACAGAGCCTACCGGAGGCGGTTGATCAGACTGTGTACGACATGGTGGCCGACGGTTTATCGGAAGTGGGCGAGCTGCTTAAGTCCTATCACCAGCTCACCGCCGACTACGAACATGCCGACCTGGCCAAACTGGAGCTGGTGCAGCACCAGCTGGAGGCAGCCCACGGTTGGAGCCTGAGTCAGAAAGTGGATACGGTCATCAGCCAGCTGCAGCTGCCGGCGGACAAGCCGGTGGCAGAATTGTCCGGTGGTTGGCGCAAGCGCGTGGCGCTAGCCCGGGCGCTGGTGAGAGAGCCGGAGCTGTTATTGTTAGATGAACCCACCAACCATTTCGACATCCCTGCTATCGAATGGCTGGAGAAACAACTGCAGGATTACCACGGTGCGCTGCTCAATATGAGGGAAATGCAGGCGGCTGTCGAAATCGACTACCCAGTAATCGGCCACAATGTGCTCTCAACCCAAGAGCTTATCGCGGCGATCGAATAAA